>NZ_JBSXOE010000034.1:0-197531 GCF_056859295.1 Roseovarius sp. B-10 | reverse complement strand
ACGGCTGATAACCCGGCTCCCTCACCAATCTCACCTGCCAGTCAAGGCCACCACCGAAGCCTAACAACCGGCCCAAAACCATCCCGGGGGAAACAAATCCCACCTCACCCCTCAAACGAGGCGTTTCGCTGAGGTCTCTTTCGGGATTTCGCCCGCCGCCATCCCCCCTTGCCTCGCGCGGCTCAGCGGCGCATTTACGAGGCATGACCACCGCCCTGCCCCCACGCTTTGACATCACGCGGCCCGAGATCGAGCGGGTGGTCACAGCGTTTTATGCCGCGGTGCGCGCGCATCCGGGCCTCGGTCCGGTATTCGCGGCCCACGTCACCGACTGGCCCGCCCACGAGGCGAAGGTCGCCGATTTCTGGGCCAACACCATCCTGCACGAGCGCCGCTACGACGGCAGCCCGATCGCCGCGCATGTCCGCGCGGGCAACGTGCAACCGGGGATGTTCTCGACATGGCTGGCGCTCTTCGACAACGTGCTCGCCCGCGAGTTGCGCCCCGAGCAGGCCGCCGCGTGGTCGGCGCTCGCGCACCGCATCGGCCGCTCCATGCGCGCCGCCGTGGTCGACCGCGAGACCCATCCCGGCGGTGTGCCCAAACTGCGCTGACACAGGCAGAAATCCGCCAGAACGCGCCATTTCGACCGGCCGGATACAGCCGATGGCAGAAACGTGCCGCTCACTGGCAGGTAAAACGGCACGCCGCCGCCAGAAATCGCGGCTTCGGCGGCGCCCCCTCTGCAGAACGATCGCCACGATCTACCATTGGCGTAGTGAAAGGAGGAGCCATGTATACTCCCGCCCCAAACGACGACCTGCAAAGCCATGTCCGCAACACCGCGGACCCTTATAACGCGAATCCGAGTGGCAACACCGGACGCGGCGGGCTGATTGCCCTGCTGATGATCGTGGTGGTCATCGGCGGGATCGTGGTCCTGAGCAGCATCTCAGCGCCGCCCGCCCAGGCACCTACCCCCGCACAGACACCGGCCCCCGAGAGCATCACCGGCGGGACAAGCGCCCCGGTCGAATGACCGGACAAGGACGCGGGGCCGGCTTGCCGGCCCCGCCGGGGCTGCGGCTCAGGGGTCGAGCCCCATCCGCTTGATGATCCGCGCGTTGATCCAGGCAAGCGCGGCCAGTGACAGGCCGAGACCGAGAAACGCCGCCACCCGCCACAGGCCGGCGAGTCCGCTCATGTCGATGACGAACACCTTGGCCACGGTGAGCGCGACCCCCGCCATCGCGATCCGCCGCAAGCCTTCGGAGCGCTTCAGCACCGCCAGTGCCAGCAGCGCCAGCGCCACCGCCATCAGCGCCACGGTATAGGTATAAAGCTCGCCCTCCAGCACCCCCGGCACGCTCAGGTCGCGCCCCTGCCACAGCCTGCGGATTTCCAGCGCGCCGTACCAGGCGGCGTAGCCCGAGGCCGCGACGGCGAAGCCCCGGCACAGCATGCGCGGCAGGTGATCCATCCGCCACGCTGCCACCGCGAGGATCAGCGCCACCGGCAGGTAGGCGGCGGCGAGGCTGTCGAGGATTGGCGGTCCCAGCACCTCTTCGCGCCGCCACATGAACGGGGCGAGCGGATTGGTCAGCACGGCCTGCGCGACCAGCAGCGCCACCGCAACCGTCCCGGTGACGACCGCCAGCGCGGTGCGTAGCGCCCTGAGCGCCGCCCCCGCCCCGCGCAGCCGCCAGAGCTGCGCCAGCGCCACCGACAACCACACCGTGGCCATCAGGCCCAGCCCGGCATGGCCCATTGCCCCGATAGTGCCCAGCACCCGCATCAGCACCACGCTCAGCAGGATCGCCGCGACGGTCCAGATCGCGCTTTCGACCACACCGCGTGTCACCTCACGACCCCGCGCGCCCAACTGCCACCAGGCCGCGGCCAGCAGCACCAGCGGCCCCAGATGCGCCAGCGCCACGTCGCCGCGCCCGGCCTCGTCGACCGCCCAGTCGATGCCGGGATCGACCACCAGCCGGTAGCCAATCACCGCCACGCCCGTCTGCGCGAACAGCCCCAGCAAGGCGAGGTCGAACCGCCGGTCGATGAGCGCCGTGGCCAGCACCATCACCGCCAGCGCCAGCGTCAGCGCCGCCTTGCTCAGCACCACGAAAAGCGCCAGCGCGATGAGCGTGAGCGCCGCGCCCGCGAAGATCGCCGCCACCAGGCGCGGGTCGGGCGTGCGCGGTGCAGCCCGCGCCGCCAGCGCCACCATCAGCGCCGCCATGCCCATGATGTGCAGCGCCCAAGGATAGCCGCCCAGCATCGCCCCCGGCTGCCACGACAGCTCCAGCACCAGCGCCACGCCCGGCCCCGCCAGCGCCGCGCCAAGCGCCCACAGGATCGCCGGTGCGGCCCCTGCCGCGCCGCGCATCCGCGTGGCCAGCAGCAGCGACAGCACCGCGCCCGCCGCCATCAGGACCGTCGCACCGATCGGCACCGGGGCCTCGGGCAGGCGCGCGGCGTGGAACGCCGACACGAGCGGCCCGCCCCGTTCGCCATCGAGCGCCACCAGCGCCAGCGCCGCCGCCACCGGCAGGGCGGGCAGGTCGGCGATGCCGGGCGCGGCCCGCGTACCAAGGGTCAGCGCCGCCGCCATCCCCGCCAGCAGCCCCAGAGACAGCCATGCCAGCGCTTCCGTCTCCGCCGCTGCCGCCACCAGCAGCGCGGCGCCGCTCGCCAACGCCACGGCGACGGCGGCAAGCAGCTCCGGCAGGCCCGGCCACGCGCCGCCCCCTGCCATCAGCCGCTGCCCGAGCGACGGTGCGGGATGGCGCGGCACCGGGTATGCCCCGGGCACCAGCACCGCCGCCAGCACCACCAACGCCCAGAAGCCGAGAAAATGCTCTGCCGCCACGCCGCCGAGATAAAGCAGCATTGCGCCCGCGACGGCGACCGCCAGCGCCAGCCAGGACAGCCAGCGCCAGCCCCGCGCGGCATCCACCGCCAGCCCGACCACGGCCAGCAGCGCGAAATACGGATAGAAGAGCCACGCCGCGGCACTCTCGCCGCCGACGAGGAACGGTGCCGCGCCCGCGCCCAATAGGCCCAGCGTGCCCAGCACCGGGCCGTGGAACCAGCCCAGCACCACGGCGAGCGCCGCCACCGCCACCAGCCCGGCCAGCGCCGCGCCCGGGTCGATCAGTCCGTAAAGCGCCCGCGCCGCCAGCACGCCCGCGAACAGCACGATCAGCCCGGCGCCCGCCAGCCCCGAGGGCACCGACGCCGCATCGCCGTGCCGCCGCCGCAGCAGGTCGCCCGCGACCACCAGCGCCGCGCCGAGGCCCAGCGCCGCCAGCACCCGCATCGCAGGCGTCAGCAGCCCCCGTTCGACCCCGTATTGCACGAGGAACAGGCCCGCCAGCGCCAGCGACACCCCGGCCACGGCCACCGCCCAGTTGCCCCGCAGCCAACGCCCGAGCCGCGCGGCAAGGCCGGGGCGTTTCGGGGCCGCCACCTCCGCCCCCTCCGCCGCGTCCGGCGCGGGTGACGTGGGCGGGGCGTCGTCTTCGGCCTCTGTCCCGGCGGGGGGCGCCGCGTCGGGCATGGCAGCCGCTTCCGGCACGCCGCCGCCCGCCAGTGCCGCCTCCAGCGCCGCCACCCGGCGGCGCAACCGCGCCTGCCCGACCAGCAGCGCCGGGATGCCGATGACCACCAGCCCCAGCACCCCCAGCGCGACCAGCGTAACGAACACCTCGAAATCCATGGCTCAGCCCTCCCCGCGCGCGAACAGGCCCGCCAGCGCCCGGCGCACCACGCCGCCCACCGTCGGACGCGGCGTGGCGATGCGCGGCAGCGGGCGGCACAGCTCTATCGCCGCCAGCCCGACCCGCGCGGTGAGCGCGCCGTTGACCACCCCCTCGCCAAAGCGGCGCGACAGCTTGGACAGCACGCCACCGCCCGCGACGCTGCCGATCATGTCGTCGCCCACCGCCACGGCGCCGGTGGCCACCAGGTGCGCGACCACCGCGCGCGCCAGCCGCCAGCTTCCCAGCGTGCCGGTGCGCCCGCCATAGATGGTGGCCACGGCGCGGATCATGCGCAGGTTGGCCACCAGCGCCGCCACCACGTCGGCGAGTGCCAGCGGCACCAACGCGGTGACCGTTGCCACCTGCCGCGCCGCCGCCTCTACCGCGGCCAGCGCCGCCGCGTCGAGCGGCGCGAGCAGCTCGGCCTCGGCCAATGCCAGCAGCGCCTCGGCATCGAGCTGCTCGTGCGCGCGCTCGTCCAGCCGTGCCAGACCCCAGGCCGCCTCTGTCCGGGCCGCGTAGAGCCGCCGAAGCCGCGCGACCACCTCGCGCGCCGCGCCGAGATCGTCCCCCGCCTGCGCCGCTTCGGCCCCGGCGCGCAGCCGGTCGAGCCGCCCGAGCCGGGCAAAGCCCGCCGCCTCGCGGATCGCGATCAGCACCGCAACCAAGGCGAGCGCCGCGCCCAGCACGGCCACACCCCGGCCCAGCAGCGGCGACCGCTCCATCAGCGCGACCGCGAAATCCCACGCCGCCACCGACACCACCACGCCCAGCAGCGCCAGCGCCAGCGCCCAGAAGGCGCGCACGAGCCACGAGGGCCGCCGCGCCAGCCCGGCCATCGCCGCGCGCATCGCCCGGCCCTCGGGCGGGGCGGCCTCGTCGGGCACCGGCGGCGCGCGGTCCGGCGCGGCCTCCTCCTCGCCCTCGATGTCGATCAGCAGCGGCCCCTTGCTCATGCCTGCGCCTCCCCGCGTTGCCAGACCATGCGGATATCCGGCAGGCCCTCGTCATTGCCGCCGCCGCGCCGGTCCTGTGCCGCCTCGGCAAAGCCTGCCCGGGCGTAGAACGCGCGCGCGCGCCGGTTCGCCTCCAACACCCACAGGTCGAGTACGCCCGCCCGCGCCTGCGCGTCGGACAGGAGCGCGCGGCCCACCCCCTGCCCGCGCATGTCCGGGGCCACGTGTAGCGCATGCACCCGCGTGGCCCGGCGCAGGATGAACCCCGCGATCCGGCCCTGCACCCGCGCCACCCGAACCCGGCCGCGCCACGTCTCGCGCCACAACAGGTGCAGATCCTCGGCGCGGCTGCGCGCGCAGGGCTGGCCGGGTGTGCCCCGCGTATAGGCCCACAGGATCGCTGCCAGCCGCGGCACCTGCCAGATATGCGCGCGCGCCAGCCTCACAGCCGGTCCCCGAAGAGGAACTGCGCGGCGCGGTCGAGCCGGATATGCGGCGGCCCGTCACCCGCGCGCAGCGACAGCCGCGCAGGCGCAAAGCGCATGGTGCCGAAATCGCCGTCGGGCCAGGTCTCGGCCCCCGCCCGCGCGGGCGACAGGATCGCCGCCGGATCGTCGGGCAGATCGCCGGGATGGAACGCCGCCTGCCCGCCCTCCGGCACCCGGCCGCGCACGCACTCCACCTCCGCACCGCCGTGGCGGCGGGTTTCCTCCACCGTGGCGCGCAAGGCAGCGATGGCCATGCTGCGCACGTCGGCACCCGCGAACTGGGCCCGGTCACGTGCCTCTCGCAGCATCGCCTCCATGATCGCGGCGAGGCGCGGATGCTGCGCGTGGTGCAGGTGGTCGGCCTTGGTCGCGGCAAACAGCAGCCGCTCCACCCGCCGCCCCTGCAACAGCCGGGTGAGAAAGGCGTTGCGCCCGGGCCGGAACGTGCCGAGGATCTCGGCCATCGCGCGGCGCGTCTCCTCGACCGCCACCGGGCCGCGATGAATCGCGTCGAGCAGGTCCACCAGCACGATCTGCCGGTCGATCCGGGCGAAATGCGCGCGAAAGAACGGGCGCACCACTTCGCGCTTGTAGGCCTCGAACCGGCGCGCCATCTGTGCCGCGAGGCTGCCGCGCCCTGCGCCCTCTGCCTCGGGCAGCGGCGCAAACGTGACCACCGGCGCGCCCTCCAGATCGCCCGGAAGCAGGAACCGCCCCGGCGTGCAATCGGCGTGCCCGGCGGCGCGCGCAGCACGCAGGTAGGCGGTGAACGCCGCCGCGAGGCCCTGCGCCTGCCCCTCGTCGAACGCCGCCGCCGGATCGACACCGGCCAGCGCCTTGCGCCATGCCGCACCCTCCGCGCGCGCCTCGGCGCGCGCCAGCGCCTCACGCGACCAGGCGGCATAATCCTTGTCGAGGAGCGCGAGGTCCAGCAGCCACTCGCCCGGATAATCCACGATGTCGAGATGCACGGTGCGCGGCCCGGCCAAGCCTGCCAGCATGCCCGCGGGCTGCACCCTGAGCGACAGCCGCAATTCGGAGACGGCGCGCGTGCTTTGGGGCCAGTGCGGCTCGGGGCCGGCGAGCGCGGCGAGATGCGTCTCGTAATCGAATCGCGGCAGCGTGACGTCGGGCTGCGGCTGCAGGTAGGCCGCGAGGATGCGCCCCTCGCCCGCCGCCGCAAGGCCGCCCATGCGCCCGCGATCCAGCAGGTTGGCCACCAGCGAGGTGATGAACACGGTCTTTCCGACCCGCGCGAGGCCGGTCACGCCCAGCCGGATCACGGGTTCGAACAGGGCGCCCGAGACGCGCTCGCCAAACCCCTCGATCCCCCGCGTCAGCCCCTCGGCAAGCCCTGCAATCGCCACGCACCGCCCCTCTCGTCCTTTCACCCGAGAATAGGCACGCGCCCGCCCGCTTGCCAGCGCCGAATTCGAACCATGGCCAAGCCCGCAATTCCCCGCTAAGAGGGCCGTCAGACCACAGCGGAGCCCGCCCGATGACCGACGCAGAGCATCCCCAGATCTACCTCGTCACCCCCCCCGCCTTCGAGATCGCGCCGTTCATCGACCGGCTCGCCGCCGTGCTCGACGCGCATCCCGTGGCCTGTTTGCGCGTGGCGATGGCCAGCGGCGACGAATACACCGTGGCCTCCTCGGCGGACGCCTGCCGCGAAGCGGCGCACGCCCGCGACGTGGCGGTGGTGATCGAGCGGCATGTGGGCCTCGTCGGGCGGCTCGGCCTCGACGGTGTGCACCTCGCCGACGGCGCGCGCGGGGTGCGCGCGGCGCGAAAAGAGCTTGGGCCCGACGCCATCGTCGGGGCGTTCTGCGGCACCTCGCGCCATGACGGGATGAGCGCGGGCGAGGCCGGGGCCGATTACGTCGCCTTCGGCCCGGTGGGCCAGACCGCGCTTGGCAGCGGCACGCAGGCAGAGCGCGAAATCTTCGAATGGTGGTCCGAGATGATCGAGCTTCCGGTGGTGGCCGAGGGCGCGCTCGACGCGGCCGCCGTGGCCTCTCTCGCCCCGGTCAGCGATTTTCTCGCCTTCGGCGAGGAAATCTGGCGCGAGGAGGACGCCAGCGCCGCCCTCGCCCTGCTCACCGCCGCGATGCGCTAGAGTGTCCGGGAAGCCCAGAACCGGTTCCCGCTTTTAGCGACACGCTGTAGGCCCGCGCGCGATCCCGCTCAATGCGGCCCGTGTCACGCCTATTGCGTGCGCGCCGCGACCCGGCGCATAGCCATCGCCACCTCGTGCACGAGGCTCGCAGCCATCGACCGGAACGCCATGATGTCATAGGCGTCCGTTCCGGCCCGCGTCACCGCGCCGGCCATGTGCGCCACGTCGGTGCGCGCCGTGCGCCCCACGCCGAAGACGCTCTCGCGCAGGTCGAGCGGCGTCAGCCGCGCCATCACCGCCGTGGCACCCGGCCCCTCGATCCGCAGCACCGCCCAGGCGTCGGACTGATCGGTGAGCGCGGCATGTTTGGCCAGCGCCGCGTCGGGCGCGGGCCCGACGAGCAGCGCGAGATCGCGCCCGAACCACTGCACCGCGCCGCTATCGCCCGCGATCACCTCTCCGGGTTCGGGCCAGCCCAGCCCGTGCGCCTGCGCCAGCGCCCGGCCCAGCGCAGCCTGCTGTCCCTTGTAGGGGGCCAGCACGGTCACCCATCCCGGCGCCGCCTCCGTCAGCCGCAGCGCGCCCGCCGTCACCGGCACCAGCCCCGCGCAGGGGGTCATCTCCACCAGATCAACCACGCATCCGCCCTCCTTCGGGATCGACCCATCCGGGCGCGCATACCTCGCAGATCGTCGCCGATCCGCGCAGGTGGTCCACAGCGCGCACCCGCTCTCCGATCCGGGCGCGCCCGCGTGCGAGGAATCCCAGCCCGATCACGTGACCCAGCGTGGGCGAGTAGCAGGCGCTGGTGATATAGCCCTGGTCGTTTGCCGCCACCGGCTCGGCCGCCTCGTCGAAGAGATGCGCACCGGGCAGCAATTCCTTGACCGCGCCCACGGGCTTGAGGCCCACCAATTGCTCGCGTCCCTCGTCCATCAGGCCCTCGCGGCTCGCCGCCGGTTTGCCGATGAAATCCTTCTTGCGGCTCATCATCCCCTGCATGCCCACGTCAAAGGCCGTTACCCGCCCGTGGATCTCGGCATGGGTGATAAATCCCTTCTCGATGCGAAGCACGTTGAGCGCCTCCATCCCGTAGGCGCCGCCGCCCAAGCTCTCTGCGCGCGTCACCAGAGCCTCGAAGAGCGACGCGCCGAACCGCGCGGGCACCGCGATCTCGTATCCCGTCTCGCCCGAGAACGAGATGCGGAACAGCCGCGCCGCCACGCCGCCCACCGCGACCGGGCCGCAGCCCATGAAGGGCAGGTCGTCGAGCGCGCCCGGATCGTCGAGCACATCGGCCAGCACGTCGCGCGCGCGCGGCCCCGCCACGGCGAACTGCGCCCATTGCTCGGTCACCGACACCGCGCGCGCGTCCCACCCGGGCCGCAACACCTGGCCTGCGAAATCCGCGTGGCGCATCACCGCGCCCGCGGCGGCGGTGGTGGTGGTGACGAGGAAATGATCCTCGGCCAGCCGCGCGCAGGTGCCGTCATCCATGACGTGCCCGTCCTCGCGCAGCATCAGGCCATAGCGCACCCGGCCCGGCGCCAGTTTGGACATCGCGTTGGTATAGAGGAAATCGAGGAATTGCGCGGCGTCCGGCCCCTGCACGTCGATCTTGCCCAGGGTCGAGACGTCGCACACGCCCACCGCCTCGCGCACCATCATGACCTCGCGGTCGCAGGATTGCCGCCAATGGGTCTCGCCCTTGCGGGGGAAATAGCTGGGCCGGTACCACAGCCCCGCCTCGATCATCGGCGCGCCGCGCCGGATCGTGCCCGCGTGGCTGGTGGTGAAGCGCTCGGGCGCGAATGTCTTGCCCTTGCCGCCCGCGCCCATCGCCGCGATGGGCACCGGCACGAAAGGAGGGCGAAAGGTGGTGGTGCCGGTCGCGGGAATCGAGCGCCCGGTCGCCTCGGCCAGCACGGCGAGCGCGCCGACGTTGGAATTCTTTCCCTGGTCGGGGGCCATCCCTTGCGTGGTGTAGCGCTTCATGTGTTCGACCGAGCGGAAATTTTCCCTTGCGGCCAGTTCGACATCCTTGACCGTCACGTCGTTCTGGAAATCGAGCCAGGCCCGCCCGCTCCCCTCCACCTGCCACAGCGGCAGGATGTCAAAGCTGCCGTCAGAGGCGGGGGGTAGCTCGATCGCGGGGACCTTGAGGCCGAGGTCTTTCGCCGCGTGCCGCCCCTCGGCCAGCCCGCTCTCGAGGCAGGCGCGCGTCGAGAAATGCCCGGCGGCAGCCCCCGCCACGCGCATCCCAGGCACCGCCCCCTCGGGCGGCAGGAAGGCGGCAAGCCGGTCGTCCCAGACGGGCCGCGCGCCCGTGTGACATGCCAGGTGCACCGTCGGGTTCCACCCGCCGGAGACGGCCACGGTATCGGCGGCGATGCGTTCCTCGCCCCGCGCGGTGGCGATGCACACCGCCTCGACCCCGCGCCGCCCGGCGGTGCCGGTAACCTGCGCGCCGGGATAGAAGGTCACGTCATGGCCGCAGGTGGCGTGCGCGCGCGCATCAACCAGCGCCGCGACGTGCACCCCCGCCTCCTGCAGGTCGGCCACGGTGCGGTGGGCGCTGTCGTTGTTGCCAAAGACCAGCACGCTGCGCCCCGCCGCCACGCCCCAGCGATTGAGATAGGCGCGCACCGCGCCCGCCATCATCACGCCGGGGCGGTCGTTGTTGGGGAAGGCCACAGGCCGCTCCAGCGCGCCTGCCGCCAGCACCGCGCGCCGCGCCGCGATCCGCCAGAAGCAACCGGCGGGCGCGTGCGGGCGACCCTCGATATCGGGGGCGGTCTGCTCCAGCGCGCCGAAGGTGCCGCCATCATAGGCCCCGGTCACCGCCGTGCGCGTCATGATCCGCACGTTGGGCATGGCACCGAGGCGCGCCGCCATCTCCGCCGCCCAGTCGCTGCCATCCTGCCCGTCGACCTCCTCGGTCTCGGCCAGCAGGCGACCGCCAAGGGCCACGTCCTCTTCGGCGAGGATCACGTCGGCGCCCGCCTCCGCCGCCGCGAGCGCCGCCATCAGCCCGGCGGGCCCGCCGCCGATCACCAAGAGGTCGCAATGGGCATAGGCGCGCTCGTATCGGTCCTCGGCCGGCTCCCCCGACAGCGCACCGAGACCGGCGGCGCGGCGGATCGCGGGCTCGTAGACCTTTTCCCAGAACGCGCGTGGCCACATGAACGTCTTGTAGTAGAACCCCGCGCCGAAGAACGGCGCCATCAGGTCGTTTACCGCCAGCACATCGAACCCGAGCGAAGGCCAGCGGTTCTGGCTGCGCGCGACCAGCCCCTCGTGCAATTCGGTCGTGGTGGCGCGGCAATTGGGCACCTGCGCCGCGCCCAGGCCGAGCGTGACCAGCGCGTTGGGTTCCTCGCTGCCAGCGGTCATCACGCCGCGCGGGCGGTGATACTTGAACGACCGGCCCATCACCCTGACGCCGTCGGCCAGTAGCGCCGAGGCCAGCGTGTCCCCGGCAAAGCCCGTGTGCCGGTGCCCGTCGAACGAGAATGACACCCGCCGCGTCCGGTCGATGCGCCCCTTGCCGTCGATCCTCATGCCCCGGCCTCCGCGCCCGCCAGCACCACATCGGCGATCTCGTGGGTCACGGTATCGCGCGTGACCACCAGCCACGCGCCGCAGCCCTGCCCGTGATACCAGAACTCGCAGCTTTCGCCCGCCGGGTTGTCGCGGTTGTGGAGGTAGTCGTCCCACGCCGCGCTCCACGCCGCGCCCTCCGGCTCGGGCAGCGCCGCGCCGCGCACCGAGAACTCGCGCAGATCGCGCATCCCGCAAAGCGGACAGGGTATCCTCACGAGCCTCGCTCCTTCATCTTGTCGAAAATACTCATGCCCACGTCCCGTCCCTCGCGCCTCAGTGCAGGTTGTGCTGGCTGCCGGTGGCTTCCTCGTCCATCAGCCCTGCCCCCGTCGCGAACCGGTCGAGGCGCAGCCGCGTCGCCGCCGGGTGCGGATTGTCCGTGGCGATGAGATGGGCAAGCGCGTCGCCCGATCCCGGCACCGCCTTGAACCCTCCATAGCACCAGCCGCAATTGAGATAGAGCCCGTCCACCGGGGCACGGTCGATGACGGGCGAGCCATCGGGGCTCATGTCCATGATCCCGCCCCAGCTTCGCAGCACCCGCGCCTGCCCGATCATCGGCACCATCGCCATCCCAGCCTCCATCACGTGCTCGGCCATCGGCAGGTTGCCGCGCGCCGCGTAGGACGGATAGAAATCGAGATCGCCACCAAAAACCAGCCCGCCCTTGTCGGACTGGCTGATATAGAAATGCCCCATGCCGAACGTCACCACGTGATCGAGGCAGGGCTTCAGCCCCTCGGTGACGAAGGCCTGCAACACGTGGCTCTCGATCGGCAGGCGCAGCCCGGCCATCGCCGCCACCTGGGATGAGCGCCCCGCCACGACAATCGCCACCTTCTTGGCCTTGATCGCCCCGCGCGAGGTCTGCACGCCGCGCACGCGCCCGCCCTCGATGTCGATCCCCGTCACCGCGCAGTTCTGGATCAGGTCCACGCCCCGGTCGCTGGCAGAGCGGGCAAAGCCCCATGCCACCGCGTCGTGGCGCGCGGTGCCGCCGCGCGCGTGGTAGAGCCCACCATAAACCGGGAAGCGCGCGTTGTCGAAATCGAGGAACGGCACCAGCTTGCGCACGCCCTCGCGGTCGAGCAGTTCGGCGTCGTCGCCCTGGTTGCGCATGGCGTTGCCGCGCCGGGCAAAGGCGTCGCGCTGGCCGTCGGAATGGCACAGGTTGAGCACACCGCGCTGGCTCATCATCACGTTGTAGTTGAGATCCTGTTCCAGCCCCTCCCACAGCTTCAGCGAATGGCTGTAGAATTCCGAATTGCCCGGCAGGCCGTAATTGGCGCGCACGATGGTGGTGTTGCGCCCGATATTGCCGCCGCCGAGGTACCCCTTCTCCAGCACCGCGACATTGGTGATGCCGTGCCGCTTGGCCAGGTAATGCGCGGTCGCGAGCCCGTGCCCGCCGCCGCCGATGATGATCACGTCATAGGCCGGTTTGGGCTCGGCGTCGCGCCAGTGGGCCTGCCAGCCCTTGTTGCCGGTGAGCCCTTCTTTAAGTATCCGCAGCGCCGAAAATCGCATGTCGCCTCTCCGATGGACCGCCAGGCACGGCCCCGTGCCAACAGGGCTAGCAGGACGGGCGCGAACCGGCCACCCCGCTTCGCGCCATTTTCTGGTCCATGCGCGACGCGCGCCTCACAGCCCCATGGCGCGATAGCTCTCGGCCACCCGGGCGATCGACACGAGATAGGCGGCGGTGCGCAGGTCGGTCACGTCCTCGCGGCCCCGCCAGACCTCGCGCATCGACTGGTAGGCGGCGCGCATCGTGTCGTCGAGGCCCGAGCGCACCAGCTCCAGCTCGCCCGCGCCGCGCAGGTATTTCTGCTTGAAATTGGGCGACATTTCCCACGCGTCGCCGATCCCGCGGTTGAGCCGCTCCAGCTCCTTGACGATCAGTTCGTGGCGCGCCTCCTCCTGCCGCCGCCCGATCCGGCCGAAACGGATATGGCTGAGGTTCTTGACCCATTCGAAATAGGACACCGTCACACCGCCCGCGTTGGCATACATGTCGGGAATGATGACCGTCCCCTTGTGGCGCAGGATGTCGTCGGCCCCGGCGGTCACGGGGCCGTTCGCGGCCTCGATGACGAGCGGGGCCTTGATCCGCTCGGCATTCTCGAGGTTGATGACCCCTTCCATCGCCGCCGGCACGAGGATGTCGCAGTCGTGTTCGAGCACCTTCGAGCCGTCGCGGACATACTTGCCCTCGGGGTAGCCGTCGACGCCGCCATGCCGCGCGATCCAGGCATGCACCGCCTCGACGTCGAGCCCCTCCTCGGAGATCAGCGCGCCGTCGCGCTCGATGATCGCAGTGACCTTGCAGCCGTCCTCTTCGCTGAGGAACTTGGCCGCGTGATAGCCCACGTTGCCGAGGCCCTGCACCACCACGCGCTTGCCGTCGAGCGTGCCCGACAGCCCCGTCACGGCCACGTCCTCGGGGTGGCGGAAGAACTCGCGCAGCGCGTATTGCACGCCGCGCCCCGTCGCCTCGGTCCGACCCTGGATGCCGCCACCATTGACCGGCTTGCCGGTGACGCACGCGCGGTAGTTGATATCGGTGGTGGCCATGCGCTTGTACTGGTCGGCGATCCACGCCATCTCGCGTTCGCCGGTGCCCATGTCGGGGGCGGGCACGTTCTGCGCCGGGTGGATCAGGTCGCGCTTGATCAGCTCGTAGGCAAAGCGGCGGGTGATCTGTTCGAGCTCGTGCTCCTCCCACTCGCGCGGGTCGATGCGCAGCCCGCCCTTGGAGCCCCCGAACGGCACCTCGACGAGCGCACATTTGTAGGTCATCAGGGCCGCGAGCGCCTCGACCTCGTCCTGGTTGACGCCCATCGCGAAACGGATACCGCCCTTGACCGGCTCCATATGCTCGGAATGCACGCTGCGATAGCCGGTAAAGGTATGAATCTGCCCGCGCAAACGGACCCCGAAGCGCACCGTGTAGGTGGCGTTGCAGACCCGGACCTTTTCCTCGAGCCCGGGCGCGAGGTCGGTGAGCGCCACCGCCCGGTTGAACATCAGGTCCACGCTTTCGCGGAATGTCGGTTCCCTCTTGGCTGTCATCGTTACACTCTCCCTGTTGGCCTGCGGTCAGCCGCCGCATATGGGGCGATGGTTACGGGATGCGATTGCGATGTCCAGCACGAATCAAGGCGGGGCGGGCGGCCCGGGTGCGCGGCGGGATGGGCGGGTCACGCACCATTGTCATCAGCCGACAAACAATCCGACGCTTTCTTTTCGATTGTCATTCCAGATAGTTAACGCCACCTCCCCGTCGCGCTTGTGCCTTATTTCAACCATATTCCGGCGCGATGAACCCTTGTTGATCCTCTGCCTGCCTGCGGAGGATTGGCGTAGGATACCGAAAGGTGATCGACATGGGTGAGTATATCGCACGACCCCCACGAGCGGGGGCGGCTGGCCGTTTCCTCCGGGACGAGGGTGGCTCGGTGACGGCCTTCGCCTTCTTCGTCTTTCTGATGATGCTCTTGGTGGGAGGGCTCGCGCTCGACACCATGCGCCACGAAATGGTCCGCGCCCGGATGCAGGTCACGCTCGACCGCGCGGTGCTCGCCGGCGCGAAATCCTCCGATGCCGCAGAGGCCCGCGCCACCGTCGAGGATTACTTCGACAAGGCCGAGCTCGCGCAATACCTCGAGGCGGAGCGGGACGCCGATATCCAGATCTACCTCAACTCCGCCCGCGTCGCGGCGCGTGCCTCCGGCACGCTCGATACCTACCTGATGAAGCTCGCGGGGGTCGAGACGCTGGGTGTCGGCGGTGTGTCGGCTGCCGAGGTGCGCGTCCCCAAGCTGGAAATCTCGCTTGTGCTCGACGTCTCCGGCTCGATGGGCGGAACAAAGATTTCGCGCCTGAGGGACGCCGCCAAGCAATTCGTCTCGACCATTCTCGAAAAGTCCACACCGGGCAACGCGGTCATTTCTGTCATCCCGTTCAGCTGGTCGGTGACACCGCCGAAGACCGTGTTCGACACGCTTGCGGTGGATATCACGCACAATTACTCCACCTGCCTGCACTTCCGCGAGGCCGATTACGGGCACGCCACGCTCACCTCCGGCGCCTCGGCGCTCAGCAACGGCGTGCCGGTGAACCAGATGGTCTATACCTCGCTCTATGGCGGGTTCGACAATCTCAATGAAAGCTGGCGATCCTGTTATACCGACGAATACATGCAGTTCCTGCCCTATTCGATGAGCGAGACAGCGCTGCACGCCAAGATCGACTCGCTACAGGCGGACGGCAACACCAGCGGTCATGACGGCATGAACTGGGGTGCGGCGCTCTTGGACCCGACGTTCCGTCAGGTCTCGGCGCAACTGATCAACACCGGCGAAGTGGATGCGTCGCTGTCGCACGTGCCCTCGGATTACAACGAACCGGAAACGCTCAAGGTCGTGGTGATGATGGGCGACGGAGCCAACACCACCTCGTATTTCTTCGACAAGAGCGCACCGAAATACCGCGGCAAATTCTCCGACCTGTTCGAAGTGAAGTACCAGGACCGCGAGTTCAAATACGCTTACCACATCTACAAGTACTGGAAGAGTAACGACGAGAGCAAGTGCGGCAGGAACAGGTGGGAATGCGTCTACGAGGCCAACGGACCCGAGGAATCGGTCTATTACCTCCGCTACCCTTATGGCGGCTGGTATTACAGCATCGACGACAATGACTGGATGACCGATCAGGAATTCGATGATCTCGAACACACGCTTGCCGGCTACATCTCGACCGAACAACTGAGCTGGGAAATGGCATGGGGCCGCATGTCGCCGAACTGGTACGGAGATATCACCGGCGACTGGAGCCCGTGGAATGACTATGTCGGCTCCGAGTATGTGGACGGCTACGCCAAGGACAGCCGGATGCGCGATGTCTGCGGGGCCACCAAGACGCACGGCGTGGTGGTCTATTCCATCGGCTTCGAGGTGTCCCAGGGCGGGCGCGCCGAACAGGTGCTGTCGGATTGCGCCTCTTCCAGCAGCCACTACTACCGCGCCAACACCACCGATATCAGCGCGGTGTTCAACTCCATCGCCGCCAACGTGCAGAACCTGAGGCTGACCCAATGATCGCACGCCTTGGCAGCCGCCTGCGTCGTTTCGGCCGTGACCGGCGCGGCTCGGCCTCGGTGGAATTCGTGATCCTCGCGCCGTTCCTGATCGGCTTCATCCTGTTCGCGATCGAGCTGGGGATGCTGTCGCTGCGCGCGGCGATGCTGGAGCGCGGGCTCGATATCGCGGTGCGCGACGTACGCCTCGGCACCGGCACCGCGCCGGGACACGACGAGATCAAGCAGATCGTCTGTGACAACGCCTCGGTGATCGCCGATTGCGACGCCAATCTGCGGCTGGAAATGATCCCGACGGACCTGCGCAATTTCTCGACGCTCAATGGCGCGCCCGACTGTACCGATGCCTCGGAGCCGTCCAAGCCGGTGCGCAACTTCATCCCCGGCGGCCAGAACCAGCTCATGCTGCTGCGTGTCTGCCTGAAATACAGCCCCCTCTTCCCCGAGGCGATTCTGGGCGATGCGCTGATCAAGGATTCCAGCGGCGACGTGGCGCTCACCACCGTCTCGGCCTTCGTGCAGGAGCCGATCTGATGCGCTGGCTCGCCCGACTCGCACGCCGCCTGCGCCGCGACGAGCACGGAACGGTCGCCGTGGAAACGGTGCTGATCGCGCCGCTGCTGATCCTCGGGCTGTTCTTTTCCTACGAGGCCTACGGCCTGTTCCGCCAGCAAAGCCTGCGCGAGAAGGCCACCTATACCGTCGCCGACATCCTGTCGCGCGAAACCGCGATCGTCGACGACACCTATATCGACAACGTCAAGCGCGTCTTCGACATGATGAGCGGCACGGCGGATTCGCAGTTGCGCATCTCGGTGGTGCGCTATCGCAACGACCCGAGCCAGGGGATCGACGAGTTCGACCTGCGCTGGTCAGAGGTGCGCGGCACGGGGACGATGACCGCCCTCACCGACAGCGTCGTGCGCAACGCGCATGACACCTTTCCGATCATGGATGACGGCGAAGAGATCATCTATGTCGAGAGCCGCGGCACGTTCACCTCGCCGGTGACCACCGGGTATTTCAACGAGAACCTGCTTGCGACGCGGATGTTCGTGATCCCGCGGTTCGCGCCCCAGATATGCTTTACCGGGGTTTGCGTGCCGGGCACGAGCTGACGATCAGCCGTCCTCGCGCCGTGCGATCCGTTCCTGCATCAGTTCGGCAATGAGCCGCGCCGGCGTGCCGGGGGTGACGCCCCCCACGCCCACGCGCCGCCCGATGCGCCACCACAGGCCCGGCTCCCAGACAAAGGATCCGCCCTTGCGCAGCGTCAGGGTAAAGCCGTTGGAGGGCTTGAACGCAAAGGCCCCGCGTGCCACCGCCACCACGTCGTCCATCCGCGCCAGCACGCGGCCGTCGCTGCTGGTGAGCGCGTCACGTTCCAGCACCAGCCACGCCGCCGTCGCGCGCCACATTCGCCGCGCGAGCCACAGCGCGCCCAACCCCATCGCCACCAACGCCACCTGCCATTGCGGCGTGAGGGTCTGGCTCAGCGCGACCCACAGCAGCATCAGCCCCAGCGCGCCCACCGAGCCCACGCCAATCGCGCGCCGCCCCGGCGAGGCTGCGAGAACCAGGCTGCGCTCAGCGTCATCTTGATCGGTCATGCGTTGGCCCCTGCCCTCATTGTCCTGCCGCGTCCCTTACCGCATGTTGCGCGAAAGGGCACCCGCTTTCGCACGGGCTTTCCGAAGGCGTCACAGACCGATGGCGGACCTTAATGACCGGAAACTTTATCGGCGTTGGAACAAGATCACCAAAAGCGCCAATAATGACGATCCCAACATCAATAGAAGGGAAACCGCGTTGAGAAGTGGCGTGGAGCCTTCCTTCAGGCGGTCGAACATGGCGATGGTAAGTGGCGCATCCGATCCGACCAGCATGAGCGTGGTGTTGAAGTTCTCAAAGCTCATCAGGAAGGCCACCACCGCCGCACCGACCACGGCTGGCATCAGGAAGGGAATGGTGATCGTGCGCACAGCCGTCAGGCGCGTGGCACCGAGATTCAGGGCGGCGTCTTCCAGCGTGCGGTCGAATTTCTGCAAGCGGGCGGTGATGACCAGCGTCGCGATCGTGGTGATGAATGAAAACTGTCCAAGAATGACCAGGAGCAAGCCGGGCCGCAGGGCCTGGATGTCCATCTGCGCGACGTTCCATATCCCGTTTGCGAGCGTCGAGGAAAACACGAGGATCGAAATACCCAGAACGATACCGGGGATGACCAGGGGCAGCAGCATGAGCACGTAGAGCGCGCTCTTGCCGCGGAAATCATAGCGATTGAACAGAAACGCGTTCGAGGTTCCGACACTTACAGACAGGATCGCGACGCAGATCGCGACGAAGGCAGACGTGCCCACCGCGCGCAGGATGCCGCGTTCGTGGAAGACTCCGATCTGGGGAAGCTCGTCACCGAAGAACCAGTTCCAGGTGAAGCCTTCCCACGGGAGCGACGGGAATTGGCTGTCGTTGAAAGCAAAGACCGCGACGACGGTCAGGGGCAGCGCAAGATAAAGGAAGAACAGCAGCACGTAGCCGCCGTAGATCAGGCGAAAACTCCGGGATCGGGGAATGGTCGGGATCATGGCTTACCCCATCGTTTCTTGCAGGGTGCGGCCCGTCAGGCGCAATACACCCCAGACAATGACCGAAGACAGCACCAGCAGCATGAAGCCGAACGCCGCGCCAAGCTCCCAGTTCGAGCGGACGATGAACTGGTTGTAGATCATCTCGGTGAACCAGAGGCTGTCCTTGCCGCCCAGCATGGTCGGCGTAAGGTAATTTCCCAGTGACAGCATGAATACGACGATGCAGCCAGAGACGATCCCCGGCATGGCATGGGGGATGATGATCTCGCGCAGGACCGACAACCCGTTGCCTCCGAGATCGTAGCCTGCCTCGACCACGCTGTCGTCGAGGCTTTCAAGCGTCGTGACCAGCGGCACCACCATGAACAGCATGGACGTATAGACGAGGCCCACCATCATGGCCGCATCGTTATACAACATCTCTACCGGTTGATCGGCCAGACCGACCCATTGCAGCAGGCTGGAGATCAGGCCGGTCTCCCGCAGAAGGATCATCCACCCGAAGGTGCGCACCAGTTCCGAGACGTAGAAGGGGATCAGGCACAGCATGAACAGCACCTGCTGCAACCGGCCCCGCGCCATCTTGGCGATGTAATAGGCCACCGGAAAGGCGATCAGCAGGGTAATGGCCGTGGCAAGGACAGACATCACCGCCGTCCGCCAGAAGGTTCTCAGGTAGAGTGGCTCCGTCAGTGCCTTGTCATATTGCGTCAGGCTGGTTTCGTAGACGCCGAAGCTGATGCGTTCGCGCAGCGAAATCAGCAGCATGTCGATATGTGGAATGACGATCAAAAGCCCGAGCCACAGGACAAGCGGCGTCAGCAACAGGACGAATCCGATCCGGGCGTGAGAGCGCATCAGACCGCCCCGGCAAAGCACGTCGCCTGTGCCGCGCCCCATCCGACATGCACCGTGTCGCCGCGTTCCAGATTGGCGAATTCGCCGGTCTGGGGCAGCGTGACCTCGAGCGTTTCGCCGACGTCATTGTCGACCAGAACGCGGGACGCCGCGCCATTGAATAGGGTGCTTGTCACGGTGCCCTTCATGCGGTTGTCGAAATGGGACAAGGCCTCGGCGCTGGCCGCCAGGTGAATCGCCTCCGGCCGGACAAAGATTTCCGCGGTGTCGCCCCTGGACAGAGTCCCCGACCCGGTCGCGCGCACTGCAAGGCCGGTATCGGTTCGTATCTCCAGCACCGCACCGTCGACCCGGTCTATTCGACCCTTCCAGCGGTTCGCTTCTCCGATGAAGCCGGCGACGAAAGGCGTGTCGGGACGGTAATAGAGATCCTGGCCCGTGCCGACCTGCTCGAACCGTCCGGCATTCATCACGGCAATCTGGTCGGACATCACCAGCGCTTCGGACTGGTCGTGTGTGATGTAAACGAAGGTTGTGTCGAAGGCAGCCTGAAGCGCCTTCAGTTCGATCTTCATATGTTCGCGCAGTTTCAGGTCCAGTGCGCCCAAAGGTTCGTCAAGCAGCAGCACATCAGGTTCCAGCACCATGCAGCGGGCGATGGCGACACGCTGTTTTTGCCCGCCGGACAGTTCGTCCACCTTGCGCGCGCCGATGCCCGGTAGGCCGATGCGGTCCAGTGCTTCGTCAACCTTGCGGGCGATCCGGTCCCTGGCCATCCCCTGTCGCCGCAGCCCGTATCCGATATTTTCCGCGATGGTCATCATGGGAAAGAGTGCGAGGTGCTGGAACACCATGTTCACCGGCCGCTTGTTCGGCGGCGTGTCCAGAACCGTCTCGCCCTTGATCCGGATGTCACCCGAGGTGGGGTCGAGGAACCCCGCGATCATTCGCATGATCGTCGTCTTGCCACAGCCGGATGGTCCGAGAATCGAGAAGAAACTGCCCGGCGGTACGGAAAAGGAGACGTTGTCGACGGCGGTCGTCTCGCCAAAGCGTCTCACCAGGTCGACGCATTCAAGATCGGGGGTCATGCAGGGGCCCGTAGATATGGCGGCACCCTGTAACAGGGTGCCGCGTTTTGATGGGCGATCAGTTCGCGGCCTGAACGCGGTCCAGAACTCCACCTTCGATGGCTTCCAGACCGGTCGGAACCGGCGGATACCATTTGATGTTATCGACCGCTTCCGGTGGGAAGCTGGCCTGGTACTTGGCCTTCAGCGCATCCTCGGCGAATTCATCGGCCCCTGCGGATGCGGTGAAGTTGCCCGCTACCGAAGTGATTTTCGCCGCGATTTCCGGCTGCATCACGAAGTTGATCCACGCATAGGCCGCCTCGTCGGACTGGCCCTTGGACGGCAGAACGAAGGTGTCGATCCAGCCCAGCGCGCCCGAGGCCGGCGCAACGAAGGTGATGTCGGCGTTGTCCTCGTTCAGCTTCCAGCCGCCCGTGTCCCACGCCATCGACGCCGTGACTTCGCCGGAACGCACGAGATTCATGAGTTCGTCGCCACCACTCCAGTAGGTCTTCACGTTGGCCTTGCACTCGGTCAGCTTGGCTTCGACCTTTTCCATGATCTCCTTGTACCTGGCCTCGTCTCCATACGCGGCAAAGGGGTCTTCACCCATTGCGAATGCAAAGCCGATCAGCGTCGGACGCTTCAGCCGGTAGGAGACCTTGCCCGCCAGTGCCGGATCGCACAGATCGGTGTAGTCCTTGACCACGCCACCCGCCTCGGCCGTGTTGATCACCAGACCGGAGGTGCCCCAGACATGCGGCACGCCGTAAACATCGCCGTTCACCGTGGTGTTCGCCATCGTGGCTTTCAGCATCGAGGGAATGAAAAGCGACTCGTCAATCTTCGACATGTCGATGGGCTTGTAGATGCCGAATTCCATCTGCGGCCCCATGACACGGTCCTGCGAGGGCTGAGCCAGGTCAAAGCCGCCACCGCCGGTCGCGCGCAGCTTGGCAATCATCTCTTCGTTGTTGGACTTGGTCACCTCGACCGTGTGGCCGGTCTGTTCTTCAAACATCTCAACGACTTCGTCGGGTGCGTAGCCGCCCCAGGTCAGGAGTCGAAGCGTATCTGCCGAGGCCGCCTGCGTCAGGCCCAGAACGGCCAGGCAGGTTGTCGTGAGCAATGTCTTGTCCATGGTCTTCCTCTCTGATGGATGGATCGTTTTCGTGCAGGATGGTCAGCATTCACCGAATGGTCAAACTCTTTCGGGAGCTGGCGTGTTATCTCCGAGTTTCTTAACATCTTCTTGAACAACCTTTGCCTGTTCGCCGGTTTTCACGGCCAGCGGCACGCGGCAACGTCATCAGGGTCGGAAGTTCGGTAACGGAAGGAACCGCACCGGGTTCGTCCGAGCAGGCCGTTGGATTGCGGGCTGGCCACTGGCGTTAAGTGCGGTTCGAGGCCGAGCCGGCGGGGAAAGATGCGGGTTTGCGTCGCGGTGTAGGCGCTGCCATGGTCCGACAAGACCTCGATGACCTCTGGCACGCGGTAGGTGTCAAAGCGCTTCTCGACGGTCTCCAGCTGCATGTCGCGCACGTCTGATCCGCTATCCCGGCATTGGCGACAGCGCGCCAGGCGATGATCTCGCGGTCATGGGCATCGATCAGGAACGCGGCCCGAATGACATCCCCATTCCAGCAGGTGAATTCCGGCCCAACCAAGCTCGCAGTTGAAACGAGGCCGTCATTCGCCCCGAGACCAGCAGCGCGCAACCAGCCGATGCGTTGGACCATGTGGACTTCGGAATGGGAGCGCCTGCTCATCTGAAGGAGCCTTTTGAACTATGCGGCGGTAGATTTGGGCCGCGGCAGGCGGCTCGCTGTTGCATCGGCCGGGCTGCCCGCGGCCTGGCTTGTCTGTCCCGGCACGATCCTGAGCGCCCGCAGTGCGTTCAGGATGACGGCAACGTCGATCACCTCCTGCAAGAGCGCGCCCTGCACGGGCGTCAGATATCCGAAGGAGGCGGCGATCATGCCAAGGACCGAGAGACCGATCCCGGCCGCGACGCTCTCTAGCGCGATGCGTCTCGAACGCTGAGCGACCTCGATCCCCGGCAACAGGCGATCAAGGTGATCCACCAGCAGCACGACATCCGCCGCCTCCGCCGAAGCCGCCGCTCCGCGCGCGCCCATGGCGACGCCGATGTCAGCGGCGGCCAGCGCGGGCGCGTCGTTGACGCCATCGCCGACCATCATCACCGGGCCGTTCTTGTGCTCCGTGAGAACCAGAAGCACTTTCTGATCGGGCGTCAGATCGGCCCGCACCGCGTCGAGCGCCAGCCCCTCCGTCACGGCCTCGGCGACGGCGCGGCGGTCGCCGGTCGCCAGCAGGATGCGAGCGATCCCCAGCCTGCGCAGTCCTGCAAGCAGGCCGGCCGTGCCAGCGCGCAGCGCGTCGGCCATGACGAGATGACCCATCAGCTTGCCGTCCACGGCAAGTGACACGACCACCGATCCCGCCTCGATGACCGCGCCTTCAGGGTCGGCAACACCGGCCTGCGCAGCAACGAAGCCAGCGCCCCCCACGACTACGCTTCGTCCATCGACGGTTCCCGCGACGCCTTCGCCGGGCGCCTCGACGACGTTCCGGGGAACCGGCAACGCGGTGCCGCGCGCTTGCGCCGCCGCGACGATGGCCTGGGCGATCGGATGTTTCGACGCCTGGTCGAGGGCTGCCGCGAAATACAGCATCTCGTCGTCGGACATGTCGCCATACCGGTTGATCGACACGATCTGTGGTCGCCCGCCCGTCAGCGTGCCGGTCTTGTCCAGGATCAGCGTCTTGATTCGGGCCAGCGCCTCGAGCGGCTTCGCCCCCTTGATCAGCACCCCGAAATGCGCCGCCCGCGACAGCCCGGCCACCAGCGCTACCGGCACGGCGAGGATCAGCGGACAGGGTGTCGCGACCACGAGAACCGCAACTGCGCGGATCGGATCTCCGGTGAACCACCAGGCCGCTGTCGCCAGCGCGAGCGTGACGGCCAGGAACAGCAGCGACCAGCGATCGGCCAGCCGTGCCATCGGCGCCTTGGACTTCTGCGCCGCCTCGACCAGCCTGACGATCCCGGCATAGGTGCTGTCGGTGGCCCGTAGGGTGACGCGAAGATCGAAAGCCTCGCCCGCATTGGTAGAGCCGCTCATAACGTCCTGCCCGTGTTCCAGCCGGACGGGCATCGACTCGCCCGTCAGCGCGGACTGGTCCAGCATCGCGCGCGCGCTCTCGACCGTTCCGTCCACGGGCGCCACGTCGCCGTGCCGGACCAAGAGCAGGTCGCCCGGCGCGATGTCATCCAGTGGCACTTCATCCAGCGCGCCGTTCCGGTGGCGGGTGGCGGTGCGGGGCACGCGGGACAAGAGATCGCTCATCTCGCGCCGGGCGCGACCCTGCGCGAAGCTTTCCAGGAAGGTACCGCCCGAGTACATCAACGCGACCACCGCGGCCGCAAGCGTCTCTCCGAATAGAAGTGCTGCCGACATCGACAGCGCCGCCACGATGTCGAGCCCGACCTCGCCCTTCGAGAGGCTGCGCACGATCTCGACGCTGAGGGCCGCAAGGACTGGGACGACACCTGCCGTCCACGCGATCATGGCAAAATCCGGCTGCGCCACCAGCCAAAATGCAAGACCGGACACCAGACCGAGCAAGGCCAAGCCCAACAGGGCAACGTTCAGGCGGTCATGAAACGAGGATGTCATCTGGTGCAATTCCCGGCGTCAGCCTCGCGCCCGGGGACTGGACGGGTCTCGAACAGCCGTCCCACTCGCGTTTCGCGAAGCAGAGTGCCCTCACGCTCGATGAAGAGGGCACTCAAATTGCTTCTACGCGCCAATTGCCCGCCCTCCAAGCTTCCTTTCACCATGAACGCCGTCGCCCAGGCGTCAGCCTCGGCACATGTCTTTGCCACCACCGTGACCGAGGCGGGCGACGCGAGCATGGGCGCACCGCGGTTCGGGTCCATGGTGTGTGACAGGCGGCGGCCTCGAACCTCGATCCAGTGGCGATAGTCTCCCGAGGTCGCCACGGAGGCGTCCTGAAGTGCCAGGATGGAATGGGGCGCGCGGCGACCCTCGTCCGGGGCCTCGACCGCGATGCTCCAGGCCTCGCCGTCTGGCCGAAGCCCGAGCGCGCGCATTTCGCCGTCGATGCCGACGAGGGCGTCACCGATGCCATGCGCTGCGAGCGTCTCGGCCATTCGGTCGACGCCATACCCTTTCGCGATGCCGTTCACGTCCAGTGCGACCGGTGACGTCTTTCGGACAAGACCGTTGCCCGCGTCGATCTCCAGCGCGTCATGCGTGGGCACCCGGTCGGTCCTCATCGCGGCGCGGATATGGTCGGGGGTCGCCGCAAGCGGCCCAAAACCCCAGGCCGTCACCGCGTCGCCCATGCCGATATCGAACGCCCCGGCAGAGGCACGCCCGATCTCGAGGCCGAGCCGCAGAACCTGCCCGAGCCGATCCGGCACCGCCACCCACGCGCCCACCGGTGCCGCGTTCAGCCGCATGAGGTCGCTGTCGGGCTTCCAGGTGGACATCTGCGCGTCCACCTCATCGACGGCGGCCTGTAGCGCTGCGCGAACCGGCTCCTGATCGAAACCCGCTTGCGCGAAGAAAAGCGCAGACCAGCGCGTGCCCATGGTCGAGCCGTTCAGGGCGTGGCGCATCGGTTCAGTAGACATCTTCGACATAGCGTCCCTCGGCTTTCAACACTGCGGGCGAGAGCCCGGTGGGAGCAAGGATTTCAGCCAGCGCTTCGGCGACGCCCGCAGCCATGTCGCGCCCACCGCAGACCATCACCCGCGCGCCATCCCTGATCAGCCGGGCCACTTCGACAGCCTCGCCGCGCAGCGCGTCCTGAACGTAGTGCGGGTGCGCCCCGCGCGAGACGGCGGTGACAAGCCGGGCCAGACGACCGTCGTCTTGCCAGATGGGCATCTCTTCACCGTAGAGGAAGTCGCTGTCCATGTGACGCATTCCGAAAAAGAGGTGGATGGGCCGGTGCCGGGTGTTACCGCGCACGAACCCGGCCAGAGGACCGATCCCGGTTCCAGCGCCGATCAGGATCAGTGGCGCACGGCCTTTTCCCGGCTGGAAGCCCGGATTGCGACGCAGGAAGGCGGTGACGGTCTGCCCGGGTTCCAGCGCGGTCAGTTGGCCGGAACACAATCCGCCTGGCTGTTTTTTCACCACGATCTCTACGAAGCCGTCGCGGCGCGCGGAGGCGAGTGAGTAGAGGCGCGGCACGGGCGATCCCTCGGGCAGAATGCCGATCAGGTCGCCCGCGGTGAAGCGCGCGAAGCCCGCCCCTCGCAGCCGCTGCCAGAGGGTGGCGTTCGGAAGGGCAAAGCGCAGGATTGCGGTCGGGGCCTGCACTTCGGCGCCGTAGTCGCGACGCGAGATCAACGTGAGCGTCTCGGTCGTGGGCAGACCCGGCTGATGGGCCAGCTCGAGGTCGATGCCCAGCACCTGTCCGAGGGTGCGGCCCCAGCGCGCGAAGTCCTGCGGTGACTGGCGGTCGATGGTGCCCAGCGGCAGAAGCTCGGACCAGCCCTTTGCACGGGCAGCCTCGGACACGGCCTTGGCGAAGGCGCAATAGGCCGGAAAGCTGCGATCGCCGAAGCCGAGAACGGCAAGGGCGGCCTCGGGGGCGCGGTCGAGGTTCGCAAGGCGGTCCATGAAACCCTTGGCCGAAGCCGGTGCATCGCCGTTGCCATAGGTCGCGGCCAGCACAATGATCCGTTCGGCGCGGGTGTAGCGGTCCGGCGTGAAGGTCGACATCGGGGCTGCGTGCACGCTCTGCCCGGCGCGGCTCAGCGCGGCGTGAAGTGCCGCGGCGAAGCCCCAGGTGCTGCCACCCTCGCTGCCGACGAACAGGATCGTTTCGGCCCGACCGGCGGCCTGGTTGCCCCGAATGCGCGGACGACCGCGCCGCCCGGCGAGCCATATGAGCACGCCCGTTCCGCCCATCACGGGCACGCCGAGCGCCATGATCCCCAGCACCAGCCCGAGAGTCGCGGCACCTTGACCCGTATGCAGCATATAGATGGTCTCGAAAACGTGCTCCCACCCTGTCAGGTCAGACCAGCCCAGGAGAGCCCCGGTGCCCTGATCAAGATAGCCGGAGCCCCGATCCGTCCTTAGCGTGAAGACGTCGGTCGCGTCACCGGGATAGGGAAAGCTGAGTTCGCGCAGGTCCGCGATGAGTGTGTCGCCGAGCGTTGGCATCATCATGAGCGCCACGCCCGTCTCGCCGCTGACCTCGACAGCAAGGGCCGGTGCGGTGCCGCCGCTGGGGAGCAGATCGAAGGTCGAGGCCGTCATCCACAATGCAGTGGTGGAAGACAGGACAAGGCCAACGACCGCGACCCGCGCGATTTCAACGTGCAACCGCCCGGCAAGCGGCCCGCGAAGTGCTGCGAACCAGTGGCGCCAACCGCCCGCGCGCCGCACAACCAGCTTCCCGCCGCTGAACGAAAGGACCAGCATCGCCACAGCGCCCACGGCCATGGCGATGCGGCCCCCGTCGCCGAGGAACAGCGACCGGTGCAGTTTGGTCAGCCAGCGTTGCGTCTGGTTCGGGTCGGCGGAGGCCACGCCCTGGCCAGTGGCAGGGTCGATCACGGCGGCACCCGGTGCACCCTGATCGAACCAGTAGGCGGTGATCCGTCCCGAGGGTGCGCGGCGGATCTGCTCGACGCCCGGATAGACGGCCTGAATGCGCGTCGCCAGCGCAGCGACAGTCAGGCCCGTCGCTGCTTGCGGCGCCGTCAGACGCTCGGCCGCCGGGAAGACCGACAGGGCCGCGCCGCTGAGCGTCAGCACCGTGATGAGAGCCAGGGCCAGAAGACCCGGCCAGCGATGAAGAGCACGGATCATGGCAAGTCACCTCACATGTCGTAGGCAAAGCTGGCGACATAGCGACGCCCGGTGGTGGCCATGCCCGCGCCGGTCGTCGTCAGCGGCACCGCGACCTCTCCCGGGCTGTCGCGCATGTCCTCGACGGCGGCGTCGATGTGCAGGGTGTAGCCCGCGTCGAACAGCGCATCGGCGAGGTCGAGCGTGATCTCGAGGCTGCGACCCGCGCCCACGCTTGCGCCCGTGATGCCGTTGACCTGTGCGGTGTCGCCGCCGGTTGCGCGGTACCAGTCGGTCAGGTGCTCGTAGTATTTCGACTTGGTCCCGGCCATCCAGAGGCTGCCCATGTAGGCACCCGAGGCGTCGGTGACGTAGAGCGCGAGATAGGCGCCGTCGCCACCGTAGGAGTTCAGAGTGGTGGTCAACGTCACCGGGCGCGCGATGGCGAAGCCGGGAAGTGTCAACGCCGTGGTCAGCGCAAGTGTCGCAAGAAGCGATTTCATCGGTTTGGTCCTTGTGTGCGAGATGCGTGGAAGAGGCTCAGTTCACCTTGACCTGCGGTGGGGCGCCGTTTCCGAAAAGCCCGTTCTGCGGTGGGGCAACGGTGCCGGCGGGCGCGGGATTGCGGGCGCTGCCGCGACAGTCGTCGTCATCATCGTCGTCGCAGTCATCGTCGTCGTCATCATCGTCGTCGTCATCGTCGTCGTCATCGTCACCACTGGCGAGGATGAGGGGCAACGACTGTGCCGCGTCCTGATAGAGCGCCGCGAAGGGCCGAGGGCTTTCATCGGCGACGGCGTTCATCGCACTCCAGGTGGTCGTGCCGATCACGGCGGTCAGCGCGGTGGAGGTGACAAGAAGGGTGAGGGTCTTTCGCATGGGAGGGTCTCCTTTTCGTTTGATGAGACCGATGTGCAGACCCGACCTGAGGCCTTCCTGACGGTGCGGCGATTCCCGCTTCAGCTTGCCGTCAGGAAGAAAAACGCCCCGCCGATCTGGCGGGGCGGAAAGCTGGGCACGGGGGCCGCATGACGCGCGTGCCGAACCGGCGCACTGCGCGTCAGGCGAACTCGAAATGCTCGAAGCGGACACGTCGCGGTGTCTGGCCCCGTGCCTTCAGCCCCTTCAGGATCCCGTCTTTCAGCCCCTTCGGGCCACAGAACCACAGATCGGCATCGCGGATCGCGAACGGTGCCATCTCGGTCAGACGCTCGG
This sequence comes from Roseovarius sp. B-10, assembly GCF_056859295.1. NCBI lineage: Bacteria > Pseudomonadati > Pseudomonadota > Alphaproteobacteria > Rhodobacterales > Roseobacteraceae > Roseovarius > Roseovarius sp. B-10. The sequence continues at coordinate 168,906 of NZ_JBSXOE010000034.1, read as the reverse complement.
CCGTCAGGCGCCCTTCGCGCGCGGTTGCGACCAGCTGATAGCTGAACCTCGGGTTGCGCGCCGCTGCCGCTTGCAAGGTTTCCACTCCGATCGCCTCTTCTGGTGTCCGGACACAATGAACAAGGTGAATGGTTCGCCGCTCTGCCTCGGTCAGGCTTTCCGCCCACGCCAGGAACGGCGTGATGCCGATGCCGCCCGCTAGCCAGATCTGGCGCGCGCCACCCTTGCGGAAGTCGAACCGGCCACCATAGGGGCCCTCGACCTGCACGCGCATCCCGGTCCGAAGGGCGTCAGACAGGCGCCGGGTCCAGCCACCGAGCCCCTTGATCGACAGGGTCAGCGCACCATCCGGGCGTGGGGCGCTGGCAATCGTGAACGGGTGCGGTTCGGAAAAACCCGCATCCGGCACGCAGAAGAAGACGAACTGCCCCGGTCGCCAGCGCATGGTCCGCCCCTTGGGGCTGAGCGTCACCGCCGTGGTGTCATCGTGTCGGCTGATATCGCTGACCGTGAACTCCCTGCGCCGCAGGCGCGGTGCGACAAATTCGGTGTAGACCCAAGCGATCACCCCAACGATACCGAAAGTGTTCAGCATCACAGACAGCGACGGATCAACCCCGGTCGGCATGTCGACGAAGAACTGGTGAAACACGATGATTGCGAACAGGACGCCCATGAACCGATGGCTGAACCGCCATAACTGATAGGGAATCTCCAGTGGCATGAATGGCACTCGTCGGAACCAGCTGATCGCGATCAGCACGAGCAACGCGTTGAAGGCGACCTCGCCTGCCTCCTCGGCCAGCTCCCCCAGCCCGGTCTCGCGCACCGTCCGCTCGAAATCGGGCTCGATCTGTTGGTGCAGGATCATCAGGACCATCGCGGAGATGCCCAGCCACATGTGGACCCGGTACATGCGGTCAAGCCCGCCGAACAACGGCTCCAGCAGACGCTGGCGTGCGGCGAGGATCAGGGTCTGCGCCATCGCGACAACCGCCGCGGCGCCGACGGCAATCCCGAGGGCTGCATCCGAACCATAGGACGCATACGTGGTAAAGCCCAGTAGCCCCGCCAGAACGCAGAGCGGGGCGACCAGCAAGGGGCCAGACAGATTGAGGAGGTTGCCAAGTGCTGTGGTCCAGGGAACGCCCGACCGGACTGGCCCCAGGCCGCCATTCCTGGCGGGCTGCGCCAGATCAGTCATCGTTTCGTTCCTGCCGGTCCCGGCGGGGGCGATCGTCCTTGTCCTCGTCATCCTCGTATTCGAACTCGATAACGTCCAGCGTGGCGGGATGAACCGTCACCTCGATCAGGCGCCCCTCGGCATCGCGACCGTCGATCTCGTAACAGCCGTCGTCGATCTTGATGCGGCGCACCGTCCAGCCGTTGTCTTCGGCGAGGCGCTGAACGGCGTCCCTCGGTTGCCAGTCCGCCATCGGCACGAAGCAGTCGTCATCCGCAAGCGCCACTCCAGCCGGAAAGACCGCGAGGAAGCCGAGAATTGTCAATATCTTCTTCATGGGGCAAACTCCTGTTGGCACGCCTCTTGATGCAACACATGCGCGGCGAAGCTGACAGGAGCCTGAAGCTCGGGGCCCGGCGGTGTCAGCTTTGCGTCAGCCTGACAGATCATGACAGGGTCATCGGAAAAGGAACGGGACCAACATGCGCATCCTGCTGATCGAGGACGACACGGTTCTGGGCGCCGCCATACGCGACCAGATCGCAGGCGACGGGCAGTCGGTCGATTGGGTCACCCGGCTGGATGCGGCAGGGGATGCCATGGCCGGCGCCACCTACGATCTCGTGTTGCTCGACCTGATGCTGCCCGATGGTCGCGGCATCGGCTTCCTGAAGGCCCTGCGCGCGCGCGGCGACGTGACGCCCGTGATCATCCTGACCGCGCTCGACCAGGTGTCGGGCCGGATCGAAGGCTTGAATGCCGGGGCCGACGACTACCTCGTGAAGCCGTTCGACCTGTCGGAATTGTCGGCGCGCATCGGCTCGGTCGCCCGGCGCTACACTGGCAATCCGAACCCGATCGTCAGCCATGGCGCACTGAACATCGACCTTGCAGCCCGCAGCATCCACCGCGAGGGCAAGCCGATCGCGCTGACCGCACGCGAATGGGCGCTGTTCGAGGCGTTCCTGACCCGCCCCGGGCAGCTTTTGTCAAAGACGCAGCTGGAAGAGAAGCTCTACGCCTTCGACACCGAGGTGGAGAGCAACACCATCGAGGTCCATGTCAGCCGCCTGCGCAAGAAGCTGGGGCCCCAGATCATCGAGACCGAGCGCGGCATGGGCTACCGCTTGGGCAAGCCATGAGGCTGCCGCGCAGCCTTCAGGCCCGGCTCGGACTGTTGCTCGGCATTCTGTTGACCGTGCTGTGGATCGCTGCCGCCTCCGTGACGGCTTTGATCCTGCGCGGCGAGATGGACGAGGTCTTCGACTCCGCGCTGCAGGAAACCGCGCAGCGCCTGTTGCCGCTGGCTGTCGTGGATATCGTCGGGCGCGAAGAGGATGGCATCACGCAGCGGCTTGGCACGATCCGCGAGCATGACGAGCTCTTCACCTACATCGTGCGGGACGCCGATGGTCGCATCCTGCTTCGGTCGCACGCTACGGACGTGGCGATTTTTCCGGACTATGACGGCCCGGGCTTCCATCAGACCGCAACCCATCGGCTTTACAACGAAGACGCGCTGCAGGGGACCGTCAGGATCACGGTGGCCGAGCCGCTTGAGCACCGCGCGTCCGTCGCGCGCGAGATACAGATGGGTCTGGGGCTGCCCCTGCTGATCGTGGTGCCCCTGGCGCTGCTGTCCATAGTTTTCGCCGTAAAGGCGAGCCTCGCACCCCTGCGGCGCTTCGGCGAACGACTGGATGCGCGCAATGCCCGGGACCTGTCACCGGTTCCAGACGATGACATCCCGTCCGAGATCACTCCTGTGGCTGCCACCCTGAACAGGCTGCTCGACCGGCTGAAGGCCGTCTTTGATGCCGAACGGAGCTTTGCCGCGAACGCCGCGCATGAACTTCGCACGCCTTTGGCCGGCGCCATCGCGCAGGCCCAGCGCCTGCAGTCGGAAACGCGCGACCATGCCGCCCGGGCGCGGGCGGCCGACATCGAAGGCACTCTCAAGCGACTGACCCGGTTGTCCGAACATCTCATGCAGCTCACACGCGCCGAAGGCGGACAGCTTCGCCTTGACCTGTGCTCGGATCTCAGGATCGTCGCGCAGCTGGTGGTCGAGGATGTTGCCCGAACGGGAGCGCCGGGTCGCATCGCGTTGAAACTGCCGGAGACGCCGGTCATGTCGGACCTAGACCCCGACGCCTTCGGCATTCTGTGTCGAAACCTCGTGGAGAACGCTCTGCGTCATGGCTCGGACGCCGCCCCGGTCGACGTGACCTTGACGCCGGATGGCCGGTTGATCGTCGCAAACGACGGGCCCGTCCTGCCACCTGAAACTCTGGATCGGCTCACAGCCCGCTTCGAGCGCGCGGGCGCAAGTGCAGATGGCAGCGGGCTGGGCCTCGCGATCGTCGCCGCCATAGCCGATCGCATCGAAAGCCCTCTTGTCCTCAGATCACCGCGTCCCGGCACGTCCTCGGGGTTCGAGGCGTCCGTCAGGTTGCCTGTAGGCGATGCCAAGGTGCTGTCAGACTAATGCGACGCGGTCTCCGCAAGTGCAGGCAAGCTGACCCTTCAGGCCGCGAAAAGGTCGCGCCGCTCGGCGAGGGCGGCGGCACGGTTCCGCTTGAAGATCGAGCGGAAGGAGAGGCTGCGTTCCTGGTTGAAGTGGTTGTGAACCGTGGCATGAACGGAGGCGAATTTCTGCAGACATCGCATTTGCCGGAAGCGCTGCATCGCCCGCTCCCGTCTTCGGAATGGCAAGTGTGAATTCTCGGCGCGGTTGTTCGTCCACCGCCCCATCTCGCGATCGTCGCCCCGCCCCATCTCCTTCAGGGCGGCACCGTAGCAGCGGAGACGATCCGTCACCACGTCCACGGGTCGACCGTGCCGCTTCATCGATTTCCTGAGGAATTTCAACGCCGAAGCCTTGTCCCGTGTAACCGTGACAAAGCTCTCCAGAACCTCCCCCTCGTGGTCAATGGCCCGCCACAGGTAGTGCTGCTTACCGTAGATCTTCACGAACATCTCGTCCAGATGCCAGCGCGACCGGCTCGACCGCATGCCCTGCACCCGGCGCTTCCGGATCTCGGCCGCGAACATCGGCCCGAACCTGTTCCACCAGTACCGCACCGTCTCGTGGCTCACCTCTACACCCCGCTCGTGCAACAGGTCCTCCACGTTCCGAGGCGACAGAGGGAAGCGAATATACATCATCACCGTGAGGCGGATGATCTCGGGTGACGTCTTGAAATATCGGAACGGGCTGCGCTTCTGGGTCATCGCCGCAGACTACGCGCGCCCTGCCCCGCTCAAGCCGGTTTCCTCTGACACCTCCATCTCGATGGATGGGAAAGGCCGGTTCCTCGACAACATCTTCATCGAGCGGCTATGGCGGACGCTGAAATACGAATGCGTCTACCTGCATGCCTAAGAGACCGGATCAGAAGCCAAGGCCGGAATCCGGAAAGGGATGACCTTCTACAATCACCAACGCCAGCACTCAGCCCTTGGCGTCAGACCGCCAGCCATGGTCCATTGGCTAGGAAAAAACGAAACCAAACCCGATCAGCAGGTGCAAAGAGTAGCGTAATTTACGCCAGATCCTGTCCAAGGGATGGCGAGTAGCTCACCCGCGACCTGCGGTCTCGAGCGCATTCTCGACCAACATGCACTGAGCGACGGCGCGTGCGCAGTCGAATACTGCCACATTAGGCGCTAACTTGCGAGCGGCTTCATGGCCTTCTCCGGGCCTTTCGAGCCAGCGTCAACGACCGTGCCGAAGCCGCGCCGTTCACAACGGAAGGGACGGATCACAAAAATGTCGACTGGAAATTCGGCCCGCGGTGGTATTCTATTGTTCGCGGAGCTTTCTTGGGAGGGAGGGCCCGAGACATCGTCGCCTATTCACACGATCCGCTGCTGGTCATCGCCTCGCTCGCCGTCGCGCTGATGGCGGGGTTCACCGGGCTGACGCTGACGCGCGGGGCCTCGGCCCTGCCCGCAGGGCGGCGGCAGTTGGTCGTCGCAATGTCGGCCTTCGCGCTTGGCGGCGGCATCTGGTCTATGCATTTCGTGGCAATGCTCGGGCTCGAGCTGCCGATCCTGTTCTATTACGACGCGCTGACCACCATGATCTCGGCGCTGATCGCGATCCTGATCGTGGGGCTGGCGTTGCTGCTAATGCATTTCGGGCGGCGTACGCGCCCGCGCATCGTCATGGCGGGCGTACTGGTGGGGCTGGGCATTCCGGCGATGCACTACACCGGCATGTCGGGGATGGAGCTGTGCCGCCCGGTCTATTCGATGGGCGGCATCGCCGCGGCGGTGGGGTTGTCGGTGGCACTGGCGGTGGCCGCGTTCTGGATGGCCTATGTCAGGCGCGACACCCGCAGCATCGTGTTCGGCACGCTGGGTTTCGGCGTGGCGGTATTCGCCGTGCATTTTACGGCGATGGCGGGCACGCAGTTCACCATCGTCGAGCAGGCGGGTGCGGACGGGCCGCGCATCAGCAACGACACGCTCGCCTTCGGGGTTACGCTGGCGGTGTTCCTGATCTCGGGCGCGTTTCTCATGACCGGGGCGACCGTCGCCGCGCTCAAGGACGGGCAGACGGGTGCCGACATACCCGTCCCCGCCGCCACCGGGCCGGAGGCACTGGAGAGCGCGCCCGCGCCTGCCTCTGGCGACGCCCGCATCCCCTACGAGAAGGACGGGCGCATCCATTTCGTCGAGGCGCGGATGGTGGCGGCGATCCGGGCGGAGGGCCATTACACCGTGATCTATTTCGGCGCACAGCGTGCCCTTTCGCCGTGGTCGATGTCCGAGATCGAGCGGCGGTTGCCGGGCACGGGCATGATCCGCACCCATCGCAGCTATATCGTCAACCCGCTCCACGTCTCGGGTTTCGAGCGCAAGAAGGACACCGGCGTGGTGTTCTTCGAGGGCGGCGGGGCCATCGCCAAGGCACCGGTCAGCCGCTCGCGCCTGTCGGCGGTGCGTGCGATGTTCGGGGTCTGAGCGGGGCAGATTGCGATTTTCTGCGGGTGCATACGCCGTTCGTGCGCCATCGTCGCATTTGGTGAAGACGAGCGCGACATCCGTGCGCCCCCGCTCGCCCCCGCCTCCTGCCCTGATCCAGCCTGACCTGCATGGGCCGACACGGCCCCGTCAGGGAGGACAAAATGATACCGTCAGCATTCGAGTATCACCGACCGCCCAGTGTGGCGGAGGCGATTCGCATCGTGTCCGAGCGTGGCGACGATGCGCGCGTCATCGCCGGTGGGCACAGCCTCATCCCGATGATGAAGCTGCGCATGGCCCATCTCGAGCACCTCGTCGATCTGCAGGACGTGGCCGAACTCAAGGAGCTCAGCATCGCGGACGGCATCGTCCGGATCGGCGCGATGGTCACGCAGCATGAACTTATCACGCACGAGGGGCTGGCGCAGGCTGTGCCGATCGTGCGCGAGGCCGCGCTGCTGATTGCCGATCCGCAAGTGCGCTACATGGGCACGATCGGCGGCAACCTCGCCAATGGCGACCCGGGCAACGACATGCCGGGGCTGATGCAATGCCTGGATGCGCGCTTTGCCCTCGAGGGGCCGGAGGGCAACCGCGAGGTCGCCGCGCGCGACTTCTACGAGGCTGCCTACATGACCGACCGCGCGGACGAGGAAATCCTCACGCGCATCACCTTTGCCGCCCCGACCGGAGGCTATGCCTACGAGAAACAGAAGCGCAAGATCGGGGATTACGCCACAGCCGCGGCGGCGGTGCTGATCAACGCGCAGGACGGGCGGGTGATCCGCGCCTCGGTGGCGATGACCAACCTCAGCGACGTGCCCGTCTGGTCCGAGGCCGCCGCCGACGCGCTGATCGGCACGGCCTGCGACGCGGCCGCCTGCGACGCGGCGGTGGCGGCGATGAGCGCCGAAATCGACCCGCAGGAGGATTCCCGCGGACCGATCGAATTCAAGCGCCACGTAGCCGGCACGATCCTGCGCCGCGCCATCGCGCGGGCATGGGCCCGCGCCTGAGGGAGGACAGCATGAGCGACAAGATGCACATAAAACTCACCGTGAACGGCGCGCCGCGAGAGGTGCTGGCCGAGCCGCGCGAACTCCTGATCCACGTGCTGCGCGAGCGGCTCGGGCTGACGGGGCCGCATATCGGCTGCGAGACGACCCATTGCGGCGTCTGCACCGTGGACATGAACGGCAAGTCGGTGAAATCCTGCACGGTTTTCGCCGCGCAGGCCGACGGGGCCGAGATCACCACCATCGAGGGTCTCGGCACGCCGGACGAGCTGCACGTGCTGCAGCGGATGTTCCACGAGCATCACGGGCTGCAATGCGGCTTTTGCACGCCGGGGATGATCACCCGCGCGCACCGCCTGCTCCAGGAGAACCCGGACCCGACCGAGGAGGAGGTGCGCTTTGGCATGGCCGGAAATCTCTGCCGGTGCACGGGATACCAGAACATCGTTCGCGCCATTCTTGCGGCGGCGGCGGAACTGAACGCAGCCAGGGAGGCGGCACAATGAACGACATGACTCCGGAGGGCCGCGAGGAACGCCGCGGCAAGCTCAAGGGCCTCGGCCATGCGCGCCGACGCGTAGAGGATGCCCGCTTCACCCAGGGCAAGGGCAATTACATCGACGACATCAACCTGCCGGGTATGCTGTTCGGCGATTTCGTCCGCTCGCCCCATGCCCATGCCAGGATCACGTCCATCGACGCCTCTGCCGCGTTGGAACTGCCCGGCGTGGTGGCTGTGCTGACGGCGGACGATCTGCGCCCGCTCGACCTGCACTGGATGCCCACCCTCGCGGGCGACAAGCAGATGGTGCTGGCCGACGGCAAGGTGCTGTTTCAGGGGCAGGAGGTGGCTTTTGTCGTGGCGCGCGACCGCTACGTCGCCGCCGACGCGGTCGATCTCGTCGAGGTCGAGTACGAGGAACTGCCGGTCATCACCGACCCGTTTGAATCGCTCCAGAGCGACGTTGTGTTGCGCGAGGACCTTGACCCCGAGGCACCCGGTTCCCACGGTCCCCGCCGCCATCACAACCACATCTTCCTGTGGGAGGAGGGCGACAAGGCGGCCACCGAACAGGCGATCGAAAGCTCGGAGGTGGTGGCCGAGGAGATGATCTATTACCACCGCACCCATCCCTGCCCGCTCGAGACCTGCGGCAGCGTCGCCTCGATGGACAAGGTCAACGGCAAACTCACCCTGTGGGGCACGTTCCAGGCACCGCATGTGGTACGTACCGTGGCGTCGATCCTGTCGGGCATCGAGGAGCACAACATCCGCGTGATCTCGCCCGATATCGGCGGCGGCTTTGGCAACAAGGTCGGGGTCTACCCAGGCTATGTCTGCTCGATCGTCGCCTCCATCGTTACAGGCAGCCCGGTGAAATGGGTCGAGGACCGGATGGAGAACCTGATGTCCACGGCCTTTGCCCGCGACTACTGGATGAAGGGCCGAATCAGCGCCACGAAGGACGGTCGGATCACCGCCCTGCACTGCCACGTCACCGCCGATCACGGCGCGTTCGACGCCTGCGCCGACCCGACGAAGTTTCCCGCCGGGTTCTTCCATATCTGCACCGGCAGCTATGATATCCCGGTGGCCTATGTCGCCGTGGACGGGGCCTATACCAACAAGGCACCGGGGGGCGTGGCGTATCGCTGTTCCTTCCGCGTGACCGAGGCCGCCTACATGATCGAGCGCATGATCGAGGTGCTGGCCATCGAACTGGGCATGGACGCGGCCGAATTGCGGGCCAGGAACTTCATCCGCGAGGACCAGTTTCCCTACCAGTCGGCACTGGGCTGGGAATACGATTCGGGCGACTATCACACCGCCTGGAACAAGGCGCTCGAGGCGGTGAATTACGAAGGGCTGCGTCGCGAGCAGGCCGAGCGGGTCGAGGCGTTCAAGCGCGGAGAGACGCGCAAGCTGCTGGGCATCGGCCTCACCCATTTCACCGAGATCGTGGGGGCGGGCCCGATGAAGAACTGCGACATCCTTGGGATGGGTATGTTCGACTCCTGCGAGATTCGCATCCACCCGACAGGATCGGCCATCGTGCGGCTGGGCACGATCAGCCAGGGCCAGGGCCACGCCACGACGTTTGCGCAAATCCTCGCGTCCGAGATCGGCATCTCCTCGGATTCGATCACCGTGGAGGAAGGCGACACCGACACCGCACCCTATGGGCTGGGCACCTATGGCTCGCGCTCCACGCCGGTGGCAGGGGCCGCCGCGGCGATGGCCGGGCGCAAGATCCGCGCCAAGGCGCAGATGATCGCCGCCTACCTGCTCGAGGTACACGAAGACGATCTGGAATGGGACGTGGACCGCTTTGCCGTCAAGGGCGCGCAGGAGCGCTTCAAGACCATGGCCGAGATCGCCTTTGCCTCCTACAATCAGGCGATCCCCGGCGTCGAGCCGGGGCTCGAGGCGGTCAGCTATTACGATCCGCCCAACATGACCTATCCGTTCGGTGCCTATATCTGCGTGATGGAGATCGACGTGGATACCGGCGAGCACGAGATCCGACAGTTCTACGCGCTCGACGATTGCGGCACGCGGATCAACCCGATGGTGATCGAGGGGCAGGTGCATGGCGGGCTGACCGAGGCACTCGCCATCGCGATGGGGCAGGAGATCGCCTATGACGAGCTCGGCAACATCAAGACGGCCACGCTGATGGACTTCTTCATGCCCACAAGCTGGGAGACGCCAACCTACACCACGGCCTTCACCGAGACGCCGAGCCCGCATCACCCGATCGGGGCCAAGGGTGTCGGCGAGAGCCCGAACGTGGGCGGGGTGCCGGCCTTCTCCAACGCGGTGCACGACGCCTTCCGCGCCTTCGGGCTGCGCCACAGCCACATGCCGCACGATCACTGGCGCATCTGGAAGGTGGCCCACGAGCTGGGCCTGCACGGATGATCGCAGTGGCTGACGGACCCGCGCTCAACGACCGGGGAGGTTTGACATGAACGACTGGCGCGCACTGCAGGACGGGCTTGCCGGGCAGGGATACATCGCCGCGCCCGACCTGGCGATGGCGCTGCACCTATCCATCTCTCTCGGGCGACCGCTGCTGCTCGAAGGGGCGGCCGGGGTGGGCAAGACCGAGGTCGCCCGCGCGCTCGCGGCGGCCGAGGGGACGCGGCTGATCCGGCTCCAGTGTTACGAGGGGCTGGACGCGGCGCACGCGATCTACGAGTGGAACTACCAGAAACAGCTCCTGGCGATCCGCGCCGCCGCCGAGGACGGGGAGACCGGAACGGCGGTGGAGCGGCGCATCTTTTCCGAGGAATTCCTGCTGGAGCGTCCGCTGCTGCAGGCCATACGCCAACCCGAGGCACCGGTGCTGCTCATTGACGAGATCGACCGCGCCGACGAGGAATTCGAGGCCTACCTGCTCGAGGTACTCTCGGATTTCCAGATCACGGTTCCCGAGCTCGGCACGATCGCGGCGCGCAGCATTCCCCGCGTGGTGTTGACCTCGAACGGCACGCGCGATCTCTCGGACGCGCTGCGCCGGCGCTGCATGTACGCGCACGTCGCCTATCCCGACCGCGAGACCGAGCTGGCCATCCTGCACGCCCGCGCGCCCGAGGTCGAGGCGCGGCTCGCGGCGCAGATCGTCGGCTTCGTGCAGGCGATTCGCCGGGAACGGCTCGAGAAGGTGCCGGGCGTGGCCGAGATGCTGAACTTCGCCGCCGCCGTGGCCGGGCTCGGGGTGGCCGATCTCAGCGCCGACCCGGCGGTGCTGCACGCCACGATGGCCACGCTTCTCAAGACCGAGGGCGACCGCGCGGCGATTCCGCCCGAGGTGGCCGCACGGCTGGTGGGCAGGGCGGCATGAGCCGCGTCGCCCGCTTTGCCGCGCGCGACCCGGGCGTGGCGGCGCGCATCACCGGGTTTCTTGCCCACCTGCGCGCGCATGGCTTCGGGTTAGGCGTCGCTGAGGCCGAGACGGCGCTGCGCGCGCTCGAGCATGTCAGCGCCGCCGATCCGGAAATGACGCGCCGCGCACTCAAGGCGGTGTGCGCGGGCTCTGCCGACGAGGTGACGCGCTTCGACGAGTTCTACGATGCCTTCTGGCTCAATGGCGGGCGGGTGCGCCTGCGGGTGACGGCCGACGCGACCTCCGCGCGCTCCGACCTTGTGCGCGCCCCGGGGGTGGACGACGACCGCGCGACAAGCACCGCCTCGGGCCGCGCCGAAAGCCCCGATGACGGCGGCGACGACGGCGAGACCGACGCCGAGGGCAGCGGGCGGCTTATCGCCTCGGGGCGACGCAACCTGATGACGACCGACCTGCGCGAGGTCGTCAGCCCCGCCGACGTGGCCGAGGCCGAGACGGTCGCCGAACGGCTGGGCCGGGCACTGCGCGACCACCGCTCGCGGCGGCGCAAGGCGGCACGCCGGGGCTGCACGATCGATCTGCGGCGCACCATCCGCAAGAGTCTCGGCACCGGCGGCGAGCCGCTGCGGCTGGAGCGGCGCACGCGCCCCGACCGTCCCGTGCGCATCACCGCGCTGTGCGACGTGTCGGGGTCGATGACAGTCTATGCGCGGCCCTTCCTCGCGTTTCTCTCGGGGCTGATGCGCGCCGATCCCGATACCGACGCCTATCTCTTTCATACCCGGCTGGTGCGGATCGCCGATGCCCTGCGCGAGACCGATGCGCTGCGGGCGCTCAACCGGCTGAGCCTGCTGGCCGATGGGTTCGGCGGCGGCTCGTGCATCGGCGCATCGCTCGATCACTTCTCGCGCAGTTATGCGCGGCGGCTGGTCAATGGGCGCACGGTGGTGCTGATCCTGTCGGACGGCTATGACAGCGCCGACCCCGAGGAGGTCGGGGCCGCGCTCGCCCGGATCAGGCGGCGCGGCTGCCGGATCATCTGGCTCAACCCGCTGAAGGGCTGGAAGGGCTACGAGCCGGTGGCGCGGGGCATGGCCGCGGCGCTGCCGCATCTCGACCTATTCGCACCGGCGACGACGCTCGCGGACCTCGCCGCGTTGGAGCCGGAGCTCGTACGCCTATGACCCTGTCGCGCCCTGCCGATACCGAACTCGAGGCCGAGATGGCGCGGCTGCGCGCCGCCGAAGTGCCCTTCGCGGTCGCCACGGTGGTGCGCACGCTGGCCGCCACCTCGGCCAAGCCCGGCGCCAAGGCGCTGATCGACGAGGCTGGCACGCTGCGCGCAGGCTGGCTGGGCGGGGGATGTGCGCGCTCGGCCATCGGATGCGCCGCACGCGCGGCGATCGCCGAGGGGCAGCCCCGGTTCGTCTCGATCCGGCCCGAGGAATTGCTGGAAGCCGGTGGCGTCACCGCCGGAGAGGAGCGCGAGGACGTGCATTTCGCGCGCAACGGGTGCCCGAGCAAGGGCTCGATGGACGTGTTCGTCGAGCCGGTCCTGCCGCCTCCGCGGCTGGTGATCTGCGGGAGCGGGCCGGTGGCGACCGCGCTTGCCCGCCTCGCGGACCGTTTCGGCTTTCACCGGATCGTCTGCGCGCCGGGGGCCCAAGCCTCCGCGCATCCGGACGCCGAGGAGGTGGTGGATGGTCACGCCCCCGACAGCGCAGTTCGCTTCTACGTCGTGGCCACGCAAGGCATGGGCGATGCCCCGGCGTTGCGAGCCGCGGTCGCGTCCGAGGCGGAATATGTGGCCTTCGTCGGCAGCCGGCGCAAGTTCGCCGCGCTGAGCGACCGTCTCGCCGCCGAGGGAGCGAACCGCGCCGCGCTTGCCCGGGTCCATGCGCCCGCCGGTCTCGACATCGCCGCGATCACCCCAGACGAGATCGCGCTCTCGATCCTGGCCGAGATCGTGGCCCAACGCCGGGCGGGCGAGCGCGCCTCGCCCGCCTGACCCGCCCCCGGGACCCGTAACGCTTAAGAGGAGAGCCCAATGAAACTGACCGACGAGGTATTTATCGCCGCCCCGCGCGAGGACGTCTATGCCGCGCTCAACGACGTGGAGGTGCTGAAAGACTGCATTCCCGGCTGCGAGGAGCTTGTCCGCCACTCCGACACCGAGCTCGAGGCGAAGGTGTTGCTCAAGGTCGGCCCGGTCAAGGCGCGGTTCTCCGGCACCGTGACGCTGATCCCCGAAGAACCGCCCCGGCGGTTCACGCTGACCGGCAGCGGCAGCGGCGGGACGGCGGGCTTTGCCAAGGGCGGCGCGGATGTCGTGCTGCAGGAGCAAGACGGCGGAACCTGCCTGACATACGAGGCGCATGCGGATATCGGCGGCAAGCTCGCGCAACTGGGCAGTCGACTCGTCCAAGGTACCGCGAAGAAGCTGTCGGCCAGATTTTTCAAGGCTTTCGCCGTACGGGTGACCACTTGCGAAACGGCTCTTGTTCCAGGCCAGGCGACAAGCGCAAATGGCGGATAAGTCGGCAATGGGTATCATGAGTCCTCCCATCCGGCGCGGTCCACCACATCACCAACTCGACGTTGGCTATTGAAGGTAACCCTGCCGGGTGCAAGTGCGGCGAATGTCAGGATGGGATTTGGTGAAGCCAACCGGCGTAGATGTCCGCTTTTGACGTGGTTATAATGATTGTGACCAATCGTGCCGCGAATGCATCAGGGCGGTTTGTTTAAGGTTTTTCGATGCGGGCGGCGTTGAGACATTTGCTGTCAGCGCGGTTTCGGCCCGTGTTGCAAAACCCTGACAAGGAGGAAGCTGCGGCGGGCTTGGTGCTGTGTCCAGCGCGGTCGCCGCGAGCAGCTGGCGGATTCTGGCGATGTTGGCCTTGCGTTGCGCGGAGGCCAGCAGGCCACAGTGGCGGATGCGATGGATGAACTCGCTGGTCTCGAGGCGCATCACCTTTTGCCGCTCGCCGCGCTTGATCCGGTAATCCTTCCAGCGGAAGGCCACGGTATCCGCGTCGGCGCTGACAAGGCGATGGTTCGAGATGGCGACGCGATGGGTGTATCGGCTCCGAGCGGCCTTGCGGCGATGTAGCGAACCCGGCGGGTTTCCACGTCGGGCCCGAGGGGGAAACCCCGTTCCTTAGAACGGGATCTCGTCGTCGCGGTCGACCAGCTCGGGGTTTTCGTTCTCGGCCAACTTCGGGCGGCTCAGGAAGTCGACCTTCTCGGCGATGATCTCGCAGCCGTAGCGGTCGTTCCCCATGCTGTCGATCCACTTGGTGTAGTGGATGCGGCCGTGGACGAGGACCTTCATGCCCTTTTCGCAATGCTCCGCGATCGTCTTGTCGAGACCGTTGAAGCAGGTATGCGGTGCCATTCGGTGTCCATGACCCGGTAGCCGTTCTCGTCGCGCAGCACACGACCTTCCGAGAGGCGGCGGCGAGAGGTAGCGAGGCTGAAGTTGGTGATGTTGGTGCCGCCCTGGGTGGTGCGGGTTTCGGGTTTTTGACCGATGTTGCCGGGCGAGGATGACGATGTTTTGCATGATTAGCTCCTGTGTTTCCTGTCTTCGGGACCGTCCCTTCGACAAGACCCGGAAAACGCCCGTCGGGTGACGCGTGCATGGTGGACAGAATGGACACCGGAAACCCCCCAAAGGACCGGGGTGGAGCGGGCAGGACGCCATAGGCGGCCAACACGGCCCGGGCTGACGCGGGGTTGCGCGCAGGAGGCCGAACGGGATTAGGGGATTGTCAGTCGAAGGGATGAACCAGAAGCCAGAGAGGCACGGGGAGCCCACGACAGAACCAGTCTCCTGCCAATCGGGACTGCCTGAACCCAAGCCCAGCACCCTACACAGGCGGCAGAGACTATGAATCAACCCTCGTGACCTGGCCCCAGCCTACGGGAGTTGCGGGGTCATGCCACGACGGCTATCGAGACCGGAACATTTAGGGTCAGGACTCATAGCCAATAGATGACGGTTGCTGCGAGTGCGATTGCGGATAGAAAGACCTTCGGGCACCTGTCGTATCTGGTTGCGACGCGCCGCCAATCCTTGAGCCTGCCGAACATGATCTCGATGCGGTTGCGGCGCTTGTAGCGGCGCTTGTCATATTTGACAGTTTTGTTGCGCTGTGACCGCCCCGGGATGCTGGCACGTATCCCCTTGTCTTTCAACGCGTCTCTGAACCAGTCTGCGTCGTAGCCTCGGTCTCCGAGCAGCCATTCGACCTTTGGCAAACCGCCCAGCAATGCCCGTGCACCGATGTAGTCGCTGACCTGTCCAGCGGTGACAAAAGGGTCAAGCGGACGTCCCTGGCTGTCGCAGATGGCGTGCAGCTTGGTGTTCATGCCGCCCTTGGTGCGCCCGATCAGGCGGCCACGCCCCCCTTTTTCGCGGCCAGGCTGGTCGTGGTCCGGTGTGCCTTCAGATACGTCGCGTCGATCATGGCTGTCTTCTTCTCGCCGTGCTCGGCGGCCAGACCGACCATCATCCGCGCAAAGATGCCCTTGTCGCTCCACCGCTTCCAACGGTTGTATAGCGTCTTGTGCGGACCGTATTCCGCGTTCGGGCCTTCATTCGGACCAGTGGCATTCAGGCCCTCACTATCGCGCCACCGCACCCCATTGCGATTGATGAAGATAATACCGCTCAGCACACGCCGATCATCGACACGCGGCTTACCGTGGGACTTCGGAAAATAGGGCTCCAGACGCGCCATCTGCGCGTCGGTCAGCCAGAAGAGATCAGACATGTTCACCGCTCCGTTTTCGGAGCCGTGAATCACGCAAAGGACCTGAAATCAATGGGTCCTGAGCCTGGCGCATCGCCGCATCAATCTGCTCGGGCTGAGGACCACATCGCGGCGCGATCGTTACCTCGTCGTTTACAGCTTGCCGAGGCTGGGCAGAAGGTCCCTCCTTGCCGGTATGCGGGATGCGGCGGACATGGGGATGCGTTCAGCGGTTGCGGGATGTGCCCGGATTGGCGGGGGCCGAATTGCGCCACGCGCTCAACCCCTTACAGCGACGACAAACCCGCTCGCCGAACCCGGAGCTCCAGAATTTGACCTTGCATCGAAGGCAATTGCGCTCCTTGGGCGTGTCATTCAACGTGCTGGGTGGTTGGTATATCTCGGTGACTTCGGTTTTCATCTATGGGTCTCATTCGGGGTGACGTGACGCGGAATCTGGCCGGAAAGAACGTTCGCTCGCCGGCGCAGAGAGCAACGTTCAGACTTTCGGGGCCGGCTTCCGGGGCGGATCGTTCGGCGCTTTCGTTGCGGTTTCCTTTTCCGGTTTCTTGTCTGATTTCGCCTTGTCCAGGTCGGCGGTCTTCTTTGTCAGATCGTTGAAAGACATGGGTTCATCCTTTGGTTGGGTAGAGTCATATCCGGCCCGGGATTGGGCGCGGGATCGGTTCGGGCCTGTCCGCACGCCACCAACGCGGGATAGCTTTGTCGCGGGTGTTTGCGGCGTCTCGTTTGACAGCGGGTGTGGTGTGAAAGGATTTTGTGACGGCAGGTGTGGTCATGGCCCGCATGAGCGCGCCATAGCGCAGGCGCATCCGGACCTCGCTGCCCACCCGTAGAGACATATCCTTGCTGTCGACAATCAGATGATCGCTGGTTGCACCGAGAAAACGGAGGCCCGCGTCAAAGCCGAGCCCCTCCGGATCGGTATCCTGTTGGCCGACCGCGAGGACAGCGCGTGTCCGGCCATCGGCCTCCCCGATCAGGCTCGGCATCGCCCGCCCCGCGCCGGTCATGGGCGAGGGCAGCCAAAGCGGCTTGCATTTCGCCTCGATTACCTCTGCCACGAGCGTGAAGGCGTCCGTGTGCAGGCCCGGGATCGGCCGCCCGGAGGCGGGATCGGTGCCCAGAAGGATCGCCTCGCCCAGACGCAGGTTGTTGATGCGCCCCGATGACCCTTGACCGAGGGCCCATGTCAGATTGGCCGACGCGCCGCCCGACACGGTTTCCAGCATCGGACCACATGCGCCTTCGACGTCATTGGCCAGATCGGAAAGCATGGCCATGGCTGCCGCATCCGGCGCAACATCGCCGAGGCAGGCAAAATTCGCGGCAATACCTTTCAGGGCGAGACCCGGTTTACCGGTGACATAGGCCGCGATACGCACCAGTTGGGCAGGCAGGATACCATCGCGCATATCCCCCATTTCGACCAGCAGGACCACATTGTGGATGACGCCGCGCCGCACGGCGGCCTCGGACAGGGCCGCGAGGATATCCGGCTCGGTATTGTAGCTTGTCTCGCAATTCCGAACGACCTGCCGAACCTCGCTCCGCATCGGGGGGCGGATCATCGTGATCGGACAGGTGAGACCGGCCCTGCGCAGACGCTGGATATTCGCAAGCCGTGCATCGGCCAGACCTGTCGCACCCCCGGCAAGCATCGCCCCGGCGAGAGCCGGACATCCGCAAACGGCCTTGGTGACACCGGTCAAGGTGATGCCGCGGCGGGCCAGATGCGTGACCAGGGTCCGCGTGTTCTCGCGAATCTTGTCGAGGTCGATCTCGATGCGGGGCGTGGTCATTGCGCGGCCAAGACACGATTTTCCCGCAAGCCGGGACAGGCCGCGAGAACCATCGCGACCAGATCCGCAGCCGGTCGGGCGAGGGCATCGCTGACCGGCAAGACCAGATCGCGCCGACACCGCGTGATGGTCGCATCCAGATCCGCCTCGGTCATCTGATCGACCGGCGTGTTGGTTCCCCTCCATGCCAAGAAAAGCAGCACGGTGCCCAGGACAAACGCGACAAGACCGATGATGTTTGACTGTGTCATTGTGTGATCTCCTGAGACGGGTATCTTCCGGCGCGACACATGTGCCGCAGCGGCGCAATTCCCCGACCCTTGGCCCCCGCGAGATGCGGCGGTGAGGGGTCAACATGGCGGTTTCCCGCACGACCGCACTTACCTGGATCAGCCCGGCCACGATACACCCGCGCCACCGGGGGCAGCTCGCGAGCCTTTCTCTGCCGATACTGATCCATGTTGTTTCGCTGGTTGGGCGAAGCGCTAGTGTTGCGCGAAGGGATGCCAATGTTGGTGACCCCGAACGGGACAGGCACCCAAATGAACCGGATCATCTATCTCGTAGGGCTGATCGTGATCATCGTGTTCGTCCTGGGCCTTCTGGGACTTCGCTGAACGCAACCACTCTTCGCCGCACGCAAAAATGACACCGGCCAGCGTCGGTCCGATGACGCCGGTCTGCTCTGCCGCTTGCGGCCTTCTTTCTGGCGCGCCGGTCCTGATGGTTTCGCAACGAACCCCTTACACTAATGCAGGTTAGTGTCCGGGCTGTCGTATCGGATCAAACTGATGATTTGTGGCGCGCGCTCTTACAGGATCTCCGTTCCTCGCCGAACCCCGCGTCAAGGATTGCTTCAAAACGACCTGAGGCATCCTTCGAAAAGAATTCGGCAAGGGCAAGGTGGCCATGCGCAAAGCCTGAGCCCCGTGCCGGATGGCCCCGCCGCCTTTTACCTCGTGCGGCGGGGCCCGATATCTCATGGATCGTCCTGCATCGCGACGTGAAGACAGGAGGTGCCGGGCCTAGGACAAGGGCGTCTGCTGGTGCACCATTCGCCGCCACGTGCCATTGTCCTTCAGGTAAGAGGACGTGCAAAGCGCCTCATAGATCGGCGTGTCGTCGCGCTCGGCGGACACATGATAGGCCAGGATGGCCACGTCCTTTTCGCGGGTGAAGCAATGCTCGGAGAAAGCAACCGTGCGCCAGCGCTGCGCGACCTGGCTTTCCCGCCAGATGTCGTTACCCCGCAGGATGCCCACCGGGTAGGGGAAGACAAGAACGGCTCCCTTGGCCGTCATCGACCGCGCGCTGTCCGCGCCTTCGGTCCAGAACCGCTCTTCCATGGCCCAAAGCGTGTCTTCATCTGTCATGGTCCCATCCCTTTCCTTGAAATTTCAACTTTCGTGGCGTGGTCCTGGTCTCTCTCAGGATCAGCGAACCCGTCTCACGCCGGCTTGTCCAGAAAGAAACGCACCATCTGCGCCGAGGCATCCCGGCCTTTCGTGTCGGTGTAGGATCCCGCCGCGCGGCCCCCGGACCAGGCGTGTCCGGAGCCCTCGATCATCCACAGCTCTATCAGGACCGCGCCCTTGGGGTCCGCGTAGAAACTACGGGAATAGTCACGCCCGCGCACGGACCGCTTGCCCACTCTGGTGGGCGCGACATCCTCGCCCATCTCTGCCGCGACGATAAATCCGGCATTGAGCGGGTTGACCGTGCGGTCGTCTGCACCCTGGAAAATGATCCGGCGCACCGGCCCTGCCCGCGTGACGGCGATGGCGGCAATTCCGGTGGGCGCGCCGCCGCTATGCATTGCCGACATCGCCGAAAGCGTATCCCATGCTGCCCCCCGCGCAAGGCCGGAATGCACCCCGGCGGCGGCAAAGACATCCGGGTAGACATCTGCAAGAATTGTCGCCATCGCACCACCTGCCGAGAGCCCGGCCACGAAGACATCATCGCGACCCAGGCCGAATTCGCGCATCAGCTTGCGCGTCAGCGCGGCGAGAATGGCGGACTCTCCGGTGCCGCGCATCTGGTGGCGTGGTTTGAACCAGTTCCAGCACGCCCCACGATTTTGCCGCTTGGTCTGCGCCGGATAAGCCAAGGCAAGCCCATGCTTTTCTGCGAGGACATTCATATGTGTGCCGATGGCAAAATCTTCCGGGGTCTGGTTGCAACCATGCAGCATCAGGATGAGGCCCTTGGGCCGGTCGGGATGGCTGGCCGGCAGATAGAGCCGGAAGCTACGCGAGCCCGCAGCGCTTCGATGCCTGCGGGTCAGGTATTGCGCCTCCGATGGAATGCGGAGGGGCATCTGGCCGCCCCCTGCTCGGGTGGCGGGCCCGGTCGCAAGCGTCGGCATATCCCGTAACCGCCGGATCACGGCTCCCATCCGGCGTTTGATCTTGCCCGCCCCGGATGCGTCTGTGTCGGCCGTTGTCGCGGGGCTGAACGTCCTGAAAGGCAGCAATGCCGTCTCGACAACAAGGTCGCTAAGCGCCGCCTGGAGCGACAATGCCGGTCGGATCAGGCTGCCTGGCCATTGCACTGCTTGTGTCGCGGTCGTGAGAACATTTACCATTCGGGAAGCCTCCGGTAGGTTGATATCCGGTCGGGATTGTAGAAAATGCCCTGCGCGCCGGTCCTTGCCTTTCGGAAACCTGTCCCGAATCGGAAAAACGCCGGTCCGACAGATGTCGGACCGGCGTCTCATATCAGCGATTATTCCTCGATGCGCTCGACAATGGTCGTCGCGTATGCATCAACGAGAGCGGTGTAGAAATCGTCCTGGGACGGGGCCACGGTGACCCAGCCATCGGGCATCTCGCGCTCTGCGCTGGTGGCCGTCATGCGCAGGGCGTAGCTGCCGATCTGGGAATCGGGGTCGTCCGCCTTGTTGGTCGATTCGGGATCGTTGCCCCCTTCATGCGTGGTCACGGTGCCCTCGAGCGTGTTGAATTCGCCCGAATCCGGCAACACCGTGTCGCCATCGACCGAAACCTTGTTGATCTCGACCGAGATCCGCGGCGCGTCGGCCTTGTCATCAATGTTCAGCTTCGAACTGATCGCGGTGGCGAGGTCTTCGTCCAGGCTTGGCCAGAACTTGAGGACATTGGCTTCCTCATAGGAACTCAGGTCAGATGTGACCTCCACGCCGGAGAGGGTTTTTTCCAACGCGGCCAGCGGGCCGGCGGCGGCCAGCGCGAATACGCTGCAAAGAACTGTGGTCTTGAAAAGGTTCATTTTGATTGTCCTTGATTTCACCATCATCGCCAGATGCCTCTGCGGTGCCCTGATGGGCATGCCGCACGGCTCCTGTTCGGATGTGATGTCAGGTGTGAAGGTCTGCGGACGACTTATCGTTTCGCCCGTTCGTTCCTTATGTATCGCAGGTTTCACGACCACTGGCACTTACATGCATCAGCCTGTCCGCGTTCCTTTCGGGCTAGCTTGGACATGATCGGGCGCGCACGGCATGGCGCCCTTCACGGACGATAACGAACCCGTTTGTCTGGAAAAATGCCGGGCCGCTGTCGATGCGCTGGAGTGATATCCGCGACGCTTATCCTGCCCCCCCTTGAGAGGAAAACGACATGACACGCAATTCCCTGAAATCGACCACTGCAATTCTCGCTGCCATCTCATTGCTGCAACCAGTCCCGTCGCTGGCACAAGCCAACGCGAACACTGCCGATGCCGAAACACACGCAGAAACAGTGGACGACGAGGGAGCACTTGCCGCAGCCGTGACGGTGGCTGAAAACCTTGTCGACGACGCTGCGGCCCAGATCGAGGCAGAAGCGGGAGCCGAAGCACAGGCAGAGGTTGACGCTGCGGCAGCGGATCAGACCGAGGCAGAAGCGGAGGCAGCCGCAGAGGCCCACGCCGAGGCAGAAGCGGAAGCAGAGGCCCTGGCGGCGGAGGAAGCCGAGGCAGAGGCCGACGCAGCGGCAGCGAATCAGGCCGAGGAAGATGCGGCGGCGGCTGACGCCCACGCAGAGGCGGAAGCGGAAGCGGAAGCAGAGGCTCTGACGGCGGAGGAAGCCGAGGCAGAGGCCGACGCAGCGGCAGCGGATAAGGCCGAGGAAGATGCGGCGGCGGCGGCTGACGCCCGCGCAGAGGCAGAAGCGGAAGCAGAGGCCCTCGCGGCAGAGGAAGCCGAGGCACTCGCGGCCGAGGTCGATGACGAAACTCCGGCCGACGTGACGACCGAGACGATCACCGAAGATACAAGCCGTTCGAGCGATGAAGAGTTCGACGAATGGAACCCTGAAAATCAGCAGGGCACCCTCACCCAACAGAATGCCGCACCACAAGCGAAGTCCGATAGCGGAATGAGCGATCTGCAAAAGGCAGGTCTGCTCGCGCTCGGCGCGGCGGTGGTCGGCGGGATCCTGTTGAACGGTCAGCGCGCCGAGGCGAATACCCGGGACCGGGTCATCGTCGTGGATGACGACAATGACTACCGTATCCAAAAGGACGACGATGCGTTGCTTCGTCAGCCGGGTTCGGATGTGCGCACCCAGCGGTTCAGCGACGGCTCCACGCGCACCAATGTCATGCGCAGCGATGGCACCGAGATCGTCACCATCCGCGATTCCCGCGGGCGCGTCCTGAGGCGCGTTCTGATCGAGATGGACGGGCGCGAATATGTGCTGTTCGACGACACCCAGGAGTTTGCGCCGGTGGTGGTTCGTGACCTTCCCGAACCGAAAGTCGACACTTACGACTATCAGGCGGCCAGCGACCGCGAGAGCCTGTGCGCGGCCCTGCTTGCGGCCGACCAGCGCGACATCGGACGCAGCTTCAGCCTGCAACAGGTGCGCGAGATCCATGAAGTGCGTAAGTTGAGCCCCGAGATCAACCTCCAGAACGTGACCTTCGCCACCGCGTCTGCCGCGATCCAGCCGTCGCAGGCAGAGCAGTTGCGGCAGATGGGCCTGCTGATGCGCGATAGCGAGAGGTGATCAAGCGGGGCCGTCAGGGTGCCGGATTGTCGGTCAAAACCGCAGCCCCGCCGGCGTCGCCCGGCGGGGCTGCCCCGAATGCGTCTTTTCCCCGGCCCCTGGCGCGGGGCCTCAGGGCCGTCGCACCGAGTTGCCCCCATTCAGAATTCCGTTGATCAGTGCAGCCACCTCGGCGTGCAGTGCATCGTCGTCGCCTGCCGGTGCATTTTCATGCGCGGCGGCCGCATCCTTGAGAATGCCCACGATCTCTTTCTCGGGCAGGATATTGCGGTCATTCATGGCAAGCAGCAACGACTCGCAAATCGCCAGGGCGGCCGTTCCGGCAGTGTCGTTGTAAAGGGGCATGTCAGCTTCTCTTTTCAAATCGAGATCAATGTGCCGGCCCTCATTGACCTGCAACATCGTGCGATCATAAACGTTTTCTGTTAGCGTGGGCTGATGCAAAGCAGTTTTGCCCACTCATTTCCCAACTATCCGCATTCGTACGCCCGCCTGCCGAGACTTTAGCAATGGAAGCGAGAATGGTGCTATTGAACAGCCCGTTGACCCGAAAACTCTTGGCCTTCGTCGCCCTGACGGAGGTCGATCTCGATACGCTGGCGCGGTTTCACCGACGCCGCCGCACTTTTTTGCCGGGGCACGAGATGATCCATGAGGGGCAATCGAACGCCTCCGCCTTCATCCTGGCCGAGGGCTGGGCGCTGTCCTACAAGATTCTGCCCGATGGCGAACGGCAGATCGTGGATGTCCAGATTCCGGGCGATTTTCTGGGGCTGCGCAGCGTGCTGTTCCGCACCGCCGATCACAGCATCGAGGCGGTCACGCGCATCGAGGCATCCGAGGTTCTCGCCACGGATATTCTCGATGCCTTCGCGCATGCGCCGCGGCTGGCCACCGCCGTTCTCTGGGCGGCCTCGCGGGACGAGGCGATGGTGGTGGAACATCTGGTCAATATCGGCCGCCGGTCGGCCGAGGAACGCATGGCGCATTTCCTGCTCGAGCTCGGGTCACGGCTGATGCTTGTGGGATTGGCGGACAAGACCGGTTTTGCCTGTCCGCTGACGCAGTATCACCTGGCCGACGCGCTCGGGCTGAGCGCGGTGCATGTGAACCGGGTGTTGCGCCATCTGCGCGATGACGGGCTCGTCACCTTCCAGAAGGGGCAGGTGGTCTTCGACGATATCGAGCGGTTACGCAAGATGGCAGGGTTCGACACCGCCTATCTGGATCAGGATGGGCCGCTCCTGCGCTGACGCGCCGCCCCCGGAAGGTCCTGCCGGAGGGGCACCGTTTCCAACTGAGCGAAACTTATGCCAGCGCGTGCCTGGCCGAGTCGAGTTCGCGGTTGCATTCGCCGTCATTCTTCGCCGTGTGCGCCTTCTCGGCTGCCTGGAGGTGCTTCATCGCCGAGTCCTTCATGGGGCCGGCGGTGGCTCCGTCGCAGGCCGCCTTGACGTTCTTCATCTTGTCGGCGGTGCTCAGTGCGGGTGTTTTCGAGTCCATGGAATGGATCCTTTCAAGCGTCTGTACGAATTGACAAGGCTTCCTGCCGGGCCGGGCTGGAGGCCGGTCCGCCGGCAGAAAGCCTCGCCGTCACTCGCAACAAACATCCGACGGCTGAATGGTCTGCCGCCAACAAGAACCCTACACGGTTCGCTCCGGTGCGGGACTGATCCAGGTTGGTACCTGACGCGTAAATCGGCACGAGCCGCCCGGCGCTTTGACCTTTCATGGCCGAGACGGAAAGGTCCGGCGCGATGGCTGATACAGGTAAGCGCCCGCGTTCGCGAACCGGTGTAGGAATGACCAAGCAGATCGCGGCAGATGCCGCTTTGATCCGCGGCAAGGAGAGATCAAGATGAAAACCTCATGGTTCACGACAGCGCCGTTGCTCACACTCGCCATCGTCACGGCCTTCTTGGTGCAGGCGTGCAGCACGACCGCCGGGATCGGCCGTGACGTCTCCGCCGGGGCGGATGCCATCACCGAATCCGCCGAGGCGAACAAGACCTACTGAGCCGCGCCATCGGCGCAGCCCCGCTGGCATCTGTGCCCGCCCTCGGATGACCGGGTGTCCCGTTGCAATGCTCAGGCGGCACTCGCCCGCGCTTCGGCAAAGGACAGCAGCCTGCCGCGCTGTTCGTCCCAGAGGTGAAGCCGGGCACAGCGCAGGCTTTCCCAAAGCGTGATGCGCTTGGACTGCGCCAGCAGGTCGTGATCCTCGATCACCTCGGGCAGGCGGTAGAACGGGATGCGGCTTGCCAGGTGATGCACGTGGTGGACACCGATATTGCCGGTGATCCAGCGCAGCACGCCGGGCAGCGCGTAGTGCGAACTGCCGTGCAAGGCCGCCTCCTGAATGTTCCAGTCTTCGTCGTACTCCCAGCTCGTTTCCTCGAACTGGTGCTGCACATAGAAAAACCACATGCCTGCCATCGCGGCCAGAAGCATCGTCGGCAGGAACACGAACAGCAGGACATCCCAACCGCCCAGCCAGACAATGAGGGTCAGTGTCAGGCCGATAGCGGCATTCGTCGCCATGGCGCTCAACCAGTAGCGCCACCCCGACCGCATCAGGTGGACGGGCAACCGATTCTGAAGGAAGAACGTGTAGAACGGCACCACCCCGAACAGAAAGACGGGATTGCGGACGAGGCGATAAAGCGCCCGGTCGAGCCAACCCTTTTCCTGGTATTCCCGAACGGTCAGCGTCGGCAGGTCGCCGATGCCCCGCCGGTCGAGATTGCCGGTGGTGGCGTGGTGGATCGCGTGGGTCTTGCGCCAGACATCATAGGGCGTGAGCGTGAGCACGCCGATCCCGCGTCCGATCCAGTCGCACAGGCGCCGGTCGCGGAACAGCGAGCCGTGCCCGCAATCGTGCTGGATGATGAACAGGCGCAGCAGGAACGCCGAGTTTGCCAGGGCAAGCGCCACAGCCAACACGGTACTGATCGAGAGCATCCACCAGGCCACCGCCCATATCCCGACGAAAGGTGCAAGCGTGACGGCCAACTCGAATATACTACGAGAGGGGATGGGTTGACGATACTTCATCAGCGACCGCGTCCAGTCCGACGCAGCGGGCGGGCTCTCCGGCTGTGCATCGGGCACGCCGGAGCAAGGCTGGGTGTCAGAGGACACGGCCGGGACCGGCGCGCGCGGCGCTCGGGACGGAGCACCCTTTCGCCCGGTGTCCTGCAGCATGTCCTGTTCGTTGGGTTGCGTGACCCTCTCTTGGCAGGGTCTTGGCGAGTCTGTCATTGAAGGTTCCTTATCCTTCGTCGTCATGTGTATCACCCCGGCGGATTTCCAAAGGGTTGCCGCCGCTGATGTTTCGGTCAAGGCTTGCCACCACGGCCCGGTGCGTTCTCGGTTTACCTCGGCACCGATGACGGCCTGATGACTCGCCGCGGCACGGGGCATCCCCCGTGATCCGGCATTCCGGCAACCGCAATCGACCGCGCGGAACAGGCCGATTCGAGCCTGTTGACCGGGACGCTGGCACAAAATCCGCGATGCCATACTGATCCAAAGCAGCTTTTGCGTCGAAAATCTGGCCACAACGCCCCGGCGCATGAACCGTTCACAGCGCAGCCTGTCATGCCAGCCACGCCTGTAACCTCGGCACATCCTTCGCTTTGGCAATGCGCGCGGAAGGTCTCTGCAAGCGCGTTATCTTGCATCACGCGCGTTTTGCGTCGTCACACCTCAGGTCTTGACTGGCATCCCCTCGTTCTCCGCGGCCCGGATCGAAGCCTCGTCCCGCCGGGTCATCGTTGCCGTTTTCAAACCCGTCGCGTCATCCCCGGTTCGGGGAGTCCGCGAACCGGAATAGAGATGCCGAAGCTGCGCTTCGCTGACACCGTCGGCCTCCATCACGAGAAGGACAAGCGGATCGCCCAGCATTTCCTCCAGGAAAAGGTCCGTCAGTTTCTTGCCCGTCGCATTGTCTCGCGCGCGTGCGCGGTCGAGGTCGATCAGCGAAACGGTCAGTATCCGGGCAAGACCGGGATGCGATTGCCGGGCGTGCATTTTCACCATGACAGAGGCTTTCCATGCGTCCGGGTCAAGTAGATCGGGAGGGGCAAAGTGTTCGGTTTCAATCTCATATGCGCCCGCTGGCAGCGTTTCATCGAACCCCGGAACACTAAAGGGCTGTGCGAACACGGCAATCGTCTTGGTGGTCTGGTTCATCGCTGCATTCCTCTCGTATTCTCTGAATTCGGTGTCCGGCCCATCGCGGGGTGTGTCCGCCCCGAGACGTCGTCTTTCGCTGGCCTTGTGCACGCGGCTCGACACCTCGGCGAGCGCCGTCCCAAAGCCCGTTGTCCGCTTGTTTCGCCACGGCCCGAGGGGGTGGTCCTGAGCGGGGTCATTCGGGCGCACTCATTCGAAGCCTTTCCGAATGCCCCGACCGACCATGTAGATCGCGGTGGCGCGATAAACCGCGAAGCTGATGCCCCGGCGACGCGCCTCCGCTTCCGGAGAACTTGCCGTCAGCGGGCAGTTCGCCTTGATACCTGCGGGGTGTGAAGGGTCGCGGGGAAGTCGCAACCGACCTTCTCGAGCGAAGGACGATGCAGCGGCCCCGTCATGCTTTCGTGTCCGACCCGCTTGGTCGATTTCCGTCGCCAAGTCGACAAGAAGGGTCAACCCGGCGCCCTGCTCGCTTGTTATCCTTGGAATATATCCCGCGCGCTGACCTATGTTAGCACCGTCCGAAATTCGGCTGCGCGAGTGAGATTGGACACCTCCCGTCAGGGGGCTTGTCGGGTCGATATCCCGGGCGCGCCCCGCCCCACCCGTGCCACGATCCGCGCCACGACGCTCAGCGCATCTTCGCTGCCATTGGCCTCACCCTTTTCGAAATCACCCTCGATGGTGCCCATCTGGTTGGTGACATGGGCAAGGCAGATGACGTCGCGCATACGGGCGGTGGCAAAGGCATATAGCGCCGCCGCCTCCATCTCTACCGCGAGGATGCCACGGGCACGGGCGGCGGCAATGGCGGCCTCCGTCTCGCGAAACGGCGCATCGGTGGTCCATGTGGGGCCGGTCAGGACGCGCGGGACGTCCTCGAACGCGCCCCCCAACCGCTCCAGAAGCGGCGCGGGTGCGTCGCTCCAATCCGATGGCGGAAGGTAGTGATAGCTCGTGCCTTCGTCGCGCCACGCCCGGTCGATCACGATGAAATAGGGCGGCGCGCGTTGCGGCGTGATCTGTCCGGACGAGGTGATGCTGATCAGCAGATGGCAGCCCGACGCGAACATCTCTTCGGCCACCAGAACCGCAAAGGACGCCCCCACGGCGCAGCCCACCACCCCGATCTCGAGCCCCTCCAGATCCAACACCCACATCTCCGTGTGGTAACAGACCCATCCCGTATGCCGCCACGCACGGCCCACGGCGCACAGCGCGCGGACGATATCGCCATCGGGATCGAGCAGGCATATTTCGGGCACCGCGACGGACTCCGCCCGCTTCTGACGCCGCGCTTCGCGCAACAGGCTCTCGGGCGTGAAGGCCGAGGGCGCGTCGCGATCCTTGTCGCGCAGGAGCGGCGGCAGGCGCGCGTCGCTCATGCCCGCCCGCCGCGCCAATCGGTCCAGGTGCCCAGGCAGAGCAGCACGAAACCCCCCAGTTCGGCGGGCAGGGAATAGCTGACATACATCGCAAAGGCGATCAGCGCCAATCCGGCACCGCCCAGAAGCACCGGCACGCCGCGCCCGTGCCGCCGCCACCTGAGCGCCAGCGCCGCCACCGCAAGCGCGGCAAATAGCACGATGGCCCCGGACCAGACCGCCTCGTTGAGGGCGATGCCAACCCCGAGCGCACCCAGCAACGCAATCGCCGCCAGCGTTCCGTAGCAGGCGATGAGCGACAGGCTTGTGGCAAGCGCGGCCATCCAGGATCGGTTCGGGGTGTCAGACATCAGGGCCTCCCTGTGCAATGGGTCGCTTGTCAGCCCTCAGACATGATCGCGCAAGCCGTTCAGCGGCCAGGGCCCCGTATCTCGCGCCCTTGTGACCAGCTCAGAACACCAGCACCTTGTCCGCCGCGAGGGTTTCCTCGGCCAGCTCGTCCATGGTCGAGCGCGCGGCCCCTTCCAGCATCTCGGCCTCGCTCAGCCCCCGCGCCTCCATGCAGGTGCCACAGATCAGAACGCGCCCGCCCGCCGACAGAACGCGGCGCAGCATCCGTTCGATATTGTAGAACCCCTCCGGCGTCTTTTGCCCCGCCTTGGCGCAGAGCGCGGCGTCGGCCATCAGGAACACGGTGATCTCGGCCTCCGCGTCATGCTTGGCCAGCGCATGTGCCATGCGCAGCCCGTTGAAGCTGCGCTCGGTGCCATAGGGCGGATCGTTGAGCAGGATCAGGTGCTTCATGGGCGGTCCTCCTTGGTGTTGCGGGGATCGAGCGCGCCACCGCTCGCCGGGCCGCGCAACGGCTGCACCAGCATCCGGTCTAGCCACAGGTCGCGCCGCGTGCGAAACTGCTCGATCCCGATCTCCATGCCCTCATGCCCCTTGGCCGGCTGCGCCACATAGGTGCCAAGCAGCCGATCCCACCACGGCAGGTTGAAGCCATAATTGGAATTCGTCTCGCGCGGATCGATCGAATGATGCACACGGTGCATGTCCGGCGTCACCACGATCAGCCGCAGCCAGCGATCCACCCTGCGCGGCAGGTCGATATTGGCGTGGTTGAAGAGCGCGGTACCATTCAGCAACACCTCGAAGATCAACACCGCCACGGCGGGCGGGCCCAGCGCCGCCACCACCGCCAGCTTGATCCCCATCGACATCACGATCTCGACCGGGTGAAAGCGCAATCCGGTGGTGGCGTCGAATTCCAGATCCGCGTGATGCATCCGGTGCAACCGCCACAGCCCCGGCACCGCGTGGAACAGCACATGTTGCAGGTAGATCGCCAGGTCGAGCAGCAGCACCGAGACGAGGATCGCCACCCAGCCGGGCACGTCGATGTTGTTGAAGAGACCCCAGCCGCGCTCGGCCCCGATTATCGCCAGCCCGACAGCCAGCAGTGGAAAACTCAGCCGCAGGATCACCGTATCCAGCACCACGAGGCCGAGGTTGTTGGTCCAGCGGATCACGCGCGGAATTTCCTTCCGGCGCCGTGGTGCAGCCAGTTCCCAGACCATCATGGCGATGAGGATGCCCAGGAATGCCGTCACTCGGATCACCGGCTCGGCGCTCAGGATCGCGTCTGACATGGGCGGGCCTTTCGGGCTTGCGCGGCGGCGCGTAGCCGTTATCATTCAAGTAACCACTTGAATGATTAGAGACACGTCTACGCCATGTCAACCAGCCCCAAACAAGCCCTCCTGAAGGAATATGCCCTCGTCGCGCAGGCGCTTGCCGCCCCCGCGCGCCTCATGCTGCTGGAGCAACTCGCGCAGACCGAGGCGTCGGTCGAGACGCTGGCGCGCAAGACCGGGCTGACGGTGGCCAATGCCTCGCAGCATCTGCAACAGCTGCGCCGTGCCGGGCTCGTCACCAGCCGCCGCGCGGGCAAGGCGGTGATCTACCGGCTACAAGACGCCCGTGCGATTACGCTCATGGCACTGTTGAATGAGGTGGCCGAGGCCAACCTGGCGCAGGTCACGGATATTCTCGACGGGCTCTACGGCGGTGCCCCGGCCCCCGAGCCGATCACCCGCGCCGATCTCGCCGAGCGGCTCGCACAGGGGGCCGTCACCCTGCTCGACATCCGCCCCGAGGACGAATTCGCCGCCGGGCACATCCCCGACGCACGCAACACCACACTGGCCGATCTCGACCGGCTCCTGCCCACGCTCGACCCCAAGGCAGAGATCATCGCCTATTGCCGGGGGCCCTATTGCATCTACGCCCACCAGGCCGTGGCCCTGTTGCGCAACCGCGGCTTCAACGCGCGGCGCATGGATGGCGGCCTGCCGCAATGGCGCGAGGACGGGCGCGAGGTTCGGGGCGGCACTCGGGCGTGACCGTGCCCCGCTTTTCGCGGGTTTGCCTCACTCGAAAGCTGCGCCGAACGCCCCCAACTTCCAGCAATTCTCAATATGATTGGGTGTTTTCCAAGAGCCGCAAAAGCAGAAAGGAGAGGACGTCCAGTTCTCCATCTGCCCTTTCTGCAATAGAAGTTTCCGATGCGGCCAGTATATTCTGCGGTTTGAAGACGATACATATCGCGGCGAAGCGACCAGAGAGTGAGAGGCGTGCAGTGCTGTTACGTGCAGGAACACCAACCTCGGGTCCCATTCGAATTGCGCTCAGGGCTGTTTCGTGGCGGCAATGATCCGGGCTTGAAGGTCTGTTGGCAGGGTGTCTATGGCGCGTGCCATGGTAGCAAGGTCTTGTCGCGCGGCATGCAATTGATCGATGAGCAAGATCACGATGCCCAAGGCCGTCTCGTCCAGGTCGAGATCCTGGGACAATTCGCACAGGAGTTCCAGGCGCGCGATGTCGACGCGGCGATAGATATCGCCGCTTTCACTGCGCTCCGGGCGAACCAGTTCGCACTCGACAAAGCGCGAAAGTTGCCTTCGGGTCAGACGAGTGACAGCAATGATGACGTCGTCTTCGGAAAATCTTTCTGTCATGCGCTGGCTCCTTTCATCAGATCGACGCGTGGATCGAAGCTATGCGTCTTGCGCCATTCCGTGAAAAAATCGCGCAGGCCCGCGTCAATTTGGGGCGGTGTGACGATCCTCAACTCGACCTTCTGGTCGCCCTTCGCCTTGCGCCCGACATGACCGATCCCGCGCCCCCGCAAGCGCAGGACTTGGCCTGAACTCGCCCCCGGGGGGATCGTCAGGCCCACGGGGCCATCGATGGTCGGTGCTGTGACCTTGCCGCCGAGAATCGCCTCGTCGATGGTGATGGGCAGTGTCAGCAGGATGTCGTCGCCGTCGCGACGGAACACCGGATGGGGTCGCACCAGAACGGTGATGAGCGCATCACCTGCCGGACCGCCACCAAAGCCGGAAGCACCCTTGCCGCGCAGCCGCAGCGTCTTGCCGTCCTCGGTGCCCTGCGGGATCTTGACCGCTAGGCTCTGACCATCGGGCAAGGTGATCCGGGTCTCGGCTCCGCGGGCTGCATCAAGAAACGGAACCTCAAGGGTGTAGCTCACGTCCGGGCCGCGGGCCGAGAATCCACGACCGGCAGAATTGCCACCCGGCGACCGCCCACGATTGCGCAGAATTTCCGCGAAGATATCCGCCGGATCGGCATCCGCTCCGAACCCGCGCCCTTGTTGGTAAGTGTTGTCTGATGCATCCGCGAAATCACGATAATACTGCCGCCGCGGGCGCTCCACGCCGAGGCCGTCGATCTCTCCGGCATCATAACGGGCACGGGTCTCGGGATCTTTCAGGATATCATAGGCAGCGGAGATTACCTTGAACCGTTCCTCGGCCCCTGGATCGTCGGGATGCAAGTCCGGGTGGCTTGTCCGCACCAGCTTGCGATACGCTTTCTTGATATCATCAGCCGTGGCGGCCTTCGTCAGGCCGAGCGCTTCGTATGGATCTTTGGACATCCGGGCTCCCTGTTCGACAACCAGCGCATGTTGAGGCGCCAATCATTTCAAAATGCCATGGCGACGTCCGCTTCGTCGCTGATCTATGTCAGGGCGCGAACAACATGGTCCCCTATCATACCGAAGTTCTTGACTGACCGCAGCCTTTACTACGTCTATCGGTTGGTCCAACGTCGGGGATCAGAGCAAAACAATGAGGCCCGTTTGACATCCACAAGCGCAGATCTGGCACTGGGCAACAGCGCTATCCGCGCCGGGACCCGCGCAGATGTGGGAGACCCTGACCTGCCCGGTGGGACAGAGACGAATGTCCCGAACGCCCGGGACGACCCATCGGCGTCCTCCGATCAACGCGTCCCCTCTGAAGGCGTCGTTCATGCCGTCCGGGGGGCGGTCGTGGATGTTGTTTTTGCCGGGTCCGACCTGCCAGCGATCAATTCCGCGCTGATTGTGAACTGGGATCGGCCGACGGCCCTCATTCTCGAAGTCCACAGCCACCTCGATCAGAAGACGGTACGCGCAGTGGCGTTCCAATCCACGGCGGGCCTCGCCCGTGGCGTTTCGGTCCATGCCAGTGGCGGGCCGGTCACCGTGCCCGTGGGCGAAGCCGTCCTTGGCCGGCTTCTGGATGTCGTGGGAAATCCGAAGGATGACGGGCCTGCCCTGCCGGACGCTATACCACGACGGTCGATCCACGCGCTGCCCCCGCTTCTGAGCTCCCAGACTGGTGCCGCCGACGTGTTCGAGACAGGGATCAAGGTGATCGACCTGCTGGCACCGATGGCGCAGGGCGGAAGGGCCGCGATGTTCGGTGGTGCCGGGGTGGGCAAGACGGTTCTGGTGATGGAACTGATCCGCGCCATGGTCGAGAAATACGAAGGCATTTCGGTCTTCGCCGGCGTTGGTGAGAGATCACGCGAGGGGCATGAGCTTCTGACCGAAATGCAGGACTCGGGCGTGCTGGACCGCACCGTGCTGGTCTACGGTCAGATGAACGAGCCGCCCGGTGCGCGCTGGCGGGCCCCGCTGACCGCGCTGACCATTTCGGAATACTTTCGCGATCAAAAGCATAAGAACGTTCTTCTGCTGATGGATAACGTGTTCCGCTTTGTTCAGGCAGGGGCCGAGGTCTCGAGCCTGCTTGGCCGCTTGCCTTCTCGCGTAGGCTACCAGCCCACTTTGGCAACGGAAGTCGCGGGCCTGCAGGAACGCATCGCCTCCGTCGCGGGGTCCACCGTGACCGCCATTCAGGCAGTCTACGTGCCTGCCGACGATTTCACCGACCCCGCCGTGACCACGATTTCCGGCCATATGGATTGCGTCATCATGCTGTCGCGAGCCCAGGCCGCAGAGGGGTTCTATCCGGCGATCGATCCGCTGGGTTCTTCCTCGATGCTGCTGGATCCACTGGTTGTCGGTGACGACCACTACCAAACCGCCGAAGCCGTCCGTCAGACACTGGCAAGGTTCCGCGAATTGACCGATATCATCTCGCTGCTGGGGGTCGAGGAACTGGGCACCGCCGACCGCCTGATCGTCAGACGCGCACGGCGGTTGCAGCGGTTCCTGACCCAACCCTTCATGGTGACCGAGGCCTTTACCGGCACGCCGGGCGCCAGCGTGCCGCTTGCCGAAACCTTGTCGGGGTGCCGCGCCATACTGGACGGCGAGGCCGACGAGTGGTCCGAAAGCGCGCTCTACATGGTCGGCACGCTGGATGAGGCGCGCAAGAAGGAGGCCGCCGCGACAGCCAGCGAGGCGGTGGCATGAGGCTGCGCATCGTGACCCCCCTGTCAGTCGTGGTGGACGGCGCGGTCGACAGCCTGCGCGCCCAAGACGCGAGCGGCAGCTTCGGCATCCGTCCCGGCCACGCACCGTTCCTGACCGCGCTAGCGGTGTCCATCGTCAGTTGGAAGACCGCAGGGGTAGAACGGTTCTGCGCCGTGCGCGGCGGGGTGCTGAGTGTGACCGGCGGCACCGACATCGCCGTTGCCACCCGAGAGGCGGTCGCCGGAGACGATCTGGCCACGCTGGACAGCGAGGTTCTGGCCCGGTTTCAGTCCGATGTGAACGAGGAACGGGTCGAGCACGTCGAGACGATGCGCCTGCAATTACACGCGATCCGCCGGATGATCAGCCGATTGCATGCGGGCGCAGACACGGGACAGTTCCGATGACCGAAGACCCGTCGCCGCCGCCCGAAACCGATCAGCCGCCCGAAACCGACCCGCTGGTCGAGGAAATCCGCAAGCATCGCAGCCGACACGAGCGGTGGCTGCGCGAAGGTGACATGTCCGTCGGTCGACGTTTGGCACAGATCGGCGTGCTGGGTTGGATCTTCGTGGTGCCGACCCTGGCGGGCTTGTTCTTCGGACGCTGGCTCGATGGGCAATTTGAGACGGGCATCTTCTGGAGCGCGCCGATGATGCTGCTCGGGCTTTGCATTGGCGGCTGGACCGCTTGGAAATGGATGAACGCGCGATGATCGATCTCACTACTCTCCCGCTATTCGTCCTTCTTCCGGTATGCTTTCTTGGCGGGCTCTTGGTCGGATATGGCTATTTCCGCGCGCTTCGCGAGACAGCCAAGATTATCGTCAACGGGGGTGAACCCCTACGGGCCATTGCCCTGACCCTGGGACGCGTTTCGCTTCTGGCCACCGGGTTCTTTATGGCCGTGCTCCTGGGTGGCCTTGCCCTGCTCGCGGCGTTTGCGGGGGTTCTCTGCGCCAAGTGGATAATGCTTCGCAGGATGGGGGATATCCAGACATGAACTCTCCCCTCGAATCCACCGTGCTGTTCCAGATCGGACCGGTTCCGATCACGCAAGCCATCGTCACGACATGGGCGATCATGGCGATACTGGTGATCGGGGCATTTGCCCTGACGCGCCGGTTAGACCTCAGACCGACCCGGCGGCAGGCCGCGCTGGAGCTGATGGTCGCCACGCTCGACACCCAGATTACCGAGACAACAGGCGTCGCGCCCGCACCCTATCGCGGGTTCATCGGCACGCTCTTTCTGTTCATCCTCGTGGCGAATTGGTCCTCGCTTGTGCCGGGAGTCGAGCCACCGACCGCACAGCTTGAAACCGATGCCGCCCTCGCCGTCTTGGTGTTCCTGTCCGTGATCTGGTTCGGAATACGCGCCAGGGGTGTGGGCGGCTGGCTGAAATCCTTCGCCGCGCCCAACCCGGTGATGATCCCGCTCAACATCCTGCAAAGCCTGACGCGGGTCTTTTCCATGTTCGTCCGCCTGTTCGGCAACGTGATGAGCGGAGTGTTCGTCATCGGCATCGTCGCCTCGCTGGCGGGCCTGCTGGTACCGATCCCGCTAATGGCGCTCGATCTGCTGATCGGGCTGGTGCAGGCGTACATCTTCGCGGTGCTGGCGATGGTGTTCATCACCTCCACGGTCAAGGTCGCCGCGCACAACCCTCCAAGTACTGACCTTGCCCCTTCCCCAACGAAAAAGGATTCATGATGGACTATATTCCCCTTGCCAGTATCTTCTGCGCCGCCTTCGCGGTGGCCTTCGGCGCCATCGGCCCCGCACTTGCCGAGGGGCGCGCCGTTGCCGCCGCAATGGATGCCATTGCCCGTCAGCCCGATGCCGCAAACACGATTTCGCGCACGCTGTTCGTTGGGCTTGCAATGATCGAGACGACGGCAATCTATTGCCTGGTGATTGCGCTCCTGCTGCTCTTCGCCAACCCGCTACTGGCATGAGCGCATGACCCTCGATTGGTGGGGACTGGGTCTTCAGGCCATCAACGTCCTGATCCTCGTCTGGCTTCTCAGCCGCGTGTTCTGGCGTCCGGTTGCCGAGGCCATCACCCGGCGGCAGGAAGCCGCGCAAGCCATGTTGGATGAAGGCAAGACAGCACAAGCGAAAGCCGATGCTGCGCTGGCAGAGGTCACCGAGGCCCGCGCAGGCATCGCGGCGGAACGCGATGCCATGCTTGCCGAGGCCAAGGCGGCGGCGGATACAGTCGCGAAATCCGTGCGGAAGGATGCGCAAACCGAGGCAGATACACTACTGGCGGCCGCGCGCAGGGCCATTGACCGTGACCGGACTACCGCACGGAAGGAAAACGCCGCGAAGGCCACCGAGCTTTCAGTCGAGATTGCCGCGCGGCTTCTGGGGCAGTTCAACACGCCTGCGGTCCGGGCGGCGTTCCTTGCGCACCTTGTCGAGGCGATCGCGGGCATGTCCGACTCCGACCGAACGGCGCTGATAGCCTCGGGCGAGATCGAGATCATCACCGCGACAGAACCGGAGGGTGCGGAAAGGGCCGAGATCGAACAAGCGATAAAGGATGCGTTGGGCGACGCGCCCCGCTTTCGCCTTGTTACAGATCCCGACCTGATCGTCGGACTGGAACTCCGCAGCGCGCATTTCGTGCTTCACAACAGCTGGCGGGCCGACCTTGAGAACATCCTGAAGGAGGTCGAGAATGCCGGCTGATACGCTGGACTGGTTCGCATCAGCGCAGGGCGCAGTGCAGCGCGCTGCACTCGGTCCGCGATCCGAACACAGAGGCCGTGTCGAAGAGATCGGGGACGGTGTCGCGATGATCTCGGGCTTGTGCGATGTTCGACTAGACGAGGTTCTGCGGTTCGAGGGCGGCCAATTCGGGTTCGCACGGGTTCTGGACCCGGATCTGATCGGCTGCGTGTTCATTGACGCGGCGACCAAGGTCGAGGCAGGCGACGCGGTCTTCGGCACCGGCGAAGTGGTGAGCGTGCCTGTCGGAGAGTCGCTGCTCGGGCGTATCGTCGACCCACTTGGCCGCCCGCTGGACGGAAAAGGGGCGATCGAGGCCGAAGAGCGGTGGCCGATAGAGCGGCCGACGCCGTCGATCATCGAACGCGATCTCGTGACCCAGCCGGTGCAGACCGGGATACTCGTGATGGACACGCTGTTCGCGCTTGGCCGGGGCCAGCGCGAGTTGATCGTCGGCGACCATTCCACCGGAAAGACGACCCTGGCCACCGACGCGATGATCGCGCAGCGCGACAGCGACATGATCTGCGTCTATATCGCAGTGGGGCAAAAGACATCGAGCGTGCGCCGCGCCATCGACGCGCTTCAGGCGCATGGGAATTTCGCGCGCTGCATCGTGATGGTCGCGGGCTCCGCCTCGGCGCCGGGGCTGCAATGGATCGCGCCCTATGCGGGTATGACGATGGCGGAATATTTCCGAGACAAGGGCGGTCACGCCCTCGTTGTGATCGACGATCTGTCCAAACACGCCGCCACCCACCGCGAGATCGCCCTGCTGACCCGGCAATCTCCGGGGCGCGAGGCCTATCCGGGGGACGTGTTCTACATCCATGCCCGCCTGCTTGAACGGGCGGCCAAACTGTCTCAGGCGCGTGGCGGCGGGACCTTGACCGCCTTGCCGATCGCGGAAACCGATGCGGGGAACCTGTCGGCATACATCCCGACCAACCTGATCTCGATCACGGACGGGCAGATCGTGCTGGATACGGATCTGTTCCATCAGGGGCAGAAACCGGCTGTGGATGTGGGCCTCAGCGTCAGCCGCGTGGGCGGCAAGACCCAGGCGCCCGTGCTGCGGGAGGCCGCCGGAACCCTGCGGCTCGACTATGCGCAGTTTCTGGAGCTGGAGATGTTCACCCGGTTCGGGGGCATGCCCGAAGGTCGCGTTCGCGACCAACTCAAACGCGGGGAAAGGATCCGTGCAATCCTGCGTCAGCCGCAGAATGCGCCGCTTCGCTTGGTCGATGAAGTGGCGCTCCTGCTCGCCGTGCAAACGGGGCTGCTGGACCCCTTGCCACTCGATGCAGTTACCACCTTTCGGGATGCACTCCCGGAAACCCTGGACCGGGATGCCGGCCATGCTCTGCGTGCCATTTCCGAAACCGGGAAATTGAATGAGGCGGCACGGGCCGCCCTGATGGCCGCGATGACCCGCCTTGCGACGCAGCTTGGCGATAGGGAGCCAGCGCCATGACCGAACGACTGGCCGATGTCAGCGCCCGGATCGACGGCATTCGCCAGTTGGGGGCCGTGGTAAACGCGATAAAGGGCATCGCCGCCGCCCGCGCCAACACCGCACGCGATGAGATAGAAGCCGTCGACAGCTATGCCGCGACAATTGCCGCCGCCATTTCCGACGCACTCGGCCCCGCGCGTCCCACTCCACCGGCCGAAACCTCCGGAGGTCAAGCCAACGGCGGCATCGGCCTCTTGGTGTTCTGCGCCGAACAGGGCTTTGCCGGCGCCTTCAGCGAACGCGTTCTCGACAGCGTCAAAGACGACCTGTCGACCGCCAGCCTGTTTCTGATCGGCACCCGTGGCCTGTCAATCGCCGCCGCGCGCGGCCTCCATCCGGTCTGGTCCGCGCCAATGTCCTCGCACACGCCAGGCATTCCGAAACTGGCCGATACAATCACCAAGGCGATCTACCGCGCCTTGGGCGAGGGGCACCTCGAACGCATTGACATGATCCATGCTGTCTGGGCGTCCGGGCAACCTCAAGTCGTCCGGCAGGCTCTGTTGCCGGTCGATCTGTCGGACCTGCCGCCGCCCGGGGTGACACGTCCACTGACCCAGCTTCCGACAGACACCCTGATCAACAATCTCAGCG
Organism: Roseovarius sp. B-10; assembly: GCF_056859295.1. Classification (NCBI taxonomy): domain Bacteria; kingdom Pseudomonadati; phylum Pseudomonadota; class Alphaproteobacteria; order Rhodobacterales; family Roseobacteraceae; genus Roseovarius; species Roseovarius sp. B-10. The sequence continues at coordinate 130,171 of NZ_JBSXOE010000034.1, read as the reverse complement.
GGGACTATCTCCACGCCCTGGTGTCTAAGGCGGCGCTCCATGCCTTTGCCGCAGAGAACGAGGCAAGAATGGAGGCCATGTCTGCCGCAGCCAACCAGATCACGCGCGAGCTGGGCCACTTCGAGGCGACCCTGCGCCGGGTGCGACAGGAGGCAATTACCGCCGAGATCATCGAACTGGGAACCGGCGCGGCGTCAGCAACCGACTCAAGGTGATCGCAAAGTTGCCCGGCGCGGGGTCTTCCGGGCGGCAAAGGTCAGGCAAAGCATCGGGCACGGTTCGCGTTCTGGTCGACAAGCCTCTGTAATGCGCGCAACCTAACCTCGATCAGTCCGCCATCTGGTATCCTTGATCAAGATGACGGTGGCCACCGGTTCTTTTTCATGGCCGGACAGGAAAAGGACGCAATCATGACCCCTACCAAAACGACACCTGCAGAACGCAGCTCCCGTTTCCACTTCCCTTCAGCCTATACCATTCTTTTCGCCCTGATCGTGATCATCGCGGGCCTGACATGGGTAATCCCGGCCGGCCAGTACGAGCGCGTGGCTTCCGAGGCGCTCGGCAAGGACGTTCCTGTGGCGGGAACCTACGCGCCCACCGAGGCCAATCCGCAGGGCGTGTTCGACGTCATCCTGGCCCCCATCGCCGGATTTTACGATCCGAGCAGCTACACGGCCAATGCCATCGACGTCGCGTTGTTCGTCCTCATGATCGGCGGTTTCATCGGCGTGGTGACGGCCACCGGTGCGATCGACGCGGGCATCAAGCGCGCGATGGCGCGGCTTAAAGGGCGGGAAAAATGGATGATTCCGATCCTCATGGGGCTCTTCGCGGTCGGCGGCTCTACCTATGGCATGGCCGAAGAGACGCTGGCCTTTTATGTCATCCTGACACCGGTCATGATCGCGGCAGGCTATGACGCGCTGACGGCTGTGGCGGTGATCCTGCTGGGCGCCGGGGTGGGCGTGCTCGGCTCGACCGTGAACGCCTTTTCGACCGTGATCGCGTCGGACGCGGCCGGGGTGTCTTTCACGGACGGGCTGATGCTGCGGCTGGTCCTGCTTGCGCTCACCTTCGCCGCGACCGTCACATACGTCATGCGCTATGCCTCACGGATCAAGGCCGACCCGTCACGGTCGCTGGTCTTCGACAGGAAGACCGAGAACGAGGCGCATTTCCGAACCACCGCAGAGGCCGGAGCCAGCGACTTCACCGGTTTGCACAAGATCGTCCTGCTGCTCTTCGGCGCGACCTTCGCGGTGATGATCTGGGGTGTCTCGTTGGGGGGCTGGTGGATGGCCGAGATGAGCGGGCTGTTCCTGTTTGCCGGCATTGGCATCGGTATCGTGGGGCGCTTGGGCGAAAAGGGATTGGTTGACTCGTTCGTCAGCGGCGCGCGCGACCTGCTGGGCGTGGCGTTGATCATCGGGCTTGCGCGCGGCATCGTCGTTGTGATGGATGCGGGCCACATCACCGACACGATCCTGCACTGGGCCGAAGGTACCGTCGCGGGCTTGAACGAGGTCATCTTCATCAACGTGATGTACTGGATTCAGATCGTCCTGTCGTTCTTCGTGCCCTCGACCTCGGGCCTTGCCGTCCTGTCCATGCCGATCCTTGCCCCCGTCGGCGACTTTGCCGGGGTCTCTCGCAGCCTTGTGGTGACCGCGTTCCAGTCGGCAGAAGGCGTGGTCAATCTGGTCACCCCCACCTCTGCGGTTGTCATGGGCGGCCTCGCCATCGGGCGGGTGCCCTATGAACGCTGGCTGCGCTTCGTCTGGCCGGTGCTGCTGGGCCTCACAATCATTGTCATGGCAGTTCTCAGCCTTGGCGTTGTGCTGCAAGGAGCCCCAACATGAGCATGACCTACGGCGTCCATTCCGAGGCGGGCAAACTGCGCCGCGTCATGGTTAGCAAGCCCGGTGCCGCCATGGCTCGACTGACGCCCGCCAACTGTGCCGAGCTGCTGTTTGATGATGTGATCTGGGTGAAACAGGCGCGGATCGAACACATGACCTTTGTCGATGCGATGCGCAATCGCGGGGTCGAGGTCGTGTTCCTGCGCCAGTTGCTGATGGAAACGCTGAAAGACATGGACGCCCGCCGATGGCTGCTCGAGGCGCGGATCAGTGACAACGCCGTAGGCGTAGGTCTGGCCGATGACCTGCTGGCGCACCTGATGGAGGTCGATGCCGACCTGCTGTCGACCATCCTGACCGGCGGCATGAGCCGGGCCGAACTGCCAATCCCGGTCAAGGGCGTGCTGGCCCCGATGCTGGAACCCGCCGATTTCATCCTGCCACCGCTGCCCAACCACATCTTCACCCGGGACACGACCTGCTGGATATATGGCGGCGTCACGCTGAACCCGATGCACTGGCCCGCGCGGCGGCTCGAGACGCTGAACCTCGCTGCCATTTATCGCTTTCACCCCGATTTCAAGGATGCGGGCTTTCCCGTCTGGTGGGGCGACCCAAAGCAGGATCATGGCCCGGCAACAGTCGAAGGCGGGGACGTCATGCCCATTGGCGACGGCACCGTCCTGATCGGCATGGGCGAGCGCACGACACCGCAGGCCGTCGGCCAGGTTGCGCGCGGCCTGTTCGCCGGAGGCGGTGCCACCCGTGTCATCGCCTGCCAGTTTCCCCGCGCGCGCGGATCCATGCATCTCGATACGGTCTTCACCTTCTGCGACCGCGATCTCGTCACGATCTTTGCCAAGGTGACCGACGCCATCCGGTGCTACAGCCTGCGCCCCGGCAAGGGCGATGACATCGCGGTAGAGACCGAGACGAAACCGTTTCTGCAGGTCGTGGCCACAGCACTCGGACTCAAGAAATTGCGCACCGTGCCCACGGGCGGCGATGCCTATGAATCCGCCCGTGAACAATGGGACGACGCCAACAACCTTCTGTGTCTGGAGCCCGGAGTCGTCGTTGGATACGAGCGCAACGTCTACTCCAACACCCTCCTGCGCAAGGCGGGTGTCGAGGTCATCACCATCCCCGGATCAGAGCTTGGCCGCGGACGCGGCGGGTCACATTGCATGACCTGCCCCCTGATCCGCGACCCCATTTGAGGACGACCTGATGCCACAAAACCTTAGCGGACGCAGTTTCTTGACACTCTTCGACTTTTCACCGGCCGAGATCCGTCATCTTCTGCAGCTGGCGGTCAGCCTGAAGATGGCCAAGAACGGGGGCTATGAGAGGCCCCAACTGAAAGGCAAGAACATTGCTCTGATCTTCGAGAAGGACAGCACTCGCACACGCAGCGGGTTTGAGGTCGCGGCCTACGACCAAGGCGCGCATGTTACATATCTCGGGCCGTCGGGCAGCCATATCGGCCATAAGGAGTCGATCAAGGACACGGCCCGCGTACTCGGCAGGTTCTACGATGGAATCGAATATCGCGGCTTTGGCCACAAGGACGCCGAGGCGCTGGCAGAGTTTTCTGGCGTTCCGGTGTTTAACGGACTGACAGACGATTTCCACCCGACACAGATCCTCGCTGACCTGATGACGATGCGCGAGTTCACACAAAAGCACCTGTCCGACATCGCCGTCTGTTTCATGGGCGACGTGGGAAACAACACCGCCGCCTCGCTTCTGGTGGGCGCGGCCCTGATCGGCATGGACCTGCGCCTGTGCGGCCCGCACAGCTGCTGGCCCGACACGGACCTCGTCACGCGGTGCCGCAAGATCGCAGAGACAACGGGCGCGCGGATCACCTTGACCGAAAAACACGCCGAAGGGCTGCAAGGGGCCGATTTCGTCTATACCGATGTCTGGGTCTCCATGGGCGAGCCCGACACGGTCTGGGAGGAACGGATCGCCCTTCTCTCGCCCTATCAGGTCAACACCAAGGTGATAGAAATGACCGGAAATCCCTACGCCAAGTTCCTCCATTGCCTGCCCGCCTTCCACAACCGTGACACGCAGGTCGGCGAAGATACCTACCAGAAATTCAGGATCGACTGCATGGAGGTGACCGACGACGTCTTCGAATCCCACGCGTCAGTCGTCTTTGATCAGGCAGAGAACCGGATGCACACGATCAAGGCCGTTCTTGTCGCCACGATGGGGTCCTGAGATGCGGGTGGTGGTGGCCCTTGGCGGCAATGCGCTTTTGCAGCGGGGGGAGCCGATGACCGTCGCTGCGCAACACACGAACGTTCGGATCGCGGCAACGGCGCTGGCGGACCTGGCCCGCGATCATCAGATCGTCGTGGCGCATGGCAATGGGCCTCAGGTCGGCCTGCTGGCGCTGCAAGGGGCGGCCTACGATCCGGCCCGGCCCTGGCCGCTGGATGTGCTGGGCGCAGAAACCGAGGGCATGATCGGATATCTGATCGAGCAAGAGCTTATGAACGCCCTGCCCGACGGATCGCAATGCGCCACCCTGCTGAGCCGGGTAGAGGTGGACGCGAATGACCCCGCCTTTGAGACCCCAAGCAAGCCTATTGGCCCCGTCTACACAGAGGCCGAGGCAGAGCAGGCAGCGCAAGATCATGGCTGGGCCATGATCACCGAGGCGTCCGGCGGCCACCGTCGCGTCGTTCCCTCGCCGCTGCCTCTCAGGATCGTGGGACTGGACGCCATCAAGGTGCTTCTGGACGCCGGGCACACCGTGATCTGCGCCGGGGGCGGTGGCATTCCCGTCGTGCGAAACACGGAAGGAGAGATGACTGGCGTCGAAGCCGTGATCGACAAAGATCGAACGGCGGCCCTGCTGGCCTTGGGGCTGGGCGCGGACGCGCTCCTGCTGCTGACCGATGTGCCGGCGGTCTTCCGTCACTATGGCAGCGACGATCAGAGCGCGATTGGCGACGCGACACCCGAGGCGCTCGAAGACCTCGAACTCGCGCCGGGATCGATGGGGCCGAAGGTCGGTGCCGCCATCGCCTTTGCTCGGGCCAGCGGCAAGCTTGCCGGCATTGGGCAACTGACAGACGCGCGCGCGATCCTGGAGGGCCGGGCCGGAACGCGTGTCCTGCCCGACAAGGCGAAAACCGGCCAAGACAACAACTCCGGCCCAAAAACTTCCGGATTCACCGGCGCAGACCAACCTGTATCAGTGTGGCTCGATGACGGCGGGGCTATAGACTGAAGGTCCACCGGGCATCTGTGGGCAAGTACCAGTACGAGTGAGCCAGAAACACGTGAGACAAGCTGTCCCCTCGTCTCGCGTGTTTCCCGTTTTCGGACCGGCTGCGAAAGAACAAATCCATGACACCCGAAGCCTGGCAGATCGAAATTCCCGCCGGATTGACATCGATCAGTGCGCCAGCAATTCCTTGCGCTCTTCAAATTCCTTGGTGTCGATTTCACCCTTTGCATAGCGCTCCTTGAGCAACATCAGCGCCCGATCATGTACCGGCTGGCCATTGCCGTTCGCGCCGAAGAGCCGCAGGACGTAGATCGCGCCAACGACGATCGCGACCAAGATCAGGATCATCAGGATCGGACCAATTACCATTCCGAATCCTCCCCATTGACCACCGCCCCACATCATACCGTGCCCGTGATAGAAGAGGGCATCCCGGTTGGGCATTTCACCGACTTGCGCCATGGCCGTGGTGGCCGTCAGGGCCGCCGCGGTGGCCAGGGTCGCCGACCGTGCTGCTATCCCGTGTTTCATCCGACATCTCCTTGAATGTGGCGGCAAAGGCCGCTCTGACCACATCAAATCGGAAGAGACTGGAACGCACACTGATCTGGATCACCCTGTGCGCTGCAATCAGGGATACCATGGCAAAAAGGGAAACCGCTTCAGAGTGCGGACCTTGTGCCGGATGTGGCCCACCCAAACACTCTCCCCGACATCGGCCCGGCCACGCGGTCGATGATTCCGACTGAAAGGATGCTGCAATGACCTATACGATCAACCGTACCTCCGATGGGGTGTCCTTCCAAGACATCGCCGACCGCACGCACGCCGCGCTGGCCGACAACGGATTTGGCGTTCTGACCGAGATTGACGTGCAAGCGACGATGAAAAAGAAACTCGACGTCGAGATGCCGGCCTACCGGATCCTCGGCGCCTGCAACCCGAAGATGGCCCATGAAGCCATCGGGATGGAGCCGCGCGTCGGTGCGATGCTACCCTGCAACGTGATCCTGCGAGAGGTGGACGGCGGGGTCGAGGTCAGCGCAATCGACCCGGTGGCCTCGATGCAGGCGATCAATAACGGCGAATTGACCGCTGTCGCAGGCCAGGTCCGCGACCTTCTGACCAAGGCCGTCAAGGCGATCTGATCTGCTCATGAACGGTGCCACATTGCCCTGAGCGTCAGGGTCGCAAGCGATCCGCAGCCGTGAAAGGCCAAGTCAAATCCCTGCTTTCAACACAGCGCGCTACCCGATGAAAGGATCTGGTATGAATGTGAATTCACGGGTTCAAGCGAACGTCAAATGGACTGAATGATCGCACCCGCCAAGCGCAGGGCGGAGCGCGCAGAAAGGCGATTTCACGTTGCACACTTAGTGCACACGTCATCACTTACGTTATTGACCTATTTGTATTTGTTTTGAATTTCGATCCATTTGTGGCGACTGCCGCTATTCCGCTGCCACCCGGCGCGCCGCCAGCATATCCTTGAGGTAGCGCCCGGTATGGCTGCGCTCGACCTGCGCTACCTCCTCCGGCGTGCCGGTGGCCACGATCTCGCCACCGCCATCACCGCCCTCGGGGCCGATGTCGATGATGTGGTCGGCGGTCTTGATGACGTCGAGATTGTGCTCGATCACCACCACGGTGTTGCCCGCCTCGACCAGTTCGTGCAGCACTTCCAGCAGCTTCTTCACATCCTCGAAATGCAACCCCGTCGTCGGCTCGTCGAGGATATAGAGCGTGCGCCCCGTGGAGCGCTTGGCCAATTCCTTGGATAGCTTCACCCGCTGCGCCTCGCCCCCCGAGAGCGTCGTCGCCGGCTGGCCCACCTTGATATAGCCGAGGCCCACGCGCGCCAGCGCGTCCATCTTCTCGCGGATCGACGGCACCGCCCGGAAAAACTCCTGCGCTTCTTCAACCGTCATATCAAGAACGTCCGCTATGCTTTTGCCTTTGAAACGAATTTCCAATGTCTCGCGGTTGTAGCGCGCACCCTTGCAGGTCTCGCATTCGACATAGACATCCGGCAGGAAATGCATCTCGATCTTGATGAGCCCGTCGCCCTGGCACGCCTCGCAGCGCCCACCCTTGACGTTGAAGCTGAAGCGCCCGGGCTTGTAGCCGCGCGCCTTGGCCTCGGGCAACCCGGCAAACCAGTCGCGGATCGGCGTGAACGCCCCGGTATAGGTCGCGGGGTTCGACCGCGGCGTGCGCCCGATGGGGCGCTGGTCGATGTCGATCACCTTGTCGAGATGCTCCAGCCCCTTGATCGTCTCGCACGGCGCCGGCGTCTGCCGCGCGCCGTTCAATCGCATCGAGGCGGTCTTGAACAGCGTCTCGATGGTCAGCGTCGATTTGCCCCCGCCCGACACGCCGGTAACACAGACAAACCTGCCCAGCGGAAACTCGGCCGTCATGTCCTTGAGGTTGTTGCCGGTGGCGCGCACCACGGTCAGCTTCTTGCGGTTGCCCTTGCGCCGCTTGGACGGCACGGCGATCTCGCGGGTGCCCGCCAGGTATTGCCCGGTGATCGACGCCGGATCGGCGGCCACCGCATCCGGCGTGCCGTGGCTCACCACGCGCCCCCCGTGCACGCCCGCCCCGGGCCCGATGTCAAAGACGTAATCGGCGGTGCGGATGGCCTCCTCGTCATGCTCGACCACGATCACCGTGTTGCCCTGGTCGCGCAGGTTCCTGAGCGTCTGCAACAGCCGCCCGTTATCGCGCTGATGCAGCCCGATCGAGGGCTCGTCGAGCACGTAGAGCACACCGGTGAGGCCAGAGCCGATCTGGCTTGCCAGCCGGATACGCTGGCTCTCGCCGCCCGACAGCGTGCCCGCGTTGCGGCTCAGCGTCAGGTAATCGAGCCCCACGTTGACGAGGAACCCCAGCCGCTCGCGGATTTCCTTGAGGATGGCACGGGCGATCTCGTTCTTCTGCACCGTGAGATGGTCGGGCACCGTCGCGCACCAGTCATGCGCCTCGCGGATCGACATCTGCACCACCTGCCCCACATGCAGATCCGCGATCCGCACCGCCAGCGCCTCGGGGCGCAGACGATGGCCGCCGCAGGTGCCGCAGGGGCGGTTGTTCTGGTAGCGCTCGAATTCCTCGCGAACCCACGCGCTATCGGTCTCGCGATAGCGCCGCTCCATGTTGGGGATCACCCCCTCGAACACCCGGCTCACCTGGTAGACGCGCCCGCCCTCGTCATAGCGAAAGCGGATTTCCTCCTCGCCCGAGCCATACAGGAACACCTGCTTCACATGCGCGGGCAGATCCTTCCACGGGGTCGCCTTGTCGAACTCGTAATGTTTCGCAATGGCGTTGATGGTCTGGGTAAAATAGGGCGATTTGCCCTTGCGCCAGGGCGCGATGGCCCCATCACCCACGCGCAGCGCCTCGTCGGGCACCACGAGTTTCTCGTCGAAAAACAGCTCGGCCCCCAGCCCCCCGCAATCGGGGCAGGCCCCGAACGGTGCGTTGAACGAAAACAGCCGCGGTTCGATCTCGGGAATGGTGAAGCCACTGACCGGACAGGCGAAATTCTCGGAAAACGTGATCCGCTCCGGCTCGCCCTCGCGCGGGGCGGTCTCCAGCACGGCGATGCCGTCGGCCAGATCGAGCGCGGTGCGGAAACTGTCGGCAAGCCGTGTCTCCAGCCCCTCTTTCACCACCAGCCGGTCCACCACCACGTCGATATCGTGGCGGAATTTCTTGTCGAGCGTGGGCGGCTCGTCCAGCTCGTAAAACGCGCCATCCACCTTCACCCGCTGAAAGCCCTGCTTGCGCAGTTCGAGGAATTCCTTGCGGTACTCACCCTTGCGGTCGCGCACGATCGGCGCCAGCAGATAGCCGCGCGTGCCCGCCTCCATCGCCATCACCCGATCCACCATGTCCTGCACCTGCTGCGCCTCGATGGGCAGGCCGGTGGCCGGTGAATAGGGCGTGCCGACGCGGGCGAACAGCAGCCGCATGTAATCGTAGATTTCCGTCACCGTGCCGACGGTAGAGCGCGGGTTCTTCGACGTGGTCTTCTGCTCGATGGAAATCGCCGGGCTGAGCCCACTGATATGATCCACGTCCGGCTTTTCCATCATGTCGAGGAACTGCCGCGCATAGGCCGAGAGCGATTCGACGTAGCGCCGCTGCCCCTCTGCATAGATGGTATCAAACGCCAGCGACGACTTGCCCGAGCCCGACAGCCCGGTAATCACTACGAGCTGATCGCGCGGAATGTCCACGTCGATGCTCTTGAGATTGTGCTCGCGCGCACCGCGCACCGAGATCGTCCTGAGTTCGGCCATGCCGCAGCCCCCGTTGTCACCGCCCATGACATAGAGGAGAGCGGCGAGTCGTCCAAGCCGAAATTGTGAACAGATGGTGAACGTTGCGAAACGGTCGCGGTCTCGCCAGGCGCTGTCACCCGGCGCCCGGCCCCCGTTGCGCGCCTCCTTTACCCTTGGGCAGACCGTCCGCTCCGGGCCAGCCGCCCCCTCGATCCGGTTACGGTCGTCTCACGCCCGCAGCCGCGCCCCCTTAGGATCGAACGGTGCCTCGTGCAGGATGCGCGCGCGGTGCGGCTGTCCCAGCACCATCACCTCGACCGCGTCGCCCGGCTCGGCATCGGACACGTAGCCCAGCGCCAGGCTCATCCCCACCGAATAGCCATAGGCCCCCGAGGTCACGCGCCCCACGCCCACACCGTCCTTGAAAATCGGCTCACCGCCCGTGGCATCGGCGTTCGACGCGGTCACGTCCGCCTCGTTCAGCGCCAGCATCACCAGCCGCTCACGCGGGGCATTGCCGATCACCTGCTCCAACGCCGCTTTGTTGAGGAAATCCTTGTCCATCTTGCACAGCCCGGCCAGCCCCGCCTCCTGTGGCCAGTATTCGGGGCTGAATTCGCGCGACCACGAGCCATAGCCCTTTTCCAGCCGCAGGCTCATCAGCGCGCGGCTGCCCACCGGCCCCGCGCGCATGGGCCGCCCCGCCTCGATGAGCGCCGCGTAAAGCCGCGCCTGATCATCGGTTGCGCAATGCAATTCCCAGCCCAGATCGCCGGTAAAGCTCACGCGGATCGCCACGCACTCCACGCCCGCGATCTCGACCCGTCGGCTCGCCATGAACGGGAAATCCGAGGTTTCAAGCGACACATTCGTCAGCCGCTGCAACAGCTCGCGCGACTTGGGCCCCGCCACGTTGAAGCCGCACACCGCCTCGGTCAGGCTGTCGAACGTGGTCCCCTCCGGCAACGGCACGGCGTCCAAAAACCGCTTGTGATAGCGCTCCGCCATGCCCGAAGAGATCACCCAGAACTCATCCTCGCCCAGCCGCGTCACCGTCGCATCGCCCGCGATCCCGCCGCGCACACCAATCAGCGGCGTCAGGCACGACCGGCCCACCGCGCGCGGCATCCGGTTGGCAAACACGGCGTTGAGCCACGCCTCCGCCCCCGGTCCCCTGACGCGGTACTTGGCGAAATTCGAGATGTCGATGATCCCGGCGCGGTCGCGCAGCATCTTGCACTCCTCGCCCACCGGCGCCCACCAGTTCTGCCGGGTAAAGCCGTTGGTGTCCTGCGTGCCCGACGCATCCGCGAACCACAGCGGATGCTCCCAGCCATAGTTGAGGCCAAACACCGCGCCCATCTCGCGCTGCATCTCGTAGGCGGGCCGCACCCGCAGCGGGCGGCCCGCCGCGCGCTCCTCGTTGGGATAATGGATGGCAAAGCGGTGCGCGTATTGGTCCTTGACCTTCGCCTTGACGAAATCGCGGTCATTGGCCCACAGGCCGAACCGCGCCACATCCCAGGCGAACATGTCGTATTTCATCTCGCCATTGACCAGCCACTCGGCCACCATCCAGCCCATGCCCGCCGATTGGCTAAAGCCGGGGATGATCCCGTTACAGCAGAAATAGCCTTTCAGCTCCGGCACCGGCCCGAGGATCACGTTGGCATCGGGCGACCAGATCATCGGCCCGTTGATCACCCGCTTGATCCCCGCCTCGCCCACCACCGGCACGCGGGTAATGGCGCGCATCATGTTGTCCTCGATCCGCTCCAGATCGTCGGGAAACAGGTCATGCGCGAAATCGAGCGGCGTGCCATCCTCGGCCCAGAACCGCATGTCGCGCTCGTAGGCGCCGATCAGCAGGCCCTTGCCCTCCTGTCGCAGGTAATACTCGCCATCCCGGTCCGCGACCGAGGGCAACCGCCGGTCCATCCCGGCGATCTCGGCAATGGTTTCGGTCACGAAATACTGGTGCTCGGTAGGCTGCAGCGGCAGCTCGATCCCCGCCAGCCTGGCCACCTCCCGGCCCCACAGCCCCGCCGCGTTGATCACCCAGGGCGTGCGGATATTGCCCTTGGGCGTCTCGACGATCCATGTCCCATCCGCCTGCGGCAGCGTCGCCATCACGGGGGTAAAGCGATGGATCTCCGCCCCCCGCTGCCGCGCCCCCACCGCGTAGGCATTGGTCACGCCCGACGGATCGACATTGCCGCCATCGGGCTCGTACATGATGCAGCGGATGCCATCGAAATTCACCAGCGGGTGCAGCTTTTCGGCCTCACCGCGGGAAATCTCGTGGAAATTCATGCCATAAAGCTTGGCCTTCGCCGCTTGCAGGCGCAATTGATGCACCCGGTTCCCGGTCTGCGCGAGGTAGAGCGATCCGGGTTGAAACACCCCGCAGCTTTGCCCCGTCTCGGCCTCCAGCTCCTTGTAAAGGGTCATCGTGTAATGCTGCAAACGGCTGATATTGGCGCTGTCATGCAGCCCGTGAATATTGGCCGCGGCGTGCCAGGTGCTGCCACTCGTCAACTCGTCGCGCTCCAGCAGGACGACATCGTGCCACCCCAGCTTGGCAAGGTGGTAAAGGATCGAGCATCCGATAACGCCGCCACCGATCACGACGGCCTGTGCATGGGTCTTCATGGGGTGTCCCTCGGGTTTTCACCCCGACACCCTGAAACGCGCGCCCCGCGCCCGGTTGCCGATCTCCGACATATCCTGTCGCTGTGCTACCACGCCCGCGGTTTCTTGTTGGCCGAAATACCCCGGGGAGTGTGAGGGGCAGCGCCCCTCATCATTGCAAGACGCGCGGCGCAGCCGCCCCGCCCCCACCACCAATTAGAAACGACACATCCTGTCGCAAACCGACATGCGGCCCCGCGCAGCCGTTCCACTTTGGGCAAAACTGTAACCGCAAGAGGCCGCACCCATGAAAACCACCACCCGCGTCTGCGTCATCGGCGGCGGCGTCGTCGGCGCCTCGGTTCTCTACCACCTGACGAAACTCGGCTGGTCCGACGTCATGTTGGTGGAACGCTCCGATCTCACCTCCGGCTCCACCTGGCACGCGGCGGGGGGCTTTCACACGCTCAACGGCGATACCAACATGGCCGCCCTGCAGGGCTACACCATCCGCCTCTACAAGGAACTGGAAGAGATCACCGGCCTCAGTTGCGGGCTGCACCACGTCGGCGGCGTCACGCTTGCCGACAACCGCGACCGCTTCGACATGCTGCTCGCCGAACGCGCCAAGCACCGCTACATGGGCCTCGACACCCACATCGTCGGCCCCGAGGAAATCGCGCGCCTCGCCCCCGTCACCAATACCGACGGCATCATCGGCGCGCTCTACGACCCCCTCGACGGCCATCTCGACCCTTCCGGCACCACCCACGCCTATGCCAAGGCCGCGCGCATGGGCGGGGCCACGATTGAAACCCACTGCATGGTGCACGAGACCAAACCACGGCCCGACGGTACCTGGGACGTGGTCACAGACAAGGGCACCATCCATGCCGAGCATGTCGTCAACGCCGCCGGTCTCTGGGCGCGCGAGGTGGGGGCGATGGCGGGCACCTACCTGCCCCTGCACCCGATGGAGCATCAGTATCTGGTGACCGACGAGGTGCCCGAGATCGCCGCGATCATCGACGGCGGCGGCGAGCACCCCCACGTCATGGACCCGGCGGGCGAGAGCTACCTGCGGCAAGAGGGGCGCGGCCTCTGCATCGGCTTTTACGAGCAGCCCTGCCGGCCCTGGGCGGTCGATGGCACACCGTGGGAATTCGGCCACGAATTGCTGCCCGACGATTTCGACAAGATCGAGGACAGCATCGAATTCGCCTACCGCCGCTTCCCGGCGCTGGGGCGCGCGGGCGTCAAGTCGGTGATCCACGGCCCCTTCACCTTCGCCCCCGACGGCAACCCGCTGGTCGGCCCGGTGCCGGGCTTGCGCAACTACTGGTCCGCCTGCGGGGTGATGGCAGGCTTTTCTCAGGGCGGCGGCGTCGGGCTGATGCTGGCGCAATGGATGATCGAGGGGGAATGCGAGCGCGACGTCACCGCGATGGACGTGGCCCGCTACGGCGACTGGATCACGCCCGGCTATACCCGCCCCAAGGTGATCGAGAACTACCAGAAGCGGTTTTCCGTCTCCTACCCCAACGAGGAACTGCCCGCCGCCCGGCCCTTCCGCCAGACGCCGATGTATGACGTGTTCGATCAGATGGGCGCGGTCTGGGGCCACCAGTTCGGGCTGGAGGTGGTCAACTACTTCGCCGAAGGACACGAACCCCGCTTCGAGACGCCCTCCTTCCGCCGCTCCAACGCCTGGGACGCCACGGCGCGCGAGGTCAGGGCGGTGCGCGAGGGCGTGGGCATCAACGAGGTGCATAATTTCGGCAAATACCTCGTCACCGGACCGCACGCGCGCGACTGGCTCGACCGGATCATGGCTGGCCGCATCCCGAAACCGGGGCGGCTGTCACTCTCGCCCATGCTGTCGCCGCAAGGGCGGCTCTGGGGCGATTTCACCGTATCGTGCCTGGGTGACGAGGCGTTCCAGCTCACCGCCTCCTACGGCGCGCAGGCGGTGCATATGCGCTGGTTCGAGATGAACGAGGCCGGCGGCGTGCAGGTCGAAAACATCTCGGACCGGCTCAACGGCTTCCAGATCGCCGGACCAAAGGCGCGCGACGTGCTGACGGCCTGCACCCGCGACGCCGTGGCCGACATGCGGTTCATGGACCTGCGCCACGTCACCATCGGCATGGTCGATTGCCTCGTGCAGCGGGTAAGCTTCACCGGCGATCTGGGGTTCGAGATCTATTGCGATCCGATGGCGCAGCGCGCGCTGTGGGACACGCTCTGGGCCGAAGGGCAGAACCACGGCATGAAACCCTTCGGGATGCGCGCGATGATGTCGCTTCGGCTCGACAGGTTCTTCGGTGCGTGGCTGCGCGAGTTCTCGCCCGACTACACCCCCGGCGAGACCGGCATGGACCGCTTCATCGCGTGGCAGAAGAACGCCGATTTCATCGGCCGCGCGGCCGCCGAGGCCGAGCGCGCGGCAGGGGCGGCGCGCACGCTCGTCGCCTTCGAAGTCAAGGCAACGGACGCGGATGTGAACGGCTACGAACCGGTCTGGATCGACGGCGAGGTGCGCGGCTTCTGCACCTCGGGCGGCTATTCGCACCACGCGGGCAAATCCATCGCGCTGGCGCTGGTGCCCGCGGGCGACGCGGAACCCGGGTTGGAGGCCGAGATCGAGATCCTCGGCGAGAAATGCCCCGCCCGCCTGCTCACCGAGCCGCTGTTCGACGCCGACGGCACCCGGATGCGCGGCTGAGCCAGCCCCCCGGCGGCGGGCTTGACCTGCGCCGGGGGCTGGATATTTTCGGCAAGATGAAGATCAGGGCCGGTCCTGCCGCTCGTCCGGGTCGGGCTGGCCCACGCCGATAAAGATGCGTTTGAGCGGGAAAATCCAGACCACGCCGAGCACGACGAACACGATCAGTTCGATCAGCATGGGCATGCCGTCATACCGCGCGCGCAGCCAGTCGGTGAGGGTGACGGCGGCGACGATATACGCGGGCAGCGCAATCAGTAGCACCACCAGCGACCAGCGTTTGCGCGCCTTGTATCCAAGCGCCATGTCTGCCTCCTCAATCGGCGAACGGATCTGTGACGAGGATCGTATCCTCGCGCTCGGGTGAGGTGGACAGTAGCGCGACCGGGCAGCCGATCAACTCCTCGACCCGGCGCACGTACTTGATGGCGGCGGCGGGCAGATCGGCCCAGCTCCGCGCGCCCTCCGTCGATTCGCTCCAGCCCTCCATCTCCTCGTAGAGAGGCGTGCAGCGCGCCTGCTCATCAGCCGCCGTCGGCAGGTAGTCGAGCCGACGACCGTCGAGATCGTAGCCCGTGCAGATCCTGAGCGTCTCGAACCCGTCGAGCACGTCGAGCTTGGTCAGAGCGATGCCGTTCACGCCGGAGGTGGCGCAGGTCTGGCGCACGAGGCAGGCGTCGAACCAGCCACAGCGCCGCTGCCGGCCCGTCACGGTGCCGAACTCCCGCCCCCGCTCGCCCAGCCGCTGGCCGTCGGCATCGTGCAGCTCGGTCGGGAACGGCCCCTCGCCCACGCGGGTGGTATAGGCCTTGACGATGCCCAGCACGTAGTCGATCGCGCCGGGGCCCAGCCCGACGCCGGTGGCCGCCTGCCCGGCGATCACGTTCGACGAGGTGACAAACGGGTAGGTGCCGAAATCGATGTCGAGAAGCGCGCCCTGCGCGCCCTCGAACAGGATGCGCTTGCCGGCACGACGCTGCTCGCCCAGCACCTTCCAGACCGGTGCGGCATAGGGCAGCACCTGCGGCGCGATCTCCATGAGCTGGGCGATCAGCGCCTCGCGATCGACGGCTTCGATGCCGAGGCCGCGGCGCAGCGGGTCATGATGCTGCAGCGCCCGGTCCACCCGCGCGATCAGCGTCGCCTCGTCGGCGAGATCGGCCACCCGCACCGCGCGGCGGCCGACCTTGTCCTCGTAGGCGGGGCCGATGCCGCGGCCCGTGGTGCCGATCTTGGTGCCCTTGCTGGCCGCCTCCTCGCGCGCGCGGTCAAGCTCGCCGTGAATCGGCAGGATGAGGGACGTGTTTTCCGCCACCATCAGCGTCTCGGGTGTAATGGTCACACCCAGCCCGCGGATCGCCTCGATTTCCTGCACCAGGTGCCAGGGGTCGAGCACCACGCCGTTGCCGATGACGCTGAGCTTGCCCGCGCGCACCACCCCCGAGGGCAGCGCGTTCAGCTTGTAGACCTTGCCATCGATGACCAGCGTGTGGCCCGCATTGTGCCCGCCCTGGAAGCGCGCGATCACGTCGGCGCGCTCGCTCAGCCAATCGACGAGCTTGCCTTTTCCCTCATCGCCCCACTGGGCGCCCACGACGACGACATTGGCCATGATCTCTCCCCACGCCTGCGGCTTTCCGCGCGCCTCTATACCGGGGGCATTGGCGGGGCGAAACCGGAATTTCGGCCCACGCCCACTGGACAGGCACGCCACGCCGGGCGAAAACCGGGACAAATGATTTTTCGCAGGGGGCGTGACATGGGATTTTTCGCCAGGTGGGTGGCGGCCTTCGGGCTGCTGGCGCTGACCTTCAACCCGACAGAATGGAACTACCTGACCTGGGCGCAGGCAAACGCGGGCGCACAGATGCCGATGGCGGTGCTGCTGGGGCTCTTGCTGATGGTCGGCTACACGATCTACCTGCGCGCCACGCTGCGCTCGATCGGGGCGTTCGGCATGATCATGGTGCTGGCCATCGTCGGCTCGGCGATCTGGGTGCTCAGGGATCACGGGATCGTCTCCTTCGAGGATCCCACCCTCAACATCTGGATCGCGCTGCTGGCGCTTTCGTTGGTGCTGGGCATCGGGCTGAGCTGGAGCCACGTCCGCCGCAGGCTTTCGGGACAGGCGGACATGGATGACGTGGACGAATAGGCGGGTTGCGGCGCTCGGTGGAATTGCATAGATACCGCCCAGACCGAGATCAAGTGACAGGCCCTGCCCCCCATGGAAAACGTCGTCCTGACCATCCACCTGCTTCTGGCGCTCTCGCTGATCGGCGTGGTGCTCCTGCAACGCTCCGAGGGCGGCGGGCTCGGCATGGGCGGCGGCGGGGGTGGCGCCATCTCGGGCCGCGCGGCGGCCACCGCACTGGGCAAGCTCACATGGATCCTCGCGGCGGCCTTTATCGCCACGTCGCTCACGCTCACGGTGCTCGCGGCGCAGAAATCCTCGGGCGTCTCGGTGCTTGACCGGCTGGGCGATACCGAAACCCCGGCGGCCGAAGAACCGGCCGCGCCGGGCCTGCCCAATGTCGATGACCTGCTGCCGCCGCCCTCGAGCGACGCGCCGCTCACGCCGACGGCGGACTGACCACAAACCATTGCGGGTGCCGCGCGCGCCCGCAACATGATCTAGCGTCCGTCTTGCGCGGGCGCACGGAATCCTTTATGGGTTAAATCCCGTGATCGGGTGGCGACTCAAGGGCCATCCGGGGCTTTGACCGGCGAACGAGACGCAGCATCACGGGGGGGCCGCATGGCCAGGGCACGGTATATATTCATCACTGGCGGCGTGGTTTCCTCGCTCGGCAAGGGGCTCGCTTCGGCGGCGTTGGGCGCGCTCTTGCAGGCGCGCGGCTTCTCGGTCCGGCTGCGCAAGCTCGACCCGTATCTCAACGTCGATCCCGGCACCATGTCGCCCTTCGAGCATGGCGAGGTGTTCGTCACCGATGACGGTGCCGAAACCGATCTCGACCTCGGCCATTACGAGCGCTTTACCGGCGTCCCCGCCCGGCTGACCGATTCCGTCTCCTCGGGGCGCATCTATTCCAACGTGCTCGAGCGCGAGCGCCGCGGCGACTACCTCGGCAAGACCATCCAGGTGGTTCCCCACGTCACCAACGAGATCAAGGACTTCCTCAAGATCGGCGAGGACGAGGTCGATTTCATGCTGTGCGAGATCGGCGGCACCGTGGGCGATATCGAGGGGCTGCCGTTCTTCGAGGCGATCCGCCAGTTCAGCCATGACCGCGCGCGGGGGCAATGCATCTTCATGCACCTCACCCTCCTGCCCTATCTCGCCGCCTCCGGCGAACTCAAGACCAAGCCGACCCAGCACTCGGTCAAGGAACTCCAATCCATCGGCATCGCCCCCGACATCCTCGTCTGCCGCTCCGAGCAGCCGATCCCCGACAAGGAACGCGAAAAGATCGCGCTCTTCTGCAACGTCCGCAAGGAGCATGTCGTCGCCGCCTATGACCTAAAGTCGATCTACGAGGCGCCGCTCGCCTATCATCACGAGGGGCTCGATCAGGCGGTGCTCGACGCGTTCCAGATCAGCCCCGCGCCGCGCCCCGACCTGACCGTCTGGCAGGACGTGGTCGACCGCATCCACAACACCGACGGCGAGGTCAATATCGCCATCGTCGGCAAATACGTGCAGCTCGAGGACGCCTATAAATCCATCAAGGAGGCGCTCATCCATGGCGGCATGGCCAACCGGGTCAAGGTCAATGTCGAATGGGTCGATGCCGAGATTTTCGAGCGCGAAGACCCCGCCCCCCATCTCGAGGGCTTCCACGCCATCCTCGTGCCCGGCGGCTTCGGCGAGCGCGGCACCGAGGGCAAGATCCGCGCCGCCGAGTTCGCCCGCACCCGCAAGATCCCCTACTTGGGCATCTGCCTCGGCATGCAGATGGCGGTGATCGAGGCCGCGCGCAACGTCGCCGGGCTGAAGGATGCGGGCTCGGAAGAATTCGACCACGAGGCCGGCCATAAACGGTTCGAGCCGGTGGTCTACCACCTCAAGGAATGGGTGCAAGGCAACGAGAAGGTGCAGCGCAAGGTCAGCGACGACAAGGGCGGCACCATGCGACTCGGCGCCTATGACGCGGCGCTCAAGGAGGGCTCCCGCGTGGCGCAGGTCTACGGCACGACCCATATCGACGAGCGCCACCGCCACCGCTACGAGGTGGACACCAAGTATCGCGAGCAGCTGGAAAAATGCGGCCTGACCTTTTCCGGCATGTCCCCCGATGGCCGCCTGCCCGAGATCGTGGAATGGTCCGATCACCCGTGGTTCATCGGCGTGCAATATCACCCCGAGTTGAAATCCAAACCCTTCGCGCCCCACCCGCTCTTCGCCGATTTCGTCCGCGCGGCGATCGAGACGTCGCGGTTGGTCTAAGGGTGGCGCGGCCCGTCACGGGCCCGCACCTCACCCTCCGGGCCGCAGCACGATCTTGGGGGCTGCCACGCGCCCCGCGCGGATATCGGCAAAGGCCGTCGCGCCTTCGGACAATCCCCGCGTCTCGGCCCAGTCGAGCGGCCCCAACCGGCCCGCGAACATCGCCGCGCAGGTGTCGCGGAAATCCTGCCCGGTGTAGGTATAGGTGCCGATGAAACTGATCTCCTGCAGCGTCATCCGCCGGATATCGAGCCCGCCCTCGTCCTCGCCCAGCCCGATATGTACGATCACGCCCCCCGGCTCGGCCCGCGCCGAGGCCACGGCACGCGTGGCACCAAATCCGACCGCGTCGATCACCAGCGGCCAGTCGCCTGTCGCCTCCGGCACCACCGCCACTCCGCAGCGCCGCACCAGGTAGTCGCGGCGGCCCGCGTTCGGCTCGACCACCACCACATCGCCGCAGCCCTGCGCACCCAGCGCCAGCGCCGCCGCCAGCCCGATGGCCCCGCCGCCGATCACCAGCGCGCGCCCCCCCTGCCCCAGGGCAAGCGCCGCCAGCCCCAACCGCACCGCGTGCCAGCTCACCGCCAGCGGTTCGGCCAGCGCGGCCACCCCCAGCGGCACATCGTCGGGCACCGGCACGAGGTTGCGCTCCGGCATCCGCACCGCATCGGCAAACGCTCCCTCGCGCGGCGGCATCGAGATGATCTGCCGCGCCGGGCACAGGTTCTCGCGCCCCGCCCGGCAGGCCGGGCAGTCCCCGCAGGTCACCAGCGGGTTGATCGTCACCCGCTCGCCCGCGCGCGGGCCGCCCGCGATCACCCCCGCCGCCTCGTGCCCGAGGATGAGCGGCGCGGGGCGGCGCGCGTCGTGGCCAAGATATGCGTGCATGTCCGATCCGCAGATGCCCACGGCCATGACCCGGATCAGCACCTCGCCCGCCTCCGGGCGCGGCTCCGGCACCTCGCGATAATCCAGCGTCTCGCGACCGGTATAGACCAGCGCCCTCATCGCGCCGTGAACCCCCCGTCCACCATCAGCACCTGCCCCGTGATATAGGCCGAGGCATCCGAGCACAGGAACAGCAGCGGCCCGTCGAGATCCTCCACCCGCCCGTTGCGCCCGATGCAGGTCGCGGCGGCGTTCCGCGCCGCGCGCTCGGCATCGTCGAACACCGCCGCGGTCAGCTCGGTGGGGAAAAATCCCGGCCCGAGCGCGTTCACGGTAATACCGTGCGCCGACCACGCCTCGGCCATCGCGCGGGTCATCTGCGCCACGCCGCCCTTGCTCGCACCATAGGCGATACCACCCGGAAAGGCGCGAAAGGATTGCAGCGACGCGAAATTGACGATCCGCCCCCAGCCCCGCGCCTGCATCTCCGGCACCAATGCCTGGCTCAGGAAGAACGGCGCCGAGAGGTTCACCGCCAGCGTCGCCTCCCAGCCCGCGCGCGTCACCGCGTCCGCCGCTTCCCGCGTGTTGAGCCCGGCGGCATGGACCACGATATCGGGCGGGCCGAACGGCGCGGCGATGGCCGCTGCGAGATCGTCGAGCCCATCCATGTCCGCGACATCGCCCGCCACGGCCGCCGTCGCGCTCCCTGCCTCGGCGCGCCACTCGTCAAGCGACGCGCGCCGCCGCGCGACGCCCACCACCCGCGCCCCCGCGCGCGCCAGCACCAGCGCCGCGCGCCGCCCGAGGCCCGCGCTTGCGCCGGTGACACAGGCCACGCGGCCCGCGACGGAAAACAGCTCGCCCGTCACCTCAGCCCTCCGCCGACAGGTCGAAATTCTCGCCGGGGAAATACTTGCGCAGCCGGATATCGGCGGTGCGCGCGTGCCCCTCCATCCCCTCCAGTCGGGCGATGCGCGCGGTGGCCTCCGCTACCGGGCGCGATCCCTCGCGCGTGGCGCGCTGCCAGGTCACGATCTTCATGTACTTGTGCACGCTCAGGCCGCCGGTATAGCTCGCCGCTCCGCCGGTGGGCAGCACATGGTTGGTGCCCGACGCCTTGTCGCCGAACGCCACGGTCGTCTCTTCGCCCAGGAACAGCGAGCCATAGCAGGTCAGCCGCCCCAGCCACCAGTCGAGATCGGCCGCCTGCACCGTCAGGTGCTCGGGCGCATAGGCGTCGGAGGTGGCGGCCATCTCCTCGCGGTCTGCGCAGACGATCACCTCGGCATAGTCGCGCCAGGCGGCTGCGGCGTTGTCGCGATTGACCTCCGGCAGATCGTCGATCAGCAGCGGCACGAGGCGCATCACCTCCTCGGCCAGCGCCCGGTCATCCGTCACCAGCCAGACCGGCGAGTTGTAGCCATGCTCGGCCTGCCCCACCAGGTCGGTCGCCACGATCATCGGGTCGGCACTGGCATCGGCGAGGATCAGGCTGTCGGTGGGCCCCGCGATCATGTCGATGCCGACGCGGCCAAACAGCATCCGCTTGGCCTCGGCCACGAACTGGTTACCGGGACCGACGAGGATATTGGCCTTGGGCAGCCCGAACAGCCCGAAGGTCATCGCCGCCACCCCCTGCACCCCGCCCATCGCGAGGATTTGGTCGGCGCCGCAGACATGCGCGGCGTAGACGATGGCCGGATTGATGCCCACGCCGGGGCGCGGCGGCGAGCAGGCCACGATATTGCTGCACCCGGCCACCTTGGCGGTGGTCACGGTCATGATCGCGCTGGCGATATGGCTATAGCGCCCGCCCGGGACGTAGCACCCCGCCGCGTGCACCGGGATCGCCTTCTGCCCGGCGATCAGCCCCGGCACCACCTCGACCTCGAAATCGGCCACCGTGGCCCTCTGTGCCTCGGCAAACTTGCGCACGTTGTCATGGGCGAACTCGATGTCGCGGCGCAGCTTTTCCGGCACCTTGGCCGCGGCCGCCTCGATCGCCTCGGACGACAGCACCAATTCCCCCTCGTAGCGGTCGAACTTCGCGGCATATTCCAGCGCCGCGGCATCGCCCCGCGCCTCGATATCGTCGAGAATGCCCCGCACGATGTCGCGCGTCTCGCTGGCGTCGCTGCGCGAATGGCGGGGGGCTTTCTTGAGATATTCCGTCGGCATGGATGGCTCCTGTTTCACTTGTAGATATCGGGAAGCAGTGTCGTGGAAATCGCCGGAAGATACGCGATCATCAGCGTCACCACGAGCATGAAGAACACGAACGGCACCGCGCGATACGCGATCCGCAGGATCGACTCGCCGGTCAGCCCCGCGACGACAAAGAGGTTGAGCCCCAGCGGCGGCGTGATGAACCCCACCCCCAGCGCGGTGATCATCATGATGCAGAACTGGATCTCGTTCATGCCGATACTGTCCGCGAGCGGCTTCAGGATCGGCGCGAGGATCACGATGTTGGGCGTCGTCTCCATCACGCAGCCGGCGGCGATCAGGATGCCGACCATCATCAGGATGAGCACCCACGGCTCGTCGCTCACCGTCGTGGCGGCGGCGACAAAACCCTGCGGCACGCCGAGGATGGCCAGCGCCTGCGCCAGCGGCAGCGAGAACGCGATGATCGGCAGGATCACCCCGTTGACCTTGGCGGAACTCACCAGCATCTCGGGAAAATCCGCCAGCCTCAGCGTGCCGAGGATGAACCCCATGATGATCGTCACCACCACCGCCGTCGCCCCCGCCTCGGTGGGCGTTAGCCGCCCCGAAAAGATGCCGTAGAAGATGATCCCCGGCACGATGAACGCGTACCACCCCGATTTCAGCGCCGACCACAGCCGCGTGGCCCATTCCCCAAACGTGATGTTGCCGCCGCCCTCCCAGCCGTTCAACCGGTTCATGATGATGTTGGTGACAAGAATCGAGACGAGGATCGCCAGCCCGGGAATGAGCGCCGCCATGAACAGCGTCGAGGCGGAAATGCCCAGCACCAGCCCGATGATGATATAGGCGATCGACGGCGGGATGAGGATGCCGGTGCAGGCCCCCGCGGCCACCAGCGCACAGGCATAGGGGCGCGGATACCCCGATTCCACCAGCCGCGCGATGGTCATCCGCCCCACCGCCGCCGCCCCGGCGGCGTCCGAACCCGAGATGGCGGCGAACATCCCGCACACCAGCACCGTGGCCGAGCCGAAACCGCCGCGCGCGAACTGCGTCAGCGCCTCGGCCACGTCGAGAAACTTGCGGCTGAGCCCGGTGCGAACCAGCACGTCACCCGTCAGGATAAAGAGCGGCACGGCGGTGAGCGCGAAATGGTCGATGCCGTGAAACAGGCTCTCCCCCACCAGGCTCAGCGGCAACGCGCCGGACCAGAGCAGCATGACGATGGCCGCCGCGCCGATCGCGGCCCAGACCGGCACGGCGAGCGCCACCAGCAGCACGAACAGCAGCACCGGGGCGTAGAAATCCCAGCCAAGCTCGACGCTCTGATCCAGTTGGTTCCACAGCATCTCGCGGCCCTCAGTCGAACATCTTGCCACCCTCGTACACGGGTCGCCCGTGCCGAAGGTCGCCAAGATCGCGCAGCAAGGACTGCACGAGGCGCAGCATCACCAGCCCGAATCCGATGGGAACGGCGGCGAGAAACCAGACCTGGCTGATCCGCAGACCATGCGTGACCGACCCGAACTTGGCCGACACGAGCACCGTCTCCAGCGACCAGTAGAACGCGATCACCGCCACCGCGAACATCACCAGGTCACCAAGGATGTAGAGCACCGCCTTCGCCCGCCGTCCGACATAGGCCATGATCACGTCGATGCGGATATGCCCGCGCTCGCGCACCGCCGCCGCCGCCCCGATCCACGCCAGGTAGATGAACGAATAGCGCACGATCTCCTCGCCCCAGATCGAGGAATAGGACAACAGCTCGCGCCGCAGCACCTCGATGAACATCGTGAGAACGAGCATCACGTAAAAGATGAGCAGGGCCCACCGCTCGGCATTGCGGTTCAGCGCGTGAAGGATGCGGGACATGGCACTCTCCTTGTCCGGCCGCGCGCCGGGATGGCGCGGGCCAGGACCGGGGCGCGTGCCGCCCCGGCCCGCTCATCGGCTCAGGCGTCGTGGACGTAGTGCTGCCCCTGCGTGCCCGCGGCCTCTGCGAGGCGCTCGAAGGTCTCCATCGACCCGGCCAGCTCGACCTTGAAATCGTCCCACTCGCCGCGCTGGTAGCCGCCCGTTTCCTGCCACTCGGCAAGCTGATCGTCGCTCAGCGAATGGAACTGCACCCCGGCCTTCTCCAGCTCGGCCATGGCGTAGGTCCGCGCCGATGGCACCTTGGCAAGGTTCTGATGCGCGGTCATCTCGCCCGCCCATTCGATCCCCTCTCGCACGTCCCCCGGCAACCCGTTGAACCATTCGAGGTTGACCGAATAGACCTGACTGTCCGGCACCGCCTGGGTAAAGGTGACGTGGCTCAGGATGTCCTTGAAGCCGAAAACGTAGAGCGCGCCCACCGACGGATCGAGCGCGTCGGCCACGCCCTGCTTGATCGCCGAGGGTGTCTCGCCCCACGCCACCGGCGTCGGGTTGGCCCCAACCATCCGGTAATATTGCTGGAGCATTTTCGAGCCCGGCACCCGGAACTTGACCCCCTTGAGATCGCCCGGCGTCATCACCGGCCCGGCGCCACCCTTGCGCATCGCCACCACCCGCGGGTCGATCACCACGTAGAACAGCGGCTTGAACCCCGCGGCCTCGACCTTGGGATGCACCTCCGTCCTCCAGGCGTCCGACGTCACCAGGTTGGTGAATCGCTGGTTCGAGCCGCAGAAATACGGCAGGTTGATGAGGTCCACGGCGCTGGCAAAGGGCGCGAAATTCGACAGCGAATGCTGCGCGCACTGGATCGTGCCGCCCTGCACCGCCTGCACCAGCGCACCGCCCGCGCCCAGTTGCCCGCCGGGGGCGAGCTTGACATAGACCTTGCCGCCGGTGGCGTTCTGGATGTTCTCCTTAAGATCGAGCTGCATGATCGGATAGCTGCGCGTCGCGCCCAGCACGTAGGCGGTGGCCAGCGTCATGACGTGATCGGCGGCCTGCTCGCGCTCGCGCTCCTCGCGCGCGGTCTGCGCCGCGGCCTCCGAGGACCACAACAGCCCCCCCGCCCCGGCCACCAGCGCGGCGGTAAAGCTGCCGCTGGCTGCGAGTTTCAGGAAATTGCGCCGCTCCTCGGAAACGGGCTCTCTGGTATCACGGATCATCTTGTCCTCCCGGTTGGTCAGTCCTGTTGGTTTTTTCGTTCGGTGTGTTCACGCGCCCGCGCCTCGCGCCGCAGTATGGCGACGACAAAGGCTGCGGAGGCGGCGAGCAGAACCAGCATTTCCTGCACGTCGCTCAGAAACGCGCCCCAGCCGCCCGCGCCCAGCGCGACGTTCAGGACGAAAACGGCTGCCAGTAACGACGACACCGCGAGCGACATGGTCCTCTCCTCCCCAGGAAATCCATGATTCCCGACAAATGTAAGCGCTTACATTCCACGATGCAAGCGCTTACATTCCGGGCTGGACTGACCTCTGCGCAACGTGCAGGATAGATCACCGCCGCAGCCCGGAGACCGCCCCTTGCCATCCGACCGCACAGACACCGCCCCCGGCGCCCCCACCCTCTCGGACGTGGCGGCGCGGGCGGGCGTCTCCACGGCCACGGTCTCGCGCGCCCTCAACGCCCCCGGTCAGGTCACGCAGGCCACGCGCACCCGGGTGATGCAGGCGGTCCGCGATCTCGGCTACGCGCCCAATTTCGGGGCCCGCGCGCTCGCCGCAAGGCGCACCAACACCTTCGGCGCGGTGATCCCGACGATGGACAACGCCATCTTCGCGCGCGGGCTCCAGGCATTTCAGGACACGCTGCGCGAGCATGGCGTGACGCTGCTGGTGGCATCCTCCTCCTATAAGCCCGAGCAGGAAGAGGACCAGATCCGCACCCTCATCACGCGCGGCGCCGAGGCGCTCCTGCTGATCGGCCATGACCGGACCGAGGCCGCCTATGCCCTGCTCGACCGCCAGCACATCCCCTACCTCGTCGCCTGGGCCTGGGACGAGGCCGCGCCGCGGCCCTGCGTGGGCTTCGACAACCGCGCTGCGATGCAGACGCTCACCGCCGAGGTGATCGCGCTCGGCCACCGCCGCCTTGCCGTCATCACCGCCGACCGTGCCGGTAACGACCGAGCGCGCGCACGTTTCCGGGGTGTCTGCGCGGCGATGGCGGCGGCGGGGCTCGACGCGGGCACGCTACTGGTCGAGGAAACGCCCTATTCCATCTCCAACGGCGCCGCCGCCTTTGCCCGCCTGATGGACGCGCACCCGCGCCCCACGGCGGTGCTGTGCGGCAACGACGTGCTCGCCGCGGGCGCCGTCACGCAGGCGCGCGCGCTCGGGATCGACGTGCCCGGCGACGTCTCGATCACCGGCTTCGACGATATCGAACTGGCCGCGATCCTCACCCCCGCGCTCACCACCGTGCACGTGCCGCATCGCGAAATGGGCCGGCGCGCGGCGCAAATGCTGCTCGACATGCGCGCGGGCGCCGCCCCGCCCCCCGGCCTGCGCCTCGACGCCGGGATCGCGTGGCGCGCCTCGCTCGGCCCGCCACCGGATCGAGGCGCGCGAGAAACGGGGTGACGGGGTTTGGCCTTGAGCGGTTGTTCGGGTCTTGGTGCCCATGCGCGGAATCAAGGCGTGCTTGCACGCCGCCGCGCATCGCCGGGCCGCACCGTCGCACCAGAGGTGCGCCGATACAGGCGGCACGCCTTTGGCGTGACGGCACGGCGATATGGCTGGAACCTGCGTCCCGCTCGGGCCTTTCTCGAATTTGGCCGCCATAAAGCACGGCAGAACGAACCTTGGATCACCGCGCCGCGGCCCGTCGATGCGCGGCTAATCCCGACCCCTCCAGGCCAAATGCCTCCTTCCTTCCCCCGGGTCCGGTCTGCCCCACCCCCCCCAAGAGCCGGCAACCGCCCCATCATGTTCCGTTTGCGACACCGGTCGCAAACACGACAGACAGGCCGGGCCGATTCGGTTTTGCTCGCCAAAGGAGGACGGCGTCATGGCCCCACGCAGCAAGATCGCGCTCGTATGCCGCACCATCGGGGCGGAACGTGGGCTTGCCCCGCGCGGGCGGCCCTGAGGGCACGCCAACCGCCGCACCCGACCCTGCGATCTTGCCAAGGACAATTCCCGATGACAGCCACCGCCCCGCGCCGCTCCGGCGGCCGCGCCGCGCGCCATGACGCACGCGCCGCCCCCCTCGCCGACACCCTGCGCCCGGTCCGCCCGGGCCTCGACGGTGGGCTCTACCACCCGCTGACAGAGCTACAGATGCGCCGCATCCACGCCGCGGCACTCGACGCGCTCGAACAGATCGGCCTCGCCGACGCGCCCCCCTCCGGCGTCGAGCACATGACCCGCGCGGGCGCCATCCCCGGCCCCGACGGGCGGCTGCGCTTTCCCCGCGCGCTGATCGAGGACACCATCGCCCGCGCCAACCGCGCGATCACCCTGCATGGCCGCGACCCGCGCCACGACCTGACCCTCTCGGGCAACCGCGTGCATTACGGCACGGCGGGCGCGGCGGTGCATCTCGTGGACGTGGCCACCGGCGACTACCGCGACAGCACCGTGCAGGACCTGCACGACGCCGCGCGCATCGCCGACACGCTCGACAATATCCATTTCGTGCAACGCCCGATGGTCTGCCGCGACATCGTCGACAACCGCGAGATGGACCTCAACACGCTCTACGCCTGCTGCGCGGGCACCACCAAGCATGTCGGCGTGTCCTTCACCGAGCCGGAGTTCGTCGCCGACGCGATCGAGATGCTGCACCTGATCGCGGGGGGCGAGGGCGCGTGGCGCGATCGCCCCTTCGTCAGCAATTCCAATTGCTTCGTCGTCCCGCCGATGAAATTCGCCACCGAATCCTGCCGCGTGATGGAAGAGGTGATCCGCAGCGGCATGCCGGTTCTGCTCTTGTCCGCCGGGCAGGCCGGGGCCACCGCCCCCGCCCCCATCGCGGGCGCCATCGTGCAGGCCATGGCCGAGTGCCTCGCCGGGCTCGTCTATGTCAACGCGGTCAAGCCGGGCCACCCGGCGATCTTCGGCACCTGGCCCTTCGTCAGCGACCTGCGCACCGGCGCAATGTCCGGCGGCTCGGGCGAGCAGGCGCTGCTGTCGGCGGGCTGCGCGCAGATGCACAAGTTCTACGGCCTGCCCGGCGGCGCGGTCGGCGGCATCGCCGATTCCAAGCTGCCCGACATGCAGGCCGGGTGGGAGCAGGCCACCTCCAACGTCATGGCCGGGCTCGCAGGCCTCAACATGGTCTACGAGGCGGCAGGCATGCACGCCTCGCTGCTGGGCTTCTGCCACGAGTCGCTCATCCTCGGCGATGACCTGATCGGCCAGGCGCTCCGATGCGTGCGCGGCATCGAGGTGGACGAGGACACGCTCAGCCTAGAGGTGATCCGCGACGCCTGCATCGGCGGTCCGGGCCATTACCTCGGTGCGGGCCAGACGCTGGCGCGGATGCAGACCGATTACCTCTACCCCGCCTGCGCCAACCGCGCCTCGCCCAAGGAATGGGTCGAGCAGGGCCAGCCCGACCTCATCGCCACCGCCACCGCCCGCAAGGAGCGCATCCTCGCCACCCGCGCGCCCGCCCGCTTTGCGCCTGACCTTGACGCGGCGATCCGGGCGCGGTTCCGGATACATCTTGGGTCGTGACGGTCCCCGGGCGGGCGGGCAGCACCCGCGCCGCCCGGGTCCGGTTTCGGCTAGGACAATTCCGTGACCAAGGGTATCCTGTCCCCGTTCGACGCATCAGGAGACCACGGCATGTCCCTTCAGATCATCGGCTCCGGTTTCGGGCGCACCGGCACCATGTCCACCAAGCTCGCCCTCGAAGAGCTGGGCTTCGGCCCCTGCCACCACATGTACGAGGTGATGCAGCGCCCCGAACAGCCCGCCCACTGGGCCGCCATCGCCCGCGGCGCGCCGGTGGACTGGCACGAGGTCTTTGCCGGGTTCAAGTCGCAGGTGGACTGGCCCGGCGCCGCCGTCTGGCCGCGGACGATCTACGCCTTCCCCGACGCCAAGGTCATCCATACCGAGCGCCCCGAAGAGGATTGGTGGCGCAGCTTCAGCACCACCATCAGCAAGTTCTTTACCAACGCCCCGACACTGGACCTGCCGCCGCATATCCACGGCATCTTCGACACCATGTCCGGCTGGTTCCTGAAAAACACCTTCGTCGATCACACCGACCGCGACTGCGCCATCGCCGCCTACCGCGCCAACAACCGCGCCGTGCGCGAAACCGTCCCCGCCGACCGGCTGTTGGTCTTCAATGTCGCCGACGGGTGGGGGCCGCTCTGCGATTTCCTGCGCGTGCCGGTGCCGGATACGCCCTTCCCCCGGTCGAACCCGCGCGACGAGTTCTGGGCGCATTTCGGCGGCGAGCCGGAATAAGGTTAACGGCGCGCGCGCTGTCCGTCCCGAACCTCCCGGTTCGGCGCGTGAACCTGCAGGTTCGCGGCTCAGGTCCGGCGAAATGTCAGGTAATGCGGCACGCGCCCCTCGCGCAGCGCCTTTTGCTCGTAACGTGTTGAAATCCAGTCGTTCCACGGCGCGCGCCAATCGCCGGGCCGCTCCGCCAGCCATTCGAACCCGTACCGCGGCACCTCTTCCAATGTCTGGCGCACGTAGTCGGGGATATCGGTTGCAACTCTGAAAATTGCACCTTTTTTCAGGGACTTGCACAGCGGTCTTAAATGTTCTTCAGTGACGAAACGGCGCTTGTGATGGCGCTTTTTCGGCCACGGATCGGGATAGAGCAGGAACGCCCGCGAGATCGACCCCTCGGGCAAAACATCAAACATGTTGCGGACATCCCCCGGATAGACCGCAATATTTTGTGCGCCAGACTTGCGGATCTTGCCCAACAGCATGGCCACGCCGTTGATGTAAGGCTCGCAGCCGACGATCCCCACTTCCGGGTTCGCAACCGCCTGGTGCACCATGTGCTCGCCACCGCCGAACCCGATCTCCAGCCAGATTTCCCGGTCTCCGAAATACTCTTTCAGATCAATGGGTTTCCGCTCGGGATTGATCTCCCAATCGACCGCCCCGGGCGACAAACGGCCTAGGTCCTCGTCCAGCCACGCCTCCTGGTTGGGGCGCAGCGCCTTGCCCTTGATACGCCCGTGAAAATTGCGCCACGGCGCGCCTTTCGGGTGGTGTTGGGCCGTCATATCACCTCGCATGTCACACGAAGAACGCGCGCCAAGCCGTTGTTCAAACGCTCTTTTTCAGCGCATCTACTAGGTCGGTCCGCTCCCAGCTAAAGCCGCCATCGGCCTCCGGTGCGCGCCCGAAATGCCCGTAGGCGGCGGTGCGCGCATAGATCGGTCGCGTCAGTTCCAGGTGCTCGCGAATGCCGCGCGGGGTCAGGTCCATGACCTTGCTGATCGCATTTTCAATAGCAGATTCATGCACTTGCCCGGTGTCGTGCGTGTCCACGTAGATCGACAGCGGCTTGGCCACCCCGATCGCATAGCTCAGTTGCAGCGTGCATTTGTGCGCCAGTCCAGCGGCCACGATGTTCTTGGCAAGGTAACGCGCCGCGTAAGCCGCTGATCTGTCTACCTTTGTCGGGTCCTTGCCGGAAAACGCCCCGCCCCCGTGCGGGGCCGCGCCGCCATAGGTATCGACGATGATCTTGCGCCCGGTCAGCCCCGCATCACCGTCCGGTCCGCCGATGACGAACGTTCCGGTCGGGTTCACCCACCATTCGGTTTTGTCCGTAAGCCATTGATTAGGGAGCACTTCCCGAATGTAAGGTTCGACGATGGCGCGGATGTCGTCGCTGGTTTGCGCCTCGTCGGTGTGCTGCGTCGACAGAACGAGCTGCATCACCTCCACCGGCTTGCCGTTCTCGTAGCGCAGCGTGAGCTGCGACTTGGCATCTGGGCCTAACGTCTTCTCTTTGCCGGATTTTCTCACCTCGGCCAGCCGTTTGAGGATGGCATGGGAATACAGGATCGGTGCCGGCATCAGCTCCGGCGTCTCGTCCACGGCAAACCCGAACATGATCCCCTGGTCGCCCGCACCATCGCGGTCCACGCCCTGCGCGATATGCGCCGACTGAGGATGAAGCATGTTGTGTAACTGCAAGGTATTCCAGTGAAATTCGTCTTGCTCATACCCGATATCGCGGACACAATCGCGCACGATCCCGTCGATCCGGCCCATGAATTCCGCCAGCCGCGAGCGGTCCGACAGCCCCACCTCGCCACCGACCACCACGCAATTCGTGGTGGCAAAGGTCTCGCAAGCGACGCGCGCATTCTCTTCCTCACCCAGGAAGGCATCGAGCACCGCGTCGGAAATCCGGTCGCAGACCTTGTCGGGGTGCCCCTCCGAAACGGATTCGGAGGTAAAGAGATAGTTCTGTCGGGACATGTGAATCGCTCCATTGGGTACATCCGTCACGCCAGGAAGCCGTTGTGACGGGATTGACAGTGGGTAAGCCCGCAAGCCCCCGGCGTCAATCGCTAAATGCGCCGCACACCCGCCCTGTTGCGCCACGACGACAACGCCAGAAGGGCGGCGTAGAGCGCCAGCATCGGCACATCTCCCAGCCGCGCGTAGACGGTCTCTGGCAAGGACGGTGGCAGCGGCGCATCGCGCCACCCCGCCTCGCCCAGCGGGATGCGGTCGGTCACGCGGCCGGTGGCGTCGATCATCGCCGACACGCCGGTATTGGCCACCCGAATCATCGGCAGCCCCAGCTCCGCACTGCGCAGCCGTGCCTGCGCAAGGTGCTGATAAGGACCGGAAATCTTGCCGAACCAGGCATCGTTGGTAATGAGCAGGAGGAATTCGGGGCGCTCCGGTGCCGCAAGCAGGTCGCGTGCGAAAACCCCCTCGTAGCAGATCAGCGGCAACGCCCGCCCCAGCGGCCCAAGATCGACAAGCCGCGCACCCGGCCCCGCCGAATAGCCCTGCCCCTCGTTGGCCGCGAGCCCGTAGATCCCGAACCGCGCCAGCAGGTCGCCGAATGGCATGTATTCGCCAAACGGCACAAGGTGGTGCTTGTCATAGACCCCTGTCACCGCACCACCCGCCGCGACCACGGCCAGCGAGTTGTAGATGCGCGGCCCCTCGGTCCGCTGGATGCCCAGCACGACCGGCACGCCGCGCGCCGCTTCCGATATGTCCTCAAGCGTCCGTTCTGCACGTTCGAGCAGCACCGGCACCGCCGTTTCCGGCCACACTACGAGATCGGGCGGCACCGCGCCCGCCGCCGAGAAGGCGCGCTGGCGATCGAAGAACGTCTGCACCTTGTCGGGCTGCCACTTCTCGTGCTGCGGCGCGTTCGGCTGAACAAGCCGCACCACCGGCGCCCCGGGCACGGGCGCCGCCTCGGGTGTGAGCGCCGCGCCGAGCGGCCACAATGCCGCCACCGCCGCGAGCGCAGCCGCACCAGAGGTCCGCGCGCCCGCCGCCATGTGCCAAAGCGCCACCGACGCCCCCAGCACCAGCACCAGCAATCCCGGCGCACCAAGCCACGCGGCCCAGTACAGCCATGCCGTGTCGATCAGTGCGTGCCCCGGCTGCGCCCAGGGAAAGCCGGTAAAGAGCCAGCCGCGCAGGGCCTCGGCCAGCCCCAGCCCGGCGACAAAGGCGGCCGGGCCACCGCCGGCCGCGCGCGCCAGCGCCAGCCCAGCACCCCAGTAGAGCCCGGCGCCCCCTGCCAGCCCCACAAGCGCAAAAGGCGCCATCCAGGCGTGCCGCGCGGCATCGACCATGAACGGTTCAACGATCCAGTGAAGCGCCAGCAGGAAATGCCCGGTGCCCACGCCCCAGCCAAGCCAGGCCGCCGCGCGCCAATCCTCCGTCTGCCGGAAAAACCCATAGACCAGCGCGAATCCGATCAGCGTCAGAGGCCACAGCCCCCACGGGGCCTGCCCGAGTGCCGCCACCGCGCCGACGGCCAGCAGCGCCACCACCCGCACGGGCCACCCCATGCGGGCAAGCGGCGCGGGCAAGGCGTCACTCACCGGCGAGGCTCGGGACGCGCACCCGTATCCGCTTGATCCGGCGGGGGTCGGCCTCGACCACCTCGAGGCTCGCGCCCGTGGGATGCTCGATCACCTCGCCGCGGGCGGGCACCCGGCCCAGCAGCATGAAGACCAGCCCGCCAAGCGTGTCGATCTCTTCCTCGTCGACCTCGTCGGCCTCGGTGAGCGACAGGCCGATCTCGGCCTCGAACTGATCCAGCGGCGTCTTGGCGGCGGCGAGATAGGACCCCGGCCCCTCCTTGTGCCAATAGGCATCGTCGTCGGTGTCGTGCTCGTCCTCAATCTCTCCCACCACCTGTTCGATCAGGTCCTCGATGGTCACGAGGCCGTCCACACCGCCATACTCGTCGATCACCAGAGCCATGTGCCGCCGCTCGGCCTGCATCTTCTGCATCAGCACGCCGATCGGCATCGACGGCGGCACATAGAGCAGCGGGCGCAGCATGGTCCGGATCGACAGCCGCGTGCCCTTGCCGTTAAAGCCGTGCTTGAGCGCAAAATCCTTGAGGTGGATCATGCCGAGAGGCGTGTCGAGCGTGCCCTCGTAGACCGGTAGGCGCGACATGCCGCTCTCACGAAACACCTGCACGAGATCGCCAAGGCTGATGTCCACGGGCACGGCGACGATCTCGGCGGTTGGGACGGCCACGTCCTCGACCGTGACATCGCGCAACCGATCGACGCCGAAAATCGCGGCCCCCGATCCGTCGGGCACCTCGTCGTCCGCGTCCTCTTCGTCACTGTGGTTGAAAATACCGATAACCCGGCGAAAAAATCCGCCCGTCTCGTCGCTCTCGGTTCGGCCCTCAGGCTGCGCGCTCCGCGCCGCGCCAGGTGATCCTTCTATGCTTTCGTCCATTCGTCTCGTCTCAAGTGGCGGGGCAAAACACCCCTTCATGTCAAGTATATGGGTCAGGAACCCCCAGTTTGCCAAGTATCGCGATCTCGGTTGTCTCCATGAGCGTGGCATCCGGGTCACGGATGTGATCATAGCCCAGCAGGTGCAGAACCGCGTGAACGACAAGATGGGTGACGTGATCGGCCAACGGGCGGCCCGCCTCGGCGGCCTCGCGCGCGCAGGTCTCCCAAGCTATGGCGATATCACCAAGAAAGGGCTCCGGGCCCGGCTCGGGCGGGGCGGGGCGGGCTCCGGGCACCTTCGGTGCGCGGTCCTCGGCGGGCCAGCTCAGCACGTTGGTGGCGGCGGGTTTGTCCCGGAAATCGGCGTTGAGCGCCATGATGCGCGAATCGTCGCAGGCCAGCAGGCTGATCTCCCACAACTCGGGATCAAGCCCGAGATGGGCGAGCGTGGCCCCCGCCGCGCGCGACGCCAGCGCCTCCAGCCCCGCCTCATTCCAGCGCGCATCCTCGACGATCATCTCCACGGGCATTGCTCAGCCATCGGCCTCGTAGGCCTCGATGATCGCCGCCACCAGCGGGTGGCGCACCACGTCGCGCGCAGAGAAGTAGTTGAAGCTGATCTGCGGGATGGAGGCCAGCAACCGCTCGGCATCCGACAGCCCCGAGGGCACGCCGCGCGGCAGGTCGATCTGCGTGCGATCGCCGGTGACGACCATGCGGCTGCCTTCGCCCAGGCGGGTCAAGAACATCTTCATCTGCATCGACGTGGCGTTCTGCGCCTCGTCGAGCACCACGAACGCGTTCGACAGCGTGCGCCCGCGCATGAACGCGAGCGGCGCGATCTCGATCCGCTTTTCCTCGATCAGCTTGGCCAGCTGCTTGCCCGGCAGGAAATCGTTCAGCGCGTCGTAGAGCGGCTGCATGTAGGGATCGACTTTTTCCTTCATGTCGCCGGGCAGATAGCCCAGCTTCTCGCCCGCCTCGACCGCCGGGCGCGCCAGGATGATCCGGTCCACATGCCCCTCGATGAACATGTTCACGCCAACGGCGACGGCGAGATAGGTCTTGCCGGTGCCCGCGGGACCGATGCCAAAGGCCAGCTCGTTCGCGTAGAGCGATTTCACATAGGCCTTCTGCGCGTCGGTGCGCGGCTCGACCAGCTTCTTGCGGGTGCGGATCTCGACCGCACCGCCCTTGAACATTTCAAGCTGATCGCCGTCGAGCCCGCCGGTTGTTACCTCGTCATCGGCCCCCATGCGCAGCTCGCGGTCCACGTCGGCGAAATCCACGTCCTTGCCACCTTCGAGCCGGGCATAAAGAGCATTGAGGACACCCGTCGCCTCGGCGGCCGGTGCCTCCTCGCCCAGAACGGATAGCAGGTTGCCGCGCCGCACGATCTGCACGCCGAGAACACGCTCGATCTCGGCGAGGTTGCGGTCGTATTCGCCGCACAGGTCGATCAGCAGCTTGTTGTCCGGAAATTCGACCGCCGTCTCGTGGAGCGAATCGGGGCCGGGGGCGGGGGGCGATGCGGTGTTACCCAAACAGGTCTCCAAGGGTCAGAGTTGCATCCCGACCCTGCCAAGATGTACCGCCGAGCGCAAGCGACAAGCGTGTGAGAGGCGCGAAGCCGCCCGGCCCCGCGCCGTCATGGCAATCGGCTCCCAACCACCGTCAAATAGAGTCTGATATTCCTTGGCCTTCCTTGAACGGTCCCGTGGCCACCGTCGGCGGTGCCGCTCCCGAGCAGACCGGCTTGCCGAACTTGTCGAGGCGCTGGGAGAGATAGCCCTCGACCCCGTCGTCGATGATCCAGTGGTCGCAGCCATTCGGATCGATCCATATACCGGCACGCATCGTGCTGAGGTGATCCTTGTCGATCAGGTTGCGGTCCATCGTCTTGTCGGGACCGACATCACATGCGGCCAACAAACCGACGACAGGAAAAACGAGTGCAATTCGAAAGGTTTTCATGACAATATCCTCAGCGCCAGCACATGATC
Organism: Roseovarius sp. B-10; assembly: GCF_056859295.1. Classification (NCBI taxonomy): domain Bacteria; kingdom Pseudomonadati; phylum Pseudomonadota; class Alphaproteobacteria; order Rhodobacterales; family Roseobacteraceae; genus Roseovarius; species Roseovarius sp. B-10. Next base: position 94,092 of record NZ_JBSXOE010000034.1, on the reverse strand, counting down.
TCGACACGGCGGTTCTGCGCCATGCCTTGGGCGGTGTTGTTCGACGCCTTGGGCATCCGCTCGCCATAACCGCGCACATCGGCGATACGCGCGCCCATGCCGCGCGCCACCGACGCTACCGCGTTGGCGCGGCGATACGACAGGCCCATGTTGTATTCGTCTGAGGCGCGGCTGTCGGTATGGCCCACGATGGTGTAGGAGATCGCCCCCGCCTGCTGGAAAAACTCGCGCAACCGCTGTTTACCGGCGGGCTGAATGCGCGCGCTGTCGGTCGCGAACAGCGTGTCGGTGTTGACGGTGCCGCACAGGTTGGCCTCGCGGCAGACGGGGATGCCCTGCCGATTGACATGCGGGCTCATGTAGCCCTCGGCCCCGTCATCCATCACCCAGTGCTCGCAGCCGTCCGGATCAACCCAGATGGTCGGAATATACCGCTCTCCCGTCACGGTGCGCTGCCCCTGTTGGGCGATTGCCGCCCCGGCGAAGACCGACGCCCCGAGCGCCACGACCGCGGCACCCCCCGCGGCTCGGCGCAGTATCTCGGATATCTTGCTTGCCACTGTCCCAGTCCCCTGTTGTCAAATACCGCGCCTGGAACGACGCGGTTGTCATCAAATCTATCAGGAGTTTAACTAATTTACGCTCTTTGTGAAGCAAATTTCACCAGATATTGTGGACGAACGGGAAACAATCCCTATCGGGCCGCAATCTCGCCACATTCACCGGCCCTATGCGACGACCCGTCCGGCCAGTGAATTGGCCCCGCTCTCCACGATCTCGACCTGCGCGAGATCGCCCACCCCGAGGCCGGGGTCGGTGACGTGGACCGCGTGCAGGTGGTCGGACTTGCCCACCATCTGCCCGGCCATCCGCCCCGGCTTCTCGAACAGCACACCCACCGTGCGACCCACCATCGCGTCCTGCACCGCGCGCTGCTGCCGGGTGATGAGGTCCTGCAGCCGGTGCAGCCGCTCGGCCTTGACCCCCTCATCCACCTGCGGGCGCTCGGCGGCGGGGGTGCCGGGGCGCGTGGAATACTTGAACGAAAACGCCTGCCCGTATCCGACGGCCTCGATCAGGTCGAGCGTGGCCCGGAAATCGTCCTCGGTTTCCTCGGGAAAGCCGGTAATGAAATCGCCCGAGATGAGGATATCGGGCCGCACCGCGCGAATCCGCTCGATCAGGCGGATATAGCCCTCGGCGGTGTGCTTGCGGTTCATCCGCTTGAGGATGCGGTCGCTGCCCGACTGCACCGGCAGGTGCAGGTAGGGCATCAGCTTTGCACATTCGCCATGCGCCGCGATCAGGTCGTCGGTCATGTCGTTGGGGTGGCTGGTGGTGAATCGGATGCGCTCCAGCCCGTCGATGTCATTGAGCGCCCAGATCAGCCGCGCGAGGCTCCAGTCCCCGCCCTCGCCCGGCCCGTGATAGGCGTTGACGTTCTGCCCCAGCAGGGTGATCTCGCGCACCCCGCGCTCGACCAGGTCGCGCGCCTCTTCCAGCACCCGCGCGGGCGGACGGCTCACCTCGGCGCCGCGGGTATAGGGAACCACGCAGAAGGCACAGAACTTGTCACAGCCCTCCTGCACGGTCAGGAACGCGGTCGGCCCGCGCTTCGCCTTGGGGCGCTTGCGCAGCGTGTCGAACTTGTCATCCGTTGGGAAATCGGTGTCGAGCGCCTTCTCGCCCCCGCGCACCCGTGCCTCCATCTGCGGCAGGCGGTGATAGCTCTGCGGCCCCACCACCAGGTCGACCAGCGGCTGGCGGCGCATGATCTCCTCACCCTCGGCCTGCGCCACGCACCCCGCCACCCCGATCATGAGATCGGGGTTGTCAGCCTTCAGCGCCCGCAGGCGGCCCAGCTCGGAATAGACCTTCTCGGCGGCCTTTTCGCGGATATGGCAAGTATTCAGCAGGATCATGTCCGCCTCGGTCGCGTCCCCGGTCTCGACATAGCCCGCCGCGCCGATGGCCTCGACCATGCGCTCGCTGTCATAGACGTTCATCTGACAGCCATAGGTGCGGATATAGAGCTTTCTGGGATCGGCCATGCGCCCGGCTCCTGCCTGTGAATTCACGCTCGGCTCCTACATCAGGGCAGGCCCCTCTTGCAATGCCCGCCGGTTTTGCCGATTCTGCACCGAAACGGGCAGGACAAACAAATGACGGCACCCACGCTCACCGATTTCCTGGCCGCGCCGGGCACGGCGCTTTCCACCGGGCCGCTGGCGATGATCTTCGCCGAGGACGAAACCGAGATCGACTCGACCCTGCGCCATCATATCGACCTGGGGTTCAAGTCGGTGCTGTTCTTCGCGCCCGACGCCTTTGCCTCCGCGCCCGACGTCACCGCAGAGCCGATAGTCCACCGCATCCGCTTCGACGCGCCGGGCGGCGAGGATCCGGTCACCGCGGTCAACGCCGTGGCCGCCGCCGCGCCGGGGCTTTGGATGTATTACTGTTTCAACGCCGAATACCTGTTCTACCCGTTCTGCGAAACGCGCAGCGTCGGCGAGCTGCTCACCTTCCACGCCGAGGAACAGCGCGATGCGATGCTTGCCTACGTGATCGACCTCTACGCCCCCGATCTCGACCGCCATGCCGATGCCGTCTCGCTCGAAGAGGCACAGCTCGACCGCTCGGGCTATTACGCGCTGGGCCGACCCGACCCGGACAATCACAACCACCCAAGGGAACGCCAGCTCGATTTCTTCGGCGGGCTGCGCTGGCGCTTCGAGGAGCACATCCCCCCGGACCGCCGCAAGATCGACCGCGTCGCGCTGTTTCGCGCGCAGCCGGGGGTGCGCCTGCGCGCCGATCACACCTTCTCGGACGAGGAATACAACACCTATGCCTGCCCCTGGCACAACAACCTGACCGCGGCCATCGCGTCGTTTCGCACCGCCAAGGCGCTCAAGCGCAATCCGGGCTCGACCTTCGACATCCCGACCTTCACCTGGCACAATTCCGTGCCATTCGAATGGCACTCGCGGCAGTTGCTCGACCTCGGCCTGATGGAGCCGGGGCAGTGGTTCTGACCCGCGCTCAGGCTCCACCCTCTTTCCGGCGCTCGCGCGCACTCGGATGCGCAGACGCGACGAACGGCACCTCGGACACGATCGCCCATACCGATTTTCCCGAGCTTTCCTGATACATCTCGGGCAGTTCCACCCGAAGCCGCGTGCCGATGGCCGATTTCTCCCACGGCACGTAGGCAAGCGCGATGTTTTGCTCCAGGTCGGGCGAATACCACGGCGAGGTGACATAGCCGCAACGTTCATTGTTTTCGTCCCCCACCAGCCAGAAATCCGGCGCGTAATCGGTGATCGGCAGGCCACCCATCTTGAGCCCCACGAGTTTCAGCGCGAACGGGTAGCGCCCCGCCTCGATCTCGTCGCGCTGCGCCTCCAGCGCCGCCTTGCCGATATAATCGGCACTCTTTTTGCGCGGCACCTGGTAGGCGAGATTGACCTGAAACGGAGAGGTCTCGGCATCCATGTCCTGCCCCCACGACAGGATACCCGCCGCGATCCGCCGATGATGCCCCGGGGCGATCACCCGGAGGCCGTAATGCGCCCCGATGCCGCGCAACGCATACCAGACGCGCTCGGCCGTCTGCGACGCGTCGCGCACGTAAATCTCATATCCCTTCTCACCGCTGAACCCGGTCTGGCTGATGATCACCGGGCAACCGTCGATCTGCGCCTCCATCAGCCCGTAATAGGGAATCTCCCGCAGGCCTTCGCCCAGCAGGTCGGCCATCAACTCTTCCGACAGCGGGCCTTGCACCTGCAACGGGGCCACGTCCAACTCGCGGATATCGACATCCCAGCGTTTCGGCGTGTTCACCCCCTGCAACCACAGCATAAGGTCGGTGTCCGAGATCGAGAACCAGAATTCATCCTCCGACAGCCGCAGCAGAACCGGATCGTTCAGGATGCCGCCCTTGTCATTGCACAATATGCAGTATTTGCCACGCATCGGCTGGATGCGGGTGGCGTCGCGGGTGATAACTGTGTTGACGAAATCCTCGGCATCCGGCCCTTTGACGCGGATCTGCCGCTCCACCGCGACGTTCCACAGCGTCACGCCATTGACCAGCGCCCGGTATTCCGCCATCGCCCCGCCATCCTCGGGCCGGGCATAGCCGCGCGGGTGATACATGCGGTTGTAGACGGTGGCACGCCACGCCCCCGCCTCGATCGACAGGTGCCAGAACGGCGATTTGCGCACCCGTGTTGAAATCAGCATCTGGACGGGGGTGGTGCCGGATTGGCGCAGGTTCGCGGGCACCGTGCGGTCCGATTGATCTACGCTCGGCACATTGGGGTGTGTGCGGCTCGTGTGTGTCATACATCCGAGATGGGCATTCATGTGTCGAGATCAACACGCGCACCACTCACGACGGCGTAGCCAGTGCCTCAGCGCATCACCGTGTCGATGAACCACCCCGAAAGCCCCGCCTTGTTGCCCGAGGAGGAAGAGCCGCCGCCCATTCCCGCCAGAAGGGTGCCCGGCCCCGGCGCGCCCTCGATGGCGGCCCCGGCGTAGGTGACCGCCTGCTGCATCCGCGCATGAACCCAGGGGGCAAGCCGCGGCTCCTGCCAGATCGCCGTGCCGATACAGACCAGCAGCGCCAGCCGCACCGGCCAGGCCCAGGCCCGCGCGCGGCGCGCTCTGGCGGCAAGAACCTGCTCTCGCGGAGGCTGGGATGAATAGACCATGGACATTGCCGCAGGTTATCGCCCCCGCATGGCGGGAATGGGGCAGAACCTGGGCCGCGCCCTGACCTCAGAGGTTCTCGGCCTGCGGCATCCCCAGAACATGGTAGCCGCAATCAATATGGATGATCTCGCCACTGGTGCACGCCCCGGCGTCCGAGGCCAGCCAGACCGCCGTGCCGCCGATCGCCTCGAGCGTCGCATTGGCGCGCAGCGGAGCGTTCATTTCGGTGTGCTTGAACGTCTTGCGCGCGCCTCCGATGGCCGCGCCCGCCAGCGTCTTCATCGGGCCGGGGCTGAGCGCGTTGACGCGGATGCCGTCGGGGCCGAGATCGTTGGCCAGGTACCGCGTCGTCGCCTCTAGCGCGGCCTTGGCCACCCCCATCACGTTGTAATTGGGCACCACCTTGTTCGATCCCTGGTACGTCAGCGTCATCAGGCAGCCACCATTCGCCTTCATCAGCGGATAGGCGCGCCGCGCCACCTCGATGAAGGAATAGGTCGAGATGTCCAGCGAATGCTTGAAATTCGCGCGGCTGGTGTTGAGAAACCGCCCCGTCAGTTCCGACTTGTCCGAATAGGCGATGGCATGGACCACGAAATCGATGGTGGGCCAACGCTCGGCCAGTTGTCCGAACGCCACGCCGAGCGACTCGTCGTCGGTCACGTCCACGTCGAGAAGCAGGTCCGACCCGAGGCTCTCGGCGAGCGGGGCCACGCGCTTGCCGAACGCCTCGCCCTGGTAGGTAAACGCCAGCTCCGCCCCCGCCGCGCGCATCTCGCGGGCGATCCCCCAGGCGATAGAGCGATCATTGGCCACCCCCATGATAAGCCCGCGCTTGCCCTGCATCGAAATCGTCATTTGCCTGTCATCCGTGATACTTGCTCAGCAGCATCGCACCGTTGGTGCCACCGAAGCCGAAACTGTTGGTCATCACCGTGTCGAGCCCGGCCCCGTCCACCCGCGCGGTGGCGATCTCGCCCGGATCGAGCGCGGGGTCCAGCGTCTCGACATTGATCGAGGGGATGATGAAATCGTGCTCCAGCGCCAGCAGGCAGTAGATCGCCTCCTGCGCGCCGGTCGCGCCCTGGCTGTGGCCCGTCATCGACTTGGTCGAACTGATCGGCGGCGTGGTGCCACGCCCGAAGATGCGGCGCACCGCCTCGACCTCGCCCACGTCGCCCACCGGGGTCGAGGTGCCGTGTGCGTTGATATAGCTCACCTCGCGGCCCTCGGGCAGCATCGAGAGGGCCAGCCGCATCGCCCGCTCGCCCCCCTCGCCCGAGGGGGCCACCATGTCGTCGCCATCCGAGGTAGCACCGTATCCCGTGACCTCGGCGTAGATCTTCGCACCGCGCGCAAGCGCGTGCTCGAGATCCTCCAGCACCACGATGCCGCCCCCGCCCGAGATCACGAACCCGTCGCGCCCCTCGTCGAAGGCGCGGCTCGCGCGGGAAGGGTCGTCATTGTATTTCGACGACATCGCCCCCATCGCGTCGAACAGGCACGACAGCGTCCAGTCCAGTTCCTCACCGCCGCCGGCGAACATCACGTCCTGCTTGCCCATCATGATCTGCTCGGCGGCGTTGCCGATGCAATGCAGCGAGGTGGAACAGGCAGAGGTGATCGAATAGTTGATCCCCTTGATCCGGAACGCGGTGCTCAGATTGGCCGAGATCGTCGAGCACATGCACTTGGGCACGGCAAACGGCCCGATCCGCCGGGTGGAGCCCGTCTTGAGCACCACCTGGTGCGCCGCCAGCATCGCCGAGGTCGACGGCCCGCCCGATCCGGCAATGAGCCCGGTGCGCGGGTTGACGATGTCGCCCTCATCCAGCCCCGAATCGGCGATGGCCTGGCTCATGGCGACATGGGCATAGGCCGCCCCCGGCCCCATGAAGCGCAGCGTGCGCTTGTCCACATGCTCGGCAATATCGAGGTCGATCGCGCCCGCCACGCGGCTGCGAAAGCCATGCTCGGCCATCGCCTCATTGGCGGTGATCCCCGACCGCCCCTCCCGGAGCGAGGCCAGAACCTCCTCGACGTTGTTGCCGATGCTGGAGACGATCCCCAGCCCGGTCACCACGACTCGACGCATCGCCGTCCTCCTATCTGCGCTCCCGCCTTGTGTAAGACAGGCAGGTATACGGGGCAAGCGGTTAGGGGCAAGCGTCCCGGCATCAGACACGGTTTCGCGTCACCGCGCGGTAGGGTAGCGTCCCGCCACACGCACCAACCCGGAGGCCCCGCCCGTGAGCACCACCGAGACGATCCTCGCCCGCATCCGCGAGTTGCAGGATGAAATGGAAGAAGAGTTCGCCCGCCGCCGCGCCGCGTTCCGATACCGGTTCGAGAACGGCCGCGTGGTGTTCGAGGCCGAGGTGCGGCGCCGTCACCGCGAGATGCGGGTGCGGCTCTCGACCTTCCTGCGCCACACCCGGCCCATGTCGATCATCACCGCACCGGTGATCTACGCCATGATCGTGCCTTTCGTGGCTCTCGATCTCTTCGTGACCATCTACCAGGCAGTGTGCTTTCCCGCCTACGGGATCGACAAGGTGCGGCGCGCCGATTTCATCCGCATCGACCGCCACCACCTCGCCTATCTCAACGCCCTGCAAAAGCTGAACTGCGTCTATTGCGGCTACTGCAACGGGCTCATCGGCTATGTGCAGGAAATCGCGGGTCGAACCGAGGCCTATTGGTGCCCGATCAAGCACGCCGCGCGGGTCGGCGCACACCATGCCTATTACGCGCAATTCGTCGACTACGGCGATGCCGAAGGGTTCGAAGAGGGGCTGAAGGAATCGCGCCGCCGCATCACGCAGGCCGGGCTGTCGGGCATCGCGCCAAAGGGATGAGCCGCGCTCAGCCCCGGCTGCGGCGCAGGCGGATCACCACGTCGACGGCGGTGATCTCAGCGCCTTCGGGGGCCGAAGGCAGGCGCGCGATCTCCAGTTCGTCGGCGGGCGCGTCGCTCAGCCGGTTCTCGTCTTCCCAAAAGAAATGCGGGTGATCATGGGTGTTGGTGTCGAAATAGCTCTTGGAGCCATCCACCGTCACCTCCTGCAAAAGCCCCGCGTCGCAGAATGCCTTGAGCGTGTTGTAGATGGTGGCAAGCGACACGCTCTCGCCCGCCGCGCGGGCATCGGCAAACAGGCTCTCGGCGGTGACGTGGCGGTGCTGGCCGTCGCCGTGCAACAGTCGCGCCAGCGCCACGCGCTGCCGCGTCGGCCGCAGCCCAACCTGCCCAAGCCAGTCGGTCGCCATGATGCTGTGCTGATCCGTCATCGCCATTTCCCTATCGTTACCCTACAATATAGGTTTTCCGCCCCCTCGATTTCAAACGAAAATCGCGACCATTATGCAGCACGGACGGTGCGGCGCAGGGTTGCAAGGAGGATTCGCGCGGTGATAGAGGAATGCCAGACCCCGCCCGCCCGCATGTGAAAGGGATTGCCCCGATGGCCGATTATCCGCGCAGCTTCGATCGCGATGACCTCCTGAAATGCGCGCGGGGAGAGCTTTTCGGCCCCGGCAACGCGCAACTGCCCCTGCCGCCGATGCTGATGATGGACCGCATCACCGATATCTCGGGCGATGGCGGAGCACATGGCAAGGGCCACGTTGTGGCCGAGTTCGACATCCGCCCCGACCTGTGGTTCTTCGAATGCCACTTCCCCGGCAACCCGATCATGCCCGGCTGCCTCGGACTCGACGGCCTGTGGCAGCTCACCGGCTTCAACCTCGGCTGGCGCGGCTGGCAGGGGCGCGGCTATGCGCTCGGCGTGGGCGAGGTAAAGCTCACGGGCATGGTCCGCCCCGAAAGAACGATGCTCACCTACAAGGTGGATTTCACCAAGGCGGTGCAGACCCGGCGGCTCACGATGGGGGTGGCCGATGGCATCGTCGAGGCCGATGGAGAGGTCATCTACCAGGTCCGCGACATGAAGGTCGCGCTGAGCGAGGGCTGAGGACACCCCCGCAGCCCCTTGCCGGATTTGTCGTGGATCGCGCCAGGTCCGAGGCGCTATCAGCAATGGCACAATAACCGGGTCGAGCGCATTGCGGTCGCAGACCGACACGGCCTGACCCGGCGTGCACATGGATTGCCTCGATAAAGGCAGTCACGCTCGCAATGCTGCCAAAGTTGAAAGAATGCGGGCACGGCGTATCCGCCGATAAGCCTCTTTCCGCCGACATACGTGTTCAAGAGAAGCACATTGCAGGGAAGATGATTACATGTCCGACAGGTAGTCATTACGAGGAGATCTCTTATGCGACAGATTCCGCTTCTCATCACCACAGCGGCTGTAGTCTGTCTCGGCCTCGCCGCAGAGGCGGGAAATCACAAGCCGCTCAAGGGACATACAGTGGGCGTCGGAAGAGTCGCCGATTGCCCGCCCGGTCTGGCCAAGAAAAATCCACCCTGCGTGCCACCGGGGCTAGCTCGCAAATACGGGCGTGGCGACATCATCTATGGCGATTACTGGATCGTCCGCCATCCGGGGCGCTACGGGCTTGATGCCAACGAGACCTACTACCGCGTGGGCGATTACGTCTACCGCGTGGATCGCGATACGCGCGAGGTCCTGGACCTGATCGGCGCAGCCGTCCGTGTGTTGAACTAGAGCATGTCGCTCAGAAGTAGTGTCGCGGGCCCCCGTCACCCACCTCAAACGCAACGCGCCGGGCAAGGCCCGGCGCGCGCATTCCGTCGCGGCATCCGCGATCAGTCGATATCGACCACCTCGATGGCGAACGTGAGGTCCTGCCCCGCCAGCGGGTGGTTGGCGTCGAGGATCACCTGCTCTTCGGTCACTTCGGCCACCGTCACGGGCATCACCTGCCCCTGCGGCGTCTGCACCTGAAGGCGCGTGCCGATATCGAGCGGGATATCCTCGGGGATGTCGGCGCGCGGCACCGCCTGCTTGGCGTCGGGGTCGGCGTCGCCATAGGCTTCGGCGGCGGGCACCTCGACGGTCTTTTTCTCGCCAACGGCCATGCCGGGCAGCGCGGCTTCGAGACCGGGGATGATCTGCCCCGACCCGACGGTGAATTCCAGCGGATCGCGGCCTTGCGACGAATCGAAGGTCTCGCCATCGGCCAGCGTGCCGGTGTAGTGAATACGGACGGTGTCGCCCTCTTTGACCTGGGTCATACGATGTTCCAATGCTTGGGGATGGGTGAGTTTGCAAGGCCGCGCGGCGCGCGGGTGCTCGGTTGATGCAGAGACCCTAGCCGAGCCGTCACGGATTCGCAAACAGCCTGCGCGCGTGGCAGGGCTTTCCCCTTCCCCCGGTTCGTGCCAGTCTCCGCGCAACCGACAGAAAGGGACACGTCATGCCGATCACCACCTGCATCTTCGACGCTTATGGCACGCTCTTCGACGTGGCCGCTGCGGCGCGCGCCGCAGCCTCCGAACCGGGGCGCGAGAACTTTGCCCGCCACTGGCCCGCCATCGCCGAGAAATGGCGCCTCAAGCAACTGCAATACACTTGGCTGCGCGCCGTGATGGGCGAACATATCGGCTTCTGGCAGATCACGCAGGACGGGCTCGACTGGGCGCTCGAATCCGAGGGCCTGCTCAGGGATGCCGACCTGCGCGAGCGGCTGCTGCAACTCTACTGGGAACTCGAGGCCTACCCGGAGGTGCCCGACATGCTCGCCGCGCTCAAGGCCGACGGGATCAGCACGGCGATCCTCTCCAACGGCGCGCCCGACATGCTCGACGGGGCGGTGCGGTCCGCGGGTATCGGCGACCGGCTGGACGACGTGCTCTCAGTCGAAAGCGTCGGCATCTTCAAGCCCGCCCGCGTGGTCTATGACCTCGTCGGCCAGCGCTTCGGCTGCCCGCCCGAGGAGGTGCTCTTCGTCTCGTCCAACGGCTGGGACGCCTGCGCCGCCGCCGGCTACGGCTTCCGCACCGTGTGGGTCAACCGCGCGGGCGACCCGGTGGACCGTCTGCCCGCCGCGCCCGACGCACAGCTCTCCGACCTTTCCGGCATTCCCGGCATGGTGCGGGGCTGATGGCAAGGTTTGCCACTTCGGACGGGCTGTCGCTGCATTATCGGGACGAGGGCACGGGACACCCCGTCCTGTGCCTCGCCGGGCTCACGCGCAACAGCGCCGATTTTGACTTCATGGCCCCCCATCTCTCGGACACGCGGCTCATCCGGCTCGACTATCGCGGGCGCGGGCAATCGGATCACGCCGCCGACTTCATGTCCTACAACATCCTGACCGAGGCCCGCGATGCGATTGAATTGCTCGATCACCTCGGCCTTGACCGCGTCACCATCATCGGCACATCGCGCGGCGGGCTGATCGCGATGGCGCTGGCGCATCTGCACCCGGGCCGGCTCGCGGGCGTGGTGCTGAACGATATCGGCCCCGAGGTGGCCGACACCGGCATCGCCCGGATCATGGATTACGTCGGGCGAGAGCCCGACCTGCCCGATCTCGACGCCGCCGCAAGCGCGCTTGCCCATGTCCACGCCGCCGCCTTCCCCGGCGTGCCGCTCGCGCGCTGGCGCGCACAGGCCGAGGCGATGTTCTTCGAGAAACCGGGCGGCGGGCTGGGCCTGCGCTATGATCCGCGCCTGCGAGACGCGCTGGTGGGACAGGCGGGCGCGGGCGAGGCCCCCGACCTGTGGCAGATGTTCGCGGCTCTGGGCGGCCTCCCCCTCGCCGCGATCCGGGGCGCGAATTCCGACCTGCTTTCGCCCGAGACCTTCGCTAGGATGCAAGCGCACCACCCCGGCATGATTGCCGCCACCGTACCCGATCGCGGCCACGTGCCGTTCCTCGACGAGCCGCAGGCGCTCGCCGCCATCCGATCCCTGCTGGAGCAGACACGATGACCGACATCACCATGATCCGCGCGGCGCAGGCGCGCCTTGCCGGGCACGCGCGGCGCACCCCGCTGCTCACCTCGCCCTTTCTCGACGAGATCGCCGGGCGGCGCGTCCTCATTAAACCCGAATGCCTGCAACATACCGGCAGCTTCAAGTATCGCGGCGCGCGCTCGGCCATCTCGGCGCTTGACGCCGATACCCGCGCGCACGGGGTGATCGCCTTTTCCAGCGGCAACCACGCGCAGGGCGTCGCCCTCGCGGCGCGCGAGTTCGGCGTGCCGAGCGTCATCATCATGCCGTCTGACGCACCACGCCTGAAGATCGACAACACGCGCGCCCTCGGGGCAGAGGTGGTGCTCTACGACCGCGCGGGCGAGGATCGCGATGCTCTCGGCGACCGGCTCAGTGCCGAGCGCGGGCTCACCCTCATCAGGCCCTTCGACGAGCCGCAGGTCATCGCGGGCCAGGGCACCACCGGGCTGGAAATCGCCGAGGACGCCGCCGCCCTCGGGATCGAGACCGCCGATGTGCTCGTCTGCTGCGGCGGTGGCGGGCTGACGTCCGGCATCGCGCTGGCGCTGGAGGCCGACGCGCCGGGCCTGCGCGCGCGCCCGGTGGAGCCCGAGGGCTTCGACGACGTGGCCCGCTCGCTCCGCAATGGCCGGATCGAGCGCAACGCGACGAGCGCGGGCGGCCTTTGCGACGCGATCATCACGCCGCAGCCCGGCGCGCTCACCTTCCCGATCATGCTCCGCCTCTGCGGGCCGGGCATCGTGGTGACCGACGACGAGGCGCTGCACGCGATGGCACTCGCCTTCCAGCGGCTCAAGGTGGTGGCAGAGCCGGGCGGCGCCGTGGCGCTCGCCGCCGCCCTCTTTCACGCGGACGAGATCGAGGGCGAGGCGGTGATCTGCACCATCTCGGGCGGCAATGTCGATGCCGATATCTTCACCACCGCGCTTGCGCGGTTCGGCTGAGGAGCACCGCGCCATGCCCTTTCTCGATCTCGGCGACGTGACGCTTCATTACCTCGACGAGGGCGCGCCCGACGGCCCGCCCCTCGTCCTCGCCCACGCGCTCGGCACCGGCACGATGCTGTGGGACAACATCATGCCGCTCCTGCCAGCTGGCGTGCGGGTTGTCCGCTACGATGCGCGCGGGCACGGGCGATCCTCCTGCCCGCCCGCGCCCTACACGATGGGCGCGCTCATCCGCGATGCCGAGCGGCTGATGGATCACCTCGGCCTGCGCGATGCCATGTTCGTGGGCCTTTCCATCGGCGGGATGGTGGCGCAGGGGCTGGCGGTGAAACGGCCCGACCTCGTGCGCGCGCTGGTCCTGTCGAATACCGGGGCCAAGATCGGCACACCCGAAATCTGGGCCGACCGCATCGCCACCGCACGGCAACCCGGCGGGATGGAAGAGCTGGCCCGCGCCTCCTGCGAGCGGTGGTTCCCGCGCGCCTATGTCAGGGCTGGCCAACACCTGCCGTGGTACGAGCATCTGCGCGCCCACGACCCCGAGGGCTACGCCGGCTGCGCCGCCGCCATTTCCGGCACCGATTTCTACACCCCCACCTCCGGGCTGTGCATCCCCGCGCTCGGCATCGCCGGGTCCGAGGATGGCTCCACCCCGCCCGATCTGGTGCGAGAAACGGTGGACCTCATCCCCGGCTCGCAATTCCGCCTGTTGCGCGGCACCGGCCATGTGCCTCCCATCGACGCCCCGCAGGACTACGCCGCCTGTCTCGGCGGCTTCATCGACGCCACAGGGCATCTGCGCACCGCGCCGGGGGACAACCCGCCATATCGTTGACCTGCGGGTTTGGCCTGGAGCGGTCGTTTGCACTAGCCGCACGTCGACGGGCCGCGGCGCGGCGATCCAAGGTTCGATCTGCGGCGCTTAATGGCTGCCAAATCCGAAAAAGGCCCGAGCGGCGCACAGGTTGCAGCCATGTCGCCGTGCCGGGGGGCGGCCCGGCGATGCGCGGCGGCGCGTAAACGCGCCTTTACTCCGCGCATTGGCACCAAGACCTGAACGTCCCCTCTAGGTCACCACCCGCCCCACCCCGTCTTTCCCGATATCCCCTGTCACCGGCACGTTCCGCCGCATAATTGCCCTTGCACCCAAACTCGAATCCCGGTCACCTGTGAAAAACCGAGGGAGAAATTCATGGGCATTATCAAGGCCGCCGTCTGCCACCGATTCGGCGCCCCGCTCAGCATCGAGAACGTCCACCTGCGCGCGCCAGAGGCCGGCGAGATCGAGGTCGTGCTCGACGCCGTGGCGATCTGCCATTCCGACATCACCTATGCCGATGGCGGCTGGGGCGGCACGCTGCCGGCAGTCTACGGCCACGAGGCGGCGGGCCGGGTGCGCGCCAAGGGCGCGGGCGTCACCGGCATCGCGCCGGGCGATCCGGTGGTGGTCACGCTCATTCGCGCCTGTGGGCAATGCTCTTCCTGCGCCGGGGGCCGCCCCACCGGATGCGAGACCCCCTATGACGGCGATCGCGGTCCGCTCAGCCTGCCGGATGGCAGCATGCTGCACCAGGCGATGGCCTGCGGTGCCTTTGCCGAGGCGGTCGTCGTGCATCACAGCCAGGTTGTGAAACTGCCCGAGGGGATCGACATGGCCGCCGCCTCGCTTCTGGCCTGCGGCGTCATCACCGGCGTGGGCGCCGTGGTGAACGCGGCCCATCTGCGCGCGGGCGAGGACGTGGTGGTGATCGGCGCAGGCGGCGTCGGGTTGAACGCCATCCAAGGCGCGCGCATCGCGGGCGCGCGGCGCATCGTGGCCGTGGACATGACCGAGGAAAAGCTCGCCACCGCGCGCGAATTCGGCGCCACCGACGGGGTGCTCGCCACCAACGCAAAACCGTGGCGCGCAGCGAAACAGGCGATGGGGCGCGGCGCGGACGCGGTCTTCGTCACCGTGGGCGCGGCGCGGGCGTATGACGCGGCGCCCCGCTATCTCTCCGGGGGCGGCCGGATGGTAATGGTCGGCATGCCCCATTCCGGCGACGAGAGCCGCTATGAGGCCGCCAATTTCGCCGCCGCCGGGCAGGCGATGATCGGCTCCAAGATGGGCGAAACGGTGATCCGCCGTGACATCCCCTGGATGGTCGATCTCTACGCGCAGGGGCGGCTGAAACTCGACGAACTGATCTCGAACCGCTGGCCGCTCGACCGGATCAACGAGGCCATCGCCGACACCAAATCCGGGTCTGCGCGGCGCAACGTGATCGTGTTCGGCTGACCGCACGGGCACCGACGCGATACCGACGAAATACCGACACGATACCGACACGCAAAACCAGCCCCCGGAGACCCCCATGAAACTCGCCGATCTCGACATCATCGTCACCTCTCCGCCCGCGCCGGGCTGGGGCGGGAGCTACTGGATTCTCGTTAAGCTCACCACCGATGACGGGATCACTGGCTGGGGCGAATGCTATGCTGCGAGCGTCGGACCAGAGGCCATGCGCGCCGTGATCGAGGATGTGTTCGCGCGCCATATGGCGGGTGAAAGCCCTGAAAACATAGAACTTATGTTCCGCCGCGCCTATTCCTCGGGCTTCACGCAGCGGCCCGACCTGACGGTCATGGGCGCGTTCTCGGGGCTGGAAATCGCCTGCTGGGACATCCTCGGCAAGGCGCGCGGGCGGCCCGTCTGGGGGCTACTCGGGGGCCGGATGAACGACCGCGTCCGCGCCTATACCTACCTCTACCCCCTGCCCCATCACGACCTGACCACCTTCTGGACCTCCCCCGAGATGGCCGCCGAGAGCGCGCTCGACTGTGTAAGTCGCGGATATACCGCGATAAAATTCGACCCCGCCGGCCCCTACACCATGCGCGGCGGGCACATGCCCGCGATGGCCGACATCTCGCTCTCCGTGGCCTTCTGCCGCGCCATCCGAGAGGCCGTGGGCGACCGCGCCGACCTCCTTTTCGGCACCCACGGACAGTTCACCACCGCCGGAGCCATCCGGCTTGGCCAGGCGCTCGAACCCTATTCCCCGCTCTGGTTCGAAGAGCCCGTGCCCCCTGATAACATTGACGAAATGGCCCGTGTCGCCCGCGCCGTGCGCATTCCCGTCGCCGCCGGCGAACGGCTCACCACCAAGGCCGAATTCGCCGCAGTGCTGCGCGCCGGAGCCGCCGAAATCCTGCAACCGGCCCTTGGCCGCGCGGGTGGCATCTGGGAGATGAAAAAGGTCGCCGCCATCGCCGAGGCCCACAACGCGCAAATGGCCCCCCACCTCTACGCCGGCCCCGTCGAATGGGCAGCGAATGTGGCTCTTGCCGCCTCGATCCCCAACATCTTGATGGCAGAGAGCATCGAGACCCCCTATCACGCGGCGCTCATCAAGGGCGGCATCACGGTCGAGGACGGCTTCATCACGCCACCCCGGACACCGGGCCTTGGCATCGAGATTGACGAGGCCCTCGCCCGCGCCCACCCCTACAACGGCACCGGCCTCCACCTCGAGATGCAGGACGCGCCCTGCGACTACGTCAACGGCAACAGCTTCGCCGGGGGCGCGCCGCTCAAGACGGAGTGAGGGCGCAGCGGGCAGACGGGGATCAAAAAAGGCTTGCTATGGCAGCACTTGCAGCCATAGCCACGCCGTCACCACCGTCAGCCCCGTCGCGATCAGCACGCTTGACGCCGCCACCCGCTTGGCATGACCATACATGTTGGCGAAGATATAGGCATTGACCCCCGGCGCCATCGCCGCCGTCACCACTGCCGCGCGCAAGCCATCCACCGGCAGCGACAGCACCCGGCCCAGCCCGTAGGTGATCGCCGGGTGCGCCACCAGCGAGACCGCACAGACATAGAGGATCGCGCGCATGTCGCCCTCGGGGCGGTACTGCACCAGCACACCCCCCAGCCCGAACAACGCCGCCGGAAGCGCCGCGCGCACCATCAGGTCGAGCGCGTCGTTCACCGGCCCCGGGATCGGCAGCCCCGACAGGTTCACGGCAAAGCCCGCAGCGATTCCCATGATGAGCGTATTGGAGAACATCGCGCGCCCCACCTTGGCCGCGACCGTCACCCCGCTCTGTCCGCGCGCGCGCACCACCTCCATCGCGGTGATGCCGATGCCGTAGCAAAACGGCGAATGCACCGCGATGATCGCGAAATTGGCCGAGAGCGCGCCCACCCCGTAGGCGCGCTCCATGATCGGCAGGCCCAGCAGGACAGAGTTGGAGAAGAGGCCGCAAAAGCCGATGGCCACCGCATCTTCCCACGACCGACCAAAGATCAGCCGCGCGCCGAACAGCCCCAGCAAAAACCCCGACAGCGCCCCGGCGTAAAAGCTCAAGAGCAGCCGCCAGTCGAAGCTCTGCGCCAGATCGAGCCGCGCCAGCGCCGCGAAGAGCAGGCAGGGGATGGCGAATTTCTGGGTGAAGGTCATGAGGCCATCCACGCCCGCCGCGCTGAACCAGCCCCGCCAAACCGCGAGATAGCCGAACCCGATCACCAGGAAGACCGGAAGTATGACCTCGAGAAGCGCCTGCACCGGCTCAGACCGCGTAGCGGATCACCATCCCGTCAAAGGCGGGGGTGACATGCGCGGGCGTCTCGTCGGCGATGGTCGCGTAGTCCATATCGATATGCATGTTGGTCAGCACCGCCCGGCGCGGGGCGGCGCGTGCGATCCACTCCAGCGCGAGGTCGAGATGCGCGTGCGTCGGGTGCGGCGTGCGCCTGAGCGCGTCGAGCACCCAGCAATCGAGCCCTTCGAGCGCGGGCCAGGCCGGCTCCGGGATCTCCAACACGTCCGGCAGATAGGCCAGGTCGCCGATGCGAAACCCCAGCGCGTCAATGCTGCCATGCCGCACGGTGAACGGGGTCAGCGTGATCGGCCCGCCCTGCCCTTCAATGGTGAAACTTCCGTCGATCGTGTGCATGTCGAGGATCGGCGGATACGGGCTGTCCTCGGGCTGCACGAAGGCATATCCGAACCGCGAATAGAGCGCGTTCTGCGTGTCGCCGTCGGCGTAGACCGGCAGCCGCTGGCGCATGTTGAAGACGATCATCCGCAGATCGTCGATGCCGTGGACGTGATCGGCATGGGAATGTGTATAGACAACCGCGTCGAGCGCGCCGACACCGGCATCCAATAGCTGCGCACGAAGATCCGGCGAGGTGTCGATCAGCACCCGGGTCACGCCCGCCCCGGTCTCGTGCTCCACCAGCATCGAACAGCGGCGGCGGAAATTGCGCGGCTCGCCCGGATCACAGTCCCCCCAATGCCCGCCGAGCCGTGGCACGCCGCCCGACGATCCACAGCCGAGGATGGTAAAC
The DNA here is from genome assembly GCF_056859295.1 of Roseovarius sp. B-10. Lineage (NCBI taxonomy): Bacteria > Pseudomonadati > Pseudomonadota > Alphaproteobacteria > Rhodobacterales > Roseobacteraceae > Roseovarius > Roseovarius sp. B-10. The sequence goes on along the minus strand of NZ_JBSXOE010000034.1, from coordinate 76,192 downwards.
CGCAATTCCCCCATCAGATCACCGCCCGCGAGAACAGCCGCTCGAAATTTGCCTCGGTCTGCGCTGCGAACTCGGGCCAATCCATACCGAACACCTCCGCCCCTTTCCGCGCGGTATGCGCGGTATAGGCCGGCTCGTTGCGCTTGCCGCGATAGGGCGGCGGCGCGAGATAGGGCGCGTCGGTCTCGACAAGGATGCGATCCACCGGGGCGGACGCAAAGATATCGCGCAGCTCCTGGCTCTTGGGAAAGGCGGCAATTCCGGACATCGACAGGTAGAACCCGAGGTCAAGCGCCGCCCGCGCCAATCCCGCACCGGACGAAAAGCAATGCATCACGCAATCATAGGGCCCGTTGCGGTATTCCTCGGCTAGGATGCGCGCCATGTCCTCATCCGCCGCGCGGGCATGAATGATAAGCGGCAGGCCGGTTTCCCGCGCGGCCGCGATATGCACGCGCAGGCTCTGCTGCTGCACCTCCGCACTGTCGGCGGTGTAGTGGTAGTCGAGCCCCGACTCGCCGATGCCGACGAACTTGGGATGCGCAGCCAGCGCGACCAGGTCCTCTACGGTGGCCATCGGCTCCTCGCTCGCGCTCATCGGGTGGGTTCCGGCAGCATAGAACACATGGCGGTACGCCTCGGCGATGGCGCGAACCTGCGGCTCCTGCCGCAGCCGCGTACAGATCGTGACCATGCGGTGCACGCCCGCCTCGCGTGCCCGCGCGATGATCTCGTCGCGCTCCCCGTCGAAATCGGGAAAATCGAGATGGCAGTGGCTGTCGGTGATACGGATGTCGGTGCTCATGCGTTCCCTGCGAGGCCAGGGCTAACCCCCGGCGGTCTGCTTAATCCTGAGCACGGTATCTAGGACAAGGCTGACAGGGTCAAGGTTGACCGCCAGCCCGTGACGCGCACGCGAACCGACCTCCTCCGAGACCTGCGCCCAGAGCCGCGCACGTCCCGCATCGGGGGCGAGCCGTGCCAGGAGTGCCGCCTCGCCGGGTGCCGCCTCGACGGCGGGCGGCGCGCCGGTGGCCCCGGTCCGCGCCAGCCGCGCGAGAAACAGGTCGATGAGCGAGAACAGCAGGCTGCGTCGCGTCTCGGCCCCGCGCTGCGCCACCGCCTCGGCGAGGCGCAGCGCGCGCGCCCGATCAAACCGCGGCAGGCTCTCCATCAGTGCCACGATCTCGGCGTAGAGCGCCACGCCGTCGAGCGTGACCAACCGCACCGCCGCGCCCACCGACCCCGCGGCCAGTTCGGCCAGTACCGCCGCGTCGCCACCGGGGTCGATCCCCGCCTGATCCAGCGCACGGGCCATATCCTCGGGCCCCAGCGGCACCAGCCGCAGCATCCGGCAGCGCGAGCGGATCGTCGGCAATAGGCTCGATGGCTGATGCGCGATGAGCAGCATCACCGTGCGCGCAGGCGGTTCCTCAAGCATCTTGAGGAGCGCGTTGGCAGCCTGCGGGTTAAGCTCGTCGGCGGCATCGACGATCACCACCCGCCGCCCACCATCGGCAGCGGAAAGCGAAAAGAAATTGCCCATCTTGCGCACTTCGGCCACGCGGATGTCCTGCGCCAGCCGGTCGCCCTTGTCGTTGGGGCCGCGCCGCAACAGGAACAGCCCCGGCTCTGACAGTGCCAGCATTCGCCGCGCGACCGGATGCCCGGGGTCCACGTCCAGCGTCTCGGGCGGCGGTGGCGCGCGGAATAACGCGTCTTCCTGCGCTTCCTGGTGGGTCAGCAGGAACCGCGCGATGCGCCAGGCGAGCGTGGCCTTTCCCACACCGTTTGGACCGGTCAGCATCCAGGCGTGGTGGAGACGGCCCGTGGCATGGGCGTCGAGAAACGCCGCTTCGGCCGCGCCCTGTCCCATCAGGTGCAGGGTCTCGCGTGGGTGCGGCGCGCCCTCGGCGCGATCGGGCTCTGGCAAAACATCCTCGTTCATCCCAGCCGCGCCTCCACCGCGCGCGCCACGTCCGCCGCCACCGCCTCGGGGGGACGGGCGCCGTCGATCACCGCGACGCGGTCGGGAAATTCCTCGGCCAGCGCGAGAAACCCCGCCCGCAGCCGGTTCTGCAACCCCTCGCCGAAATCCTCGAACCGCGCCTCGCCGCCACCTCGCTCGGCGGCACGCGCCAGGCCCTCGCGCGGGCCGATATCGATGAGCAGCGTCAGATCGGGCTCGCGCGCGATCATCAGCGCGTGCAACTCGTCCACCACCGGGCGCAGGTCGGCGCGACCCACCCCCTGGTAGACGCGGGTGCTGTCGGCGAAACGGTCCGAGATCACCACCGCCCCGCGCTCGATCGCGGGCGCGATCACCCGCTCGAGATGGTCGCGCCGCGCGGCGGTAAACAGCAACAGCTCGGTCTCGGGCGACCAGCGATCCCCTGCGCCGGTCAGCAGCAGCTTGCGGATCTCCTCGGCCCCGGGGCTGCCACCTGGCTCACGTGTGAGCACCACCTCGCGACCCGCCCCGCGCAGCCGATCTGCCAGAAGCCGCGCCTGTGTGGATTTGCCCGACCCGTCGATCCCCTCGAAGCTGACGAAGAGGCCGCGCCTGCTCAAGATGCGCCCTCTGGGACCTCTCGCAACCGCCCAAGAAGCTGCCCCGCCACCATGCGCAGCCGGGTCACGAACCCGCCCTGCGTCACCGCCTCGGTTGCAACCAGTTGAACGCGCGTCTCGGGCAGGCCCTCGGGGGTCAGCACGAGCTCGGCCAGCGGATCGCCCTTGGCCACGGGTGCGCGGATCGGCCCGGTATAGACCACCTCGGCCGCCAGCCGTTTGCTGTCAAGCACCGGCAGCAGCGTCACGATATCCTGCGCCGGAGCGAGCCCCACCTCCCCCGCCTCGCCCATCCAGACCGGCGCGCGGGCCACCACCTCGCCTTCGCGCAGCACGGTCTTGCGGGTGAATTGCCGGAACGCCCAGTTGACGATCGCCTCGGATTCCCGGGCGCGCTGCGCCGCGGTGTCGAGCCCGCTGATCGCGAAGATGATGCGCTGACCATCCTGCACGGCCGAGCCGACAAGCCCGTAGCCCGCCGACTGCGTGTGCCCGGTCTTGAGCCCGTCCGCGCCGATCCCGAGCCCGAGCAGCGGGTTGCGGTTGTGGATATTGGCGGGTGCGCGCCCGTCGAAGCTGAACTCCCGCTCGGCGAACATCTGGTAGAACTCCGGGAAATCCTCGATGATGTGGCGCGACAGGAGCACCAGGTCACGCATCGACATCACGTGTCCCTCGGCGGGCCAGCCGTTGGAATTCCTGAAGACGGAGTTTGTCATGCCAAGGGCTTGCGCGCGCTGCGTCATGTAGCGGGCAAATCCGGCCTCCGTGCCGTCGGGGCTCAGCGCCTCGGCGATCACCGCGCAAGCGTCATTGCCCGACAGCACGACAATCCCGCGCAACAGGTCCTCGACGCGCACCCGGTCTGTGGTATCGAGGAACATGGTCGATCCGCCATAGCTCATCGCGTGCCGCGAGACCGGAAGCCGCTCGTCAAGCGAGAGCCGCCCCTCCCGGATCGCCTCGAACGCCACGTAGAGCGTCATCAGCTTGGACATCGAGGCAGGCGGCAGCGGCGTGTCGCCGTTCTTGTTCAGAAGCACCGTGCCGGTGGCCACATCCATCACAAAGGCCGCGCGCGCGCTCGTCTCGAATGCGCTCGCCGGCAGCGCCAGGACGACCGCCAGCAGGGCCGATAAACAGACATTCACAAATCTCATAACGGCATCCCCCGTTCAGTTGGTGACCGCGTAGGCATCGGCAAAGCCGATTCCCTTGACCTTCTCCAGGATCGCGGCGCGTTCGGTGGCCGTGCGCATGGGCCCGACCACGACCCGCCAGAAGCGCTTGCCCTGCGAGGTCTGATCGAACACCGTGGGCACCATGCCCGCCTGCCGCAGGGCGGTGGCGGTGTTGCGGGCGTTCTGCTCGATGCTGAAGATACCCACCTGAACATAAGGCTTGGCAAGCGCCGAGGCGGCGCGCCCCGGATCTTGCTCAGGCTCAGGCTCCGGCTCAGGCGCGGCCTCGGACGCTTGCGGTGCGGCGGCAGCCTCCTCCACCTCGGCGGCCTCGATCGCGGCGGTGGCCCCGGCCACCGGGTCGAGATCGCTCGCCGCGATCTCGGGCGCGGGGGCGACCTCCTGCGCAGCCCCGGTGTCCTCGGATGCCGCCGTGTCATCCTCGACGGGGGCTTCCTCGCGGCGCAGGGCCGTGACGTTGAGCTGTTGGGGCGAACCCGCCAGCAGACCGAGCGCCGCCGCCGCATCCGAGGACACCTGGAAGGCCGGGCCGGGCACGTCGCGCTGACGCCGGAACAACGCCCCGATGACGAACTTGCCATCGTCCGTGTTGCGGATGATGACACGCTCGGGATCCTTGACATCGGGATGGGCCACCCAGACCCCGCCGAGCGATGGCCGCCCGTCCCAAAGCCCCATGTCCGTCGCCTGGAATACCTCGGGAACCTCGACATCGCGCTCCACCAGCCGGGTCGAGCGCGTGTTGCCATCGAGCGCCGCGCCCTGTTCGCCCGCGCCAGGCTGCAGCAGGGAGAAGTTTCCGCTCTCGTCGCATCCCGCAAGCAACGCCACCCAGAGCCCCGCCAAAAGGGCCGGGCCGCGAGCCAGGGATCCGCCTCGTTTCACTCGCTTCATGATATGCCTCTCGCCTGTGCTCCGCGCGGACTTGTCATCTTCCGCCTCTTCGCGCACCAGTCTACCCTGTCCGCTTCAGCGTGAAAAGCGCGCAGCCAGACACTGCGCGGATTTCCCTGCTGGCGGGTCCGGGACCGCGAGGTACTTTCAGAATCGCGCGCGCCCCGCTACTGACGTCTCACTCACCGCGCCCGCGCGCGACCGGAAGGGTGGCAGAGTGGTCGATTGCACCGGTCTTGAAAACCGGCGATGTGCAAGCATCCGTGGGTTCGAATCCCACCCCTTCCGCCATTAAAATGCTACAACTCATTGTTATTGAGCGATTTTCTTATATCATAAGACAGATGACCCACCATAAATACCACCATAGATGATCCTTTAGCGTGCTGGTGTTTGCGGTCGACTGCAGCTCTTTTCTAAGCGTGCCATGTCTGGCGGCGTCACCACGAACGAAATTATTACGACTCCGACACCGATGATCGCTGCAGTCATGTAGTGCGCGCCGACGCCGACTCTCCCAGACAGGCGCCGGTCAGCACATTGGCCAATCGACAACGTCGCGGGCAAGCGGTGTTCAGCATTGAGGGGATTACAAGCAGGTTCTCCGGGGTCGCACGCATGGGCACGCATTCGGTCTCCTCTTCGTCGACATACGCCTCATCGGCGTTCTCAGGCGCTGGTGACATCGACACCGCTGTTTTCGAGGTCGGTGCCGGAGAATCCCAGAACCATTGAGGTCACCCATCATCACTTGACATTCTGAAACGGTTAAATCTCAAAGGTCGATAAGGTCATAAAAACAGACACTTATCTGACGCCTACAGAAACCTATAGAAACCTGAAGAAATCCTATTTTTCGTTTGGCACAATCCGCACATCGAAACCCGCACGCATGCCTGATCAACCGTCGAAACGATTCGGTTCGGCTGACACAGTCTTGCCTGCACAAGAAAGGAGACGTCGCGTGACTGATGCCAAATCCGAAAACCTCTATCTTTCCGTCGACCAGGTCGCCCAGCGCTTCAACGTGTCGAAGGACTCGATCTGGCGCTGGAAGCGGAACGGCGAGTTTCCCAAGCCCTTCAAGCTGGGTGGCGCCACCCGCTGGCGCCTCTCGGATATCGAGGACTGGGAAAGCCGGCTCACCTGCGGCTTCGTCACCAATCTCGATGTCGATGCCCTGATGGCCCGCTGAAGGCCAGCAACAGCGACCCCACCAGACCCTGATCGCCCCGATGCCGGGGCATCAGCCATATCAGCGGCGTGACCTTGGTCTCGCCGAACGATCCCGTCATGCAAACTCGAGGTAACTCCATGACAAATCACGGCACCTTCTCCCCGCACGACAGCGCACGCGAGAACATCGTCACCTTTCCGCATACCGGCGACGCTCTCGGGCGTGGCGCATCTGCCGCGATCGACGGTCACTGTCCCGCCGGTATTCCCGAAGGCTTCACCCTCTGCGATGACGGCATCTACGAGTTTCGTCCCGGAGATGATGACGACCTGGTGCCGGTGCAGATATGCTCTCCCTTTGTCGTGAAGGGATGGTGCCGGGATGCGACGGGCCACGGCTGGGGCCGCGTGCTCTCCGTTCAGGATCCCGAAGGGAACTGGCACGAGCTGGTCCTCGAAGGGCGGCAGCTTTCGCAGTCGCCGAACGTCGCCCTCGCCTCGCTCTTCGACCTCGGTCTCGAACTGGCACCGGCACGCAAGGCGGCGGAAAGCGTGATGCTGTTGCTGCGCTCGTGGCAGCTCGAGGCAGTCTATCTTCGCTGCCACCGGGTCGGCTGGACCGGTGACGCGCATGACGCCTTCGTTCTCGGCAACGGCCGCGTGATCGGAAATGCCCTTGTGACGACGGACAGCGTCCCGGTCGACATGAAGGCGGCGACCAACACGCAGGGCACGCTCGACGCGTGGAAGAACGAGGTCGCGGCACGGTGCGTCGGTAATCCGCTGATGATGCTGGCGGTCTCTCACGCGTTCAGCGGACCGCTTCTGTCCATTCTCGGCCAGACCGGTGGAGGGTTTCACCTGCGCGGCAAGTCGTCCCGCGGCAAGTCGACGATCCAGTATGTCGCCTCATCCGTCTGGGGCGCGCCGAGCCTGCTGCAGAGCTGGAACGGCACGCTTAGCGGCCTTGAGGGGGTCGCGGCCGCGTGCAACGACACGCTGCTGAATCTCGAGGAGCTGCATAATGCCGATCCCAGGACTGTCGGAGAGACCGTCTACATGCTGGGCAATGGAAAGGGGCGGAGCAGGGCAAAGGCGAATGGGAAGCTGCAGTCAGCGCAGCAGTGGCGCGTGCCCATCCTGTCGAGCGGCGAAGTCACGCTCGAAGAGCACATGAAGACGGCAGATCGCAAGATGTTCGCTGGCCAGGCGGTGCGTCTGATCAATCTGGAGGCCGACTGCCGGGTGCACGGCGCCTTTGATGATCTTCATGGTGCAGACTGTGGCAGCGCCTTTGTCGAACGGCTCGATCAGGCGATCCTCGAGAATTTCGGCCATGCCGGACCGCTTTTCGTGAAGGTCGTCATGAAAAATACAGACAAGAAGAAAAACTGGACTGATTTCATTAACAAATTCTCCGATGAAATCAGTGAGGTGGCGGACCTGTGCCCGAGTGATGGACAGGCGCATCGTGTCCTCAAGCGCTTCGCCATTGCGGCACTCGCGGGGGAGCTGGCCACCAAGGCCGGTCTGACCGGTTGGCCTGCAGGAGCAGCGAGAGCGGTGGCGCGGTCGATGTTTCGGAATTGGTTCAAGGCCGAGGAGGGCGTGACGAACGCGGAGATCGACACGGCCGTGCAGCGCACGCGGGATTACATTGCAAAGCACCCCGAGCGCTTTCAGATGATCGGGACCGAGGACAATCCCCCGGTCGATGGATGGCGGGACGATCACTGGGTCTACATCCGGACGGAGTGCTGGCAGAAGATTCACGCTCCGAATAATCCGAGTGAAGTGGCTCGGCTGCACGCGGATGGCGGATTCCTGAAGACTCAGAAGAGCGGTGGTTTCCAGGTGCGGATGGGACGGCAGATCGAAGACCGCCCGTGGACCTATGCCGTCAACGCCGCGAAGCTCCGCGAGATGGGTGAGCCTGAGCGATGAGCTAACTCGGGCATTCGACAGCAGGAGGGGCGATAGCCCCTCCAGCTAACCTGACCATTTGGACCAGTCGGACCAATCGGGCCAGAGAAATGACGCCTTTTCAGGGCGGTCCAAGTGGTCCGGCATACGCGTTTCCCAGGTGTCAGTAAGATGCAAGTTCGAAGAACAATCTGAAGCGATCGGTCAGCTGCGAAGTCCAGCACTGGACTGACTGCGCTCAGAGATCGCATCGAGACAAGCGGCCAGCACGACCTCGGGATGAGACTTGTGAAGCTCGTGGCCCGCGTCCGCGATCCGGAGCGCCGAAATCGAGGGAGAAGAAATTTTGGTTTCGATCAGGTCGATCTGTCGGAACGTCCCGTATTCATCGCCGCCACCCTGCACGAGCTGAACCGGGCAGAAAATGCTGGGCAAGAGTGGAGTGATATCCCACTCAGCCATGTCTTGGGAAAGCCACAGCGCGCGCCAGGCATTGTAGGCAACGCCGATATCAGCGTGTCGCTGTGCCAGTGCCCGCTCGAAGTCATGGTTGGATCCCGGTTTGGGCAAGGCACGGATGCCCTGCCGCGTGCGCGCCTCAACGATGACATGAGGCGCAAGCGCAGTGATCGAGCGGACGCGATCGGGGTGCATTGCGGCTGCGATCAGGGCGATGCTGCCACCATCGCTGTGACCGATCAGGTCGGCTGAACCGAGTCCAAGCGCATCCATGACTGCGGGCAGCACGATCGTTGCCTCGCGCGTGAGGTAATCAATGGGCTTCGCAGGGGACATCGGTGGCGATCTTCCGCAACCGGGTCGCGAGTATAGAACAAGCCGGTGCTCAGGCAGATGCCGCTCGAGTCTTTCGGCGAGGTTCACAAGCGATAGCCGCGTGCCGAACCCGTGGTGAAGGAAAACGACGGCCGGCCCGTTTGGCGCGCCCATCTCGGTGCAATCGATTGCGCCTGCTTCGGTCAAGAGCAGGTCGCTCATACTGAGAGCTGACCTATCAGCAAATTGCGGTCCTCTGCATCCTCGGGGTCGCCCTCGAGCACGACCCGACCGCGTTCAATGGCAACGAAGCGATCGCACACGGACAGGGCCTCATGGATGTTCTGCTCGACCAGAAGAACGGCTTTGCCATCGTCGCGCATCTGCCTGATGATCGCAAAGATTTCCGCCACGATCATCGGGGCGAGGCCCTCGGACGGTTCGTCGATCAGCACGACATCCGGGTCTGCGACCATGATCCGTGCCATCGCCAGCATCTGCTGCTCGCCGCCCGATAGCGTGGTTGCGGATTGCCGTGCGCGTTCGGCCAGCCGCGGGAAGCGTTCGAGGACCGGGCCAAGAGGATCGCGCGGTCTTGGTCCACGCAGACCTAACATGCCCAGTTCGAGGTTTTCCTGCACACTGAGGCCGGGAAAGATTCGCCGGTCCTCGGGCACGAAGGCAACGCCCACACGGTTAATGGCATCGGGCTCCCGCCCGCCGATCTCTCGGCCATTGAGCCTGATCGCACCGGATGAAGGAGCGAGCCAGCCCGCGATGGTCTTGAGCAAAGTGGTCTTGCCGACACCGTTGCGACCAAACACGCCCATGACCTCTCCGGGCTGGACCGACAGGCTGATACCTTGGATGACATGGCTCAAGCCGTAGTGGCTATGGATGTCCTGAATTTCCAGCATGTCTTATCCCTGTCCGAAATACGCTGCCTGAACCGCCGGGTCGGCGCGCACCTGAGTGGGTGACCCCTCGGCCAGTTTCTGGCCCTGGTGCATCACCACGACATGATCGGATATCTCCATGACCACCCCGATATCGTGCTCGATCAGAAGGATCGAGACATCCTTTGCCAGTTCACGGACCATCCGCGCGGTGTCCTTGGTGTCCGAATGGCTCATGCCCTGTGTCGGTTCGTCGAGCATCAGGACGCGCGGCTCAGAGGCCAGACACATGGCGATTTCAAGTCGCCTTTGTTCGCCGTGGCTGAGCGTGCCAACCTGTTCATTGGCCTTGGCCCCTAGTTCGAACCGGTCGATCAACTCCGTCACCTTTCGCGCCGCGCGATCGGTTCTTCTTGGCGGCCAAAGCATGTGACGCACTGGTTCCAGCCGCTGTGCCGCAAGGCGCAGGTTCTCTCGCACTGTCATTTCGAAGAAGAGGTTGGTGATCTGGAACGAGCGAGCCAGCCCTACGTGCTGCAATTCGGCGGGAGATCGGCCGGTCACGTCCCTCCCATCCATCACAACCCGGCCATATCCGGGTTTCAACGCCCCCGAGATCAGGTTGAAGAGCGTCGTCTTTCCCGCGCCGTTCGGGCCGATCACGGTCGTGATATTGTTTGCCTTTGCAGCAAGGTCCACGTTCGATACCGCCTTCAGTCCTCCAAAGGAAATACCGAGTCCTTCGGTTTGCAGAATATCAGTCATAGCATGCTCCTGAAGGGGGCTTCGTCTTCTGCACTGTCCGAGCCCGTCCGTGGCGCTAGCATGCGCTCGACAAGCGGCTTGAACAGACCGACAATGCCCTTTGGAAGAAACAGGATGGCCCCTATGAAGATCAGCCCAATCGCGATCAGATGATGTTCGGTCATGCTTCCCATCACCGATTTCAGCATGGTCAGCAGCACCGCACCGTAGAGCGCGCCAGCCAAGGTCCCGGCACCTCCGACGATCACCATGATCAGCGCATTGCCCGACATGGAGAAAAACATCAGCTCCGGCGAGACGAACCCCCTAAGCATCGGGTAGAGTGCGCCGCTGACGCCGGCGATGATCGCGGCAAGAACATAGGCCACCATGCGCGGCCACCATGTCGAGTAGCCAAGAAACGGCACACGCTTTTCGTTTGCCTTGAGAGCGATGATCACCCTGCCGAACGGCGTGGTGAGCATGTAGGCGGCAACGAAATATAGGATGGCGATGATGCTTAGCGTCAGCAGGAAGAATCCGAGTGCATTGTCGGCGGACAATGTGACGAAGCCCAGCGGAATTTCCAGGATCGGTATTCCGATGAGCCCATCCGAAGCGCCAAGCTCGCGGGTGTTGTAAACGACCTTTGCCACGACCTGCGCCATTCCGAAGGTGATGAGCGCAAAGTAGACACCACGCACGCGGTTGGCGATCAGCCCGCCCACGATCCCGGCAATCAGGCTAACCCCAGCTGCGACGCCAAGGGCAAGCCAGAAGGACGGCACGTCACGCAGCACGAGCGCGGCGGTATAGGCACCCACACCGAAATAGAGCGCCTGACCTAGCGACAGAAGCCCGCCGAATCCCAGAAGAATATCCACCGACAGGGCCAGCCCTGCCAGAATCAGCGCCTCGGTCGCCAGCCGAAGGTAGAACACGTCGCCCGATGCCGCCGCCAGCACGCCGAAGATAAGCGCCGCGAGCGCCAGAATGCCCGAGAAGACGTGGTTCGCGCGCATGGATATGTCGAGACGGTCAAGCATGTCCGATCCTCCCGAAGAGCCCCTGCGGCCGCAGCATCAGCACGGCGACCATGACACCGAAGACGATCGGCTCGGACCAGACGGGCGACACGATCAGGCTGGAAATCGCCTGCACCTGCGTCAGCACGATACCGGCAATCACTGCACCCCAGATCGAACCCATGCCGCCGACGATCACCACGGTGAAGGCGATCAGTATGAAATCGCGCCCCATGGTGGGAAACACGGAATAGACAGGGGCCAGCAGCACCCCGGCCAGACCGGCCAGGGCAACGCCGAATGCAAAGGCCCCTGAATAGACCCAGCTGACCCGCACGCCAAGGCTAGCGGCCATGTCGCGGTCGAACGATGCCGCGCGGACCATCGCACCCAGCCGCGTGCGATAGACGACAAAGGCGACGACCAGTATCACTGCGATCCCGATCGCGATCAGGAACAAACGGTAGGTGGGAATGAACACGCCCAGAAACTCGGTCGCTCCGGGCAGCGGGTTTTCGGGCCGATGCGTGTTCGGCCCGAAGATGATCTTGAGCACGTCCTCCAGGATGAGCGCCAGACCGTAGGTCAGCAGCAGTGTCGAAACGTGCCGGTCCGCCCCGTCGTAGACGCGGCGCACCAGATAGCGTTCAGCGACGACCCCCAGCGGGATCATGAGCACCGGAACCAGCGCGACCAGCACCCAGTAATTCACGCCGAACGCGCTCAAGGCCAGCGCACCGAATGCCCCGATGGCATAGAACTCGCCGTGGCTCATGTTGATGACGTCGAGCAGGCCAAAGATGATCGTCAGGCCCAGCGCCACGAGGATCACGGAGATCCCGAGCGCCAGACCGTTGAGCATCTGCGGTGCCAGAACGAATTGGATGAATTCGATCATTTGGGATCTCCGTTCTCCATGACCGCCTAGAAGCGGTCACAGACATCCTCGCCAATGGCGTCCTCGCCGGCGATGCGATCGGCGATGGTGAACGCGCCATCCTTGACCTCCACGACATAGACCGGCTGTATTGCCTGGTGGTCGCCCGCGCGGATTGTCTTGACACCCTGCGGCGTCTCCCAACTCAGACCTTCGAGCGCTGTGCGCACCGCATCGGTATTCGTGGACCCCGCAGCCTCGACCGCCTTCTTGTAGGCGAAGAGCAAACCGTAGCTGTCGGCGCCATAAAGGTCGGGATCGACCCCGTTGCGCTCGTTGAACGCCTCAACAAAGGCCTTGTTCTCGGGCGTGTCGATCTCGGTGGAATATCCCACACCGGTGATGAACCCCTCGGCCGCATCACCAATGGCACCGATATTCTGACTGGTAACCGTGCCTGAGGCACCGAGAACGGTCAGCCCGTCCAGCAGGCCGAAGTCCTTTAGCTGGGTGAACAGGCGCACCGTGTCATTGCCTGCCACCGAGGTGTAGAGAACATCGGGGCGCGCGGCGCGGATGCCGCCGAAATACTGGCTGTAGTCCTTGGCATCCAATGGCGCGAACACCTCGTCGGTGCTTTCAGCCCCGACACTTTCGGCATTCTTCCGGAAGGCGGCGACGGTCGAGCGGCCCATCTCGTAATCCGGCCCGAGATAAAAGACCTTGGCGCCTGGACGCTCGCGCTTCAGCCAGACGGCAAGGGCGGCGGATTGCTGCCCGGCCCGGGCATTGACCCGAAACACGTTGGGCGAACATCCCGAACCCGTGATGGCATCCGAAAACGAAACGGTGGTCGCGATCAGCTTGCCCGCTCGTTCGGCAACCTGTCCGACGGCCAGTGTGGCCCCGGAATTGACCGTGCCGGTCAGAAAATCCACATCCGAAGCGGTCATGAGCTTCTCGGCCTTCTGCACGGCGACCGCCGGATTGGCCTCGCTGTCCTCGTAGACCAACTCGATCTGCCGACCGTCGATGCCACCGGCGGCATTGATCTCCTCCGCAGCCATGTCGAGGCCCCAGCTGACCTGCTGGCCGATACCTGCATAGGTGCCCGAGATCGGCGTGACCACACCGATACGGATCGGTCCCTCCTGGGCCAATGCGGCGGTTCCCGCCAGCGCCGCGACGGCGACTCCGGCAAACAGTTTCTTAACAGACATCATGCTTTCCTCCCTTTTCAAGATGTCACTCAGCGCCCGGAGAATTCCGGCTTGCGCTTTTCGTGGAAGGCGTTGACGCCTTCGGCGAAATCGTCTGACTGGCGAAGTCGGCTGTATGCGTGGCCTTCAAGCTCGATGCCGATGGCCACCGTTGCATTCTCGCTGTCATTGATCAGTTTCTTCGCGGTTCGCTGCGCCAGCGGTGAAAAGCCGCGCAGCTCGTCCACAAGGCGTGCTGTGGCCGCGGCAAGCTCGCTGTCCTCGACGACCTCGGTGGCAATACCCCAGTCATAGGCTTGCTGCCCGGTGATCCGGCGCGAGCGCATGACTACATCCTTGGTGCGCGCGATTCCGATGATCGCCTGCAGGCGCGCCGACCCGCCGGAGCCGGGGATTTGTCCCAGCTTCTGTTCGGGAAGCGCGTAGCGGCAGGACTGGGTCGCGATGCGGAAATCGCAGGCGAGCGAAATCTCGAATCCCACCCCGAAGGTATAGCCCTGGTTCGCGGCGATCACCGGCTTCGACGCCCGCCAGGGGGCCGCGACGTTGTCGGCCAGATGACTGACATGCTCCGGCGACGCCTGGAGAAACCCCTTGATGTATCCGCCAGAGGAAAAATGCTCGCCTTCGGCGCGCAACACGATCACCCGCACGCGGTCATCGTGGTCGAGCGCCTCGAAGGCGGCGCGAATCTGGTCGCGCTGCCCCATGTTGATGACGTTCATCGGCGGGCGGTCGAGGATGATGTCGCCGCGCTCCGCCGCAGGGTCTGTCTCAACGCGGAATCCGTCGAGGGTGTCCAACCGGGGGTCGGGAATGGGATGGGTCATTGCGTCTCCTTTTCGCCCGTTACCGGGCGGTCTGCTTCGAAATGGATTGCTCTGGCGCATAGTCGCCAGAGACGAGATGCCGCCTGAGCAGCTTGCCCACGGGGGATTTCGGAAGTTCGGCGACGAAAACGAACTGCCGCGGGCGTTTGAAACTGGCGAGATCCGAAGCGCGGCAAAAGCGGTCGAGCGCCTCTGCCGTGACATCGCCACGACGCTTGACGAAGGCCGTGACAATCTTGCCCCACCGCTCATCCGGCAGGCCGACCACGGCACATTCGACAACGCCCTCGTGCATCGACAGGCAGCTCTCGACCTCAACCGGTGAGACGTTCTCTCCTCCGGTGATGATCATGTCGTCGACGCGTCCGGTGACGAACAGATCGCCATCGGCGTCGAAACGTCCGCTATCGCCGGTGAAATACCAACCGTCGATCAACGACTTGGCATCCGCCTCTGGGCGGCGCCAATAACCCTCGAAGGCCTCGTCGCCTGCAAGCGTGGCGATGATTTCTCCTTCAACGCCAGCAGCAACGACGCGCTCTGGATCGCCGCTTCCCATCTCGACGATGCGCAGGTCCTGGTTCAGGCCAGCCTTGCCTGCCGAGCCAGGTTTGGCCGCGGCATTCTGGTCGATCGAGAACGTATAGACCTCCGACGACCCGTAATGGTTGACCAACAGGTCCGGCCGGAACGCCGCTCCGACCCGCTTCAGCAGACCGTCGGTCATCGACGCACCAGCGAATCCCAGACGTCTGACATGGCTCAGATCGGTGCCCGGAAAATCCGGGTGATCGAGCAGGTCGTGATACAACGTCGGCACGAGGTAAAGCGACCCGATCCGTTCCTTCTCGATAAGGCGCAGCGCCCATGCGGAATCGAAGCGTGGCAGGCAGATAAACGCGCCGTCCAGCAGGTGCATCGCGAGAAGCGAGCGCACGCCCATCGTGTGATAGAGCGGCATGACCCCGAGCGTGGCGTCGCCCCGCGGCATCAGGTTCTGGGCCACATGGGCAACGGCCGCCGCGCGCTCTGCCCGGTGGCGGCGCGGCACGCCCTTGGGCCTCGCGGTGGTCCCCGAGGTGTAAAGCATGATCGACCAATCCTCCGGACCGGCCATCGCAGGCGTGTCCGGGGCGCTTCCCATCGCGACCTCTTCGACGCATACAGCGCCGTCGAGATCACAGCCGTAGACCCAGCGCGGCAAATTCATCGCCCGTGCGGAAGTGGCAATGGCGTCGCGGCTCGCGCCATCACATACCACCAGGCTTGCCTCGCTGTTCTCGAGGAAAAAGTCGATCTCTTCGGCCGTTGCGCGCCAGTTAACCGGAACGACCGTCACACCCGCAAGCTGACACGCCCAGTGGAGCCAGACTGCCGCACGGTTGTTCTGAAGCGCGGTAAGGATCCGGTCACCGTGCCGGACCCCGGCGTCTTCCAGACCGGCCACCAGCGCCGATACGCACCGGTAGAGCTGCGCATAGCTCAGCCGTGTGTCGCCATCCACCAGCGACAGCGCATCCGGCGCGCGCGAAACGGTGGCAAGCAGTGATCTTCCAAGATCAAGCATTCTGCGTCTCCTTCCTGAGGGCTCGTGCCGCCTCGACAGCGGCGTCGAGTATCTGGCGATACCCGGTGCATCGGCACAGATGCCCTGAAAGCACTTCGCGAATACGCCCCGCGTCCGCCTCGGGCTCGGCCTGCAACAGCGTGTCGAGCGACATCAGAATTCCCGCAGTGCAGAACCCGCATTGCAACGCGTGATGTCTGCGAAACGCTGCTTGAAGGACCGAGAGCCGCCCTGGCTCGGGCGCCAGACCTTCAACCGTGGTGATGTCTGAACCCTCCACCTGCACCGCGAGCGTCATGCAGGCGCGTGCCATCATGCCGTCGATCCGGATCGTGCAGGCCCCGCAGACGCCATGTTCACAGCCCACATGGGTGCCCGTCCGGGCGAGGACATGCCGTAGGAAATCGCTTAACAGCATGCGCGGCTCGGCCGGCCCCTCGACCGACTCGCCATTGAGACGAAAGCGAACCATGTGGTTTTCATCGGCACTCAGTCGGCGCATGAGCGGGCCTCCCTGATGGTGGTCTCTCCAAGGCGACGCACCAGATCACGGCGGTATCGTGCCGAGGCGTGCATGTCGTCGCGCGTATCGAGCGACCAGGCGAAGGCATTCAACGCCTCGGCCACATCGGCCGGGGCGAGGTTCTCCCAATCGGCAACGACCGGCGTGTCGTTCACCCCACCGACGGCGAGGCGCGTTAAGGAACCCCGCACCACGGTGGCGCAGGACACGATCGCGAAATCACCCTTGCGCCGCCCGACCTCGCGAAAGGCGGTGCCGGTGCCGGGAGGGGTCAGGGGCACGTCCACCGCCTCGATCAGTTCGTCATCGGACTTTTCCGTCACCATCATGCCCAGAAAGAACTCTCGCGCGGGCACGGTCCGGCGCTTGCGACGGCTTTTCAGATGAACCCGCCCGTCCAGCGCGACCAGAACCAGAGGCAATTCCGCAGAAGGGTCGGCATGGGCTACCGACCCGCAGACCGTGCCACGCATCCTTGTCTGGATATGGCCGATCCACGGCGCAGCCTGCGCCAGCAGCGGCACCTCGTGCGCGAGGCTGGCACGGGTGGAGAGTGCCTCCTGCCGCACCAGAGCCGAGATGCGGAGGCGGTCCCTGGCAACCTCGGGACTCCGCGGCCCCGTCGCGTGCAGGATATCGACAACCACGGCGGGTTGCGCGAGCCGCATGTTCATCATCGCCATCAGCGATTGGCCGCCCGCAAGCACGCGTGCGTCATCGCCGCTCTGCGCCAGAATGTCTGCCGCTTCGTCCAGCGTGTCGACGCGGACATAATCGAACCGGGCCGGCTTCATCGCGCCCCCCCGAACAGCGCTTTCAGGCGCGCCCTGAATCCGTTTGCAGCCGACGCGCCGCCAGCCTTGCGCCCAAGCGCCGCAAAGAACTGCCCGATCACGATGCGCGCCGCGCCGTCCAGCAGGCGCCCGCCCACCGACGCGACCTTGCCGCCGAGCGACGCCTCGTAGGAATACGTGATCTTCGTTGCGCCGTCGCCTTGGGCCGTCAGCGTGACATATCCTGTGCCCTCGCCAGAACCGAGCGCGCCATTGGCCTTGCCCGACAGGGTCGCGCCATGCGGCAGGTCGAGATCGGAGAGAGCGACCTCGACGCGGTAACGCCCCTTGACCGGCCCGACCCCCAACGTGACATCGGCCAGAAACCGTGTCGGTGACAACTTGCGAACATCATGCGCGCCGGGGATGATCGCCGCCAGCTGATCCGCATCCATCAGGATATCCCAGATCGCCTGCGGCGGTGCCGCCACCCTTGCCTCGCCCTCACCGGTCAGGCCGCGGCCCTCTGCTTTGGGTCTGGTGACCACGTCTTCCGGCGCGGCTGGCTCATCCCCGAGATGCGCGGAAAGGCGCGCGGGTGTCAGCGGCAGCGCCAGGTCGGTCCAGCCGCTGAGCGGTGCCAGCGCATCGCCAACGGCATTCGCGATGCAAACGGGCGTAGACATGCAATTTCCCTCGCCCACACCCTTGGCCCCAAGCGGCGTCAGAGGCGAGGGCGTGCAGATGTGCAGGACGTCGAGCTCTGGAATCTCATGAACCGTCGGCACCGGGTAATCGGCAAATGTTCCGGCCAGGAACGCCCCTGCGTCGTCATAGGCATATTCCTCGTAGAGCGCGGCTCCGACCCCGTGGGCAAATGCCCCTCGAATCTGCCCTTCAACCATGCCGGGATGCAGGATCGTCCCGCAATCGTGTGTCGTCACATAGCGATCGATGCGCGCCTCGCCGGAAAGCGGGTCGATCTCCACCCCGCAAAAGTCAAATATGAAGGCATGGCACAGCGAGGAATTGATCCCGTCCGCCTCGGTCGGCGCGGTTAGTTCCGGCGCCGTCCAGATGGCGGTTTCCCGCACCGGGTTGCCGATCCCTTCGGGCAGCGTGGCAGGTGCCCAATGCGCGGCGGAGGCGACCCTCGCAAACGCCAGCCCGGCCTCGGGGTTGCCCGCCGCAAACACGCGGCCCCCATCGAAGCGGATATCCTCGGGCCGCGCATTGATCCGTGCGGCGGCGATCCGGGCGAGCCGGTCGCGCAACCGGTCCGCCGCGATCTTGACCGCGCCCGCCGAGGCACCGGCAAATCGGCTGGCATAGTTCCCGGCCGCGATGGACCAGGCGTCGCGCGCGGTATCCATCGCCGCGAGCACACGCACCTGGGCGGGCTCAAGGCCGAAGACATCCGCCACCACCTTGGCCGCGACCGTCCGATGGCCTTGCCCCTGCGGCACGGAATCAAGCTGAACCGTGACGCTGCCCACCGGGTCGATGGCAATGGTTGCCGCACTTTGCGCGCCGTTCTTCGGCCCCGCCTTGGCACGTTCCTGCGGCGTCAGGGCGGTGGACAAATAGCCCATGTTCGATACCGATGGCTCCACCGCCGCCGCAAGCCCGATGCCGTAGAGGCGCCCCTCGGCACGGGCGGCGGCGCGGGCTTCAAGCAGTGCATCATATCCACCCTGCGCGAGCGCGGTCTCCAACGCTAACTGGTAATTGCCAGAATCATAGGTGGCGCCGCTGGCGGTCCGGTATGGAAAGGCGTCGGCGGCGATAAGGTTGCGCCGGATTACCTCGACCGGATCGAGTGACAATTCCTGCGCGATCCGCGCCATCAATCGCTCCAACGCGAAGTAGACCTGCGGGCCTCCAAAACCGCGGTTCAGACCGGTCGGCGTCTTGTTGGTCATCACTATGCGGTTGCGCACCGACAGGTTGGCGATGTCATAGGCCCCGCACAGGTTACCGTGCATCCGGTAGAGCGTCGCCGGTTCCGGCGCTCGGAGATAGGCACCCACATCCTCGACCTGATCCCAATTGAGGGCCGTGACGCGCCCCTCGCCAGTCACCGCCGCGCGCAGGGTGGTCACCCTGTTGGTGGCCGAGACGCTGGCCGACAGATGCTCCAGCCTGTCCTCGACCCATTTCACTGGCCGGCCGGCCAGCCGCGCACATGCGGCCATAAGGACCATATAGGGAAACACCCCCTGCTTGACGCCGAAGCTGCCGCCCGAATCCTCAGGCGTGCGCAGGCGCAGTCGGTTGCCCGGCACGTTCAGCGCGCGCGCAATCACTGGGTGGATCGAGAATGGCCCCTGGAAATTCGCCAGCACGTCATAGGCCTCGCCATGCGGATCCCATTCGGCCACCAAGCCGTAGGTCTCAATCGGCGTGCACGAATTGCGTGGATAGCGGATCGTGATGTCGACTGTCCGTTCCGCCGTATCAAAGGTGCTTTCCGGATCGCCATAGCGAAAGGAACGGTCCGCCCCTAGATTCCCGGAAAGCCCGGCGTGAAGCTGTGGCGCATCAGCATTCAGGGCGGCCAATGGATCAAGCACCGGCTCCAACCTGTCGTATTCCACAACGATCCGGTCCAGCGCGTCCTCGGCAAGATATCGATTGTCGGCCAGCACCACCGCCACCGGCTCTCCGGAGTAGCGCACCTTGTCGCGCGCTATTGGCCAGCACTCTATCGGGATTTTCACCCCAACCATGAGCGGCGCGGCGATGCTGGCATAATCGTCTCCGGTAATAATGGCACGCACACCGGGCATAGCGCGCGCAACGGATGTGTCGACCGACCGGAGGCTGGCATGGGCATGCGGGCTGCGCAGGATGGCCGCGTGCACGCACATCGTCGGCACCGGCAGGTCATCAATGAACCGTCCGCAACCGGTCAGGAGAGCCGCATCCTCGACCCGTTCTGCCCCGACCGCCGCGATGTCTGCGCTCTCGCTGGCCATAAAGGCCTCTCCTCTCCTGGCAATTCATGCCCCTCGGAGAAGAGGTTACGTAGGCTTCGCATCGAAAACGATTTCCTAGGGTCGCGTAATTTACCCTCGAGTCTCAAATTCGCAGGATATCCGAGACGTCCCCAATCCTGGAGATCGCGCGAAAACTCGACGGAGTGACTCCAGAATGATCCCGGAAGAAGCGGGTGAAATGCGCCTGCGTGCTGAAACCGAGCCGGTCGGACAGCGCACCGAAGCTCACATCGCTGTCAACCGTCGCACTGACCGCCTGCTCCAACCGCACGACATTGAGAAACACCCTCGGGGAAACCCCTGTGGATTTCTCGAATACGCGAAAGAAATTGGCGCGGCTCATCCCCGTTTCGGCCGCAAGCCTGTCAATGCTGTCCACCCCGCCGGGGTCTTTCCGGATCGTCGAAATGGCCTTGCCGACACGCCAGTCGATCCCGTTCGTCCGCGCTGCACTGCGCAGGCCTGCGCCGACGTTTCGCCAATCCGTGAACCGCTCGATCACGGTGATCATGAGGTCCTCGAGCATGTTCTCATGCTCATCTACAGCAGTAGGCGCATGCACCATGCTCGCCGCCAGTTCCATCGTCATGCGGCGGATCTGCAGCGTGTTTTCCCCGACGATACGGCCAAAGAAACCGCCGCCCCCGCTCGCCGCCCAATTTGACCGCATCTCCGCTAGCCAGATCGGTTCGATATACAGCGCGAGGATGATGGTGCGTGGCCGCGACGGATCGTGCACATAGGCATGCGGCGTCCAGGCGTTGATCAAAACGGCTGTCTCATCCGTCAAGGGCGCTACGCGGTCGCCCACTAGAAATGAGGTGTCCGCGCCATCGACCTTCAGGAGCACATGACAATGCGGATGCGCATGGCGCACGAGCGACCTGTCCATGTCGAGAAGGGCGACCCGCCCGAATTCTCCGTTTCTGATCCTGAGAGCATCTGACATGGGAGGATCCTAACCGGTATTGCCCGGAGCGTCATGTTGATTTGAGCCTGCACGGTTGGCAGCGGCGTTTAAGCGGAATGTTTGCAGAACATGACGCCTTCGATGATCTTCGACAACTGGTTGTTTGCCCCCTGCACTTCCATCCATGCGGGAACGACGATCGGCCTCCCTCCGCTCAAAGGATCATTTGGACCTGCCGGACCACTCAGGCCAGAGAAACGACGCATTCTCAGGCTGGTCCAAGTTGTCCATGCGGTCCACAATTTTCAATTCGCCTTACCATTTGCGCGATTCCAGAGGTCCCGCCGGTCCAAACAGTCCGAGTAGTCCACGTTGCCAGGACTGCATTTTGGTTTCGAACCTGATGGCGGCCCTACCTCGCCAGTGTCGCCTTTTCCATGTTTCCCCATCAGCAAAATGGTGCCGTTAGACTAATTCTACCCCCGCCCGTTCCCCGTCAGGCCGTTGCTATAAATAAAACACGCAGCTGACACGCTGTGAGACAACGGTTTGAAATGAGGAAGAAAATGCCCAAGAAGCCATATGCCGATACCCGGCTCGCGAAATACATCGAGAAGCGCGTGATGGAGCTCAAGCCCCGGAAGTCGCAGATCGAGATCGCCGTCGAGGCCGGGTTCGTCAGCCAGAACATGGTCACCATGATCAAGAACGGCTCGAGCAAGCTGCCGCTCGATCGCGTGCCGAGCCTGGCGCGCGCGCTTGAGTGCGATCCAGCCTATCTGTTGCGCCTGACGCTCGAACAGGTGGAGGGCGACACGGCGGCGCATGCGCTCGTGGAAATCATGGGCACGCCGATCACCGGCAACGAGCTCGGCTGGCTGCAGGAGATCCGCGAGGCTTCGGATCACAGCGACCCGCGCATGACCAGCCGCGGCCGCGCGGCGATCCGGGCGATCTTCGGGAAGTAGGCGCATGAGTAGCCAGAGCAGCACATCTGCCAGGGAGCGGTATTCCTGCACACGTCGGCTCGGGTTTGGCCCTGAAGACCTAACCGACAACGAGGTCGCATGGGTGGAGTTCCTCCGGATGATCAGCGATGGCCGCGATCCGCGCCCGACGCTTCGCCGCGTGCAACTGCTCAGGCGCGTGTGCAGGAAGTTCTGAGGGCGTGGCAGGTCACCCGTGATGCAGATCGCGCGAGGCGACTTGCCAGGTCGATTTTCCAACTTTCACACGACAAGATGTGTCTGACCGTGACCTGTCATTCAAGGCAGCTTCCTTACAGAGCCCGTGAGAGCGCGCAGGAGCGCCGTGCCTGTCACATGGCTTGTGCAGCCGAAACAGCGCCGAGAAGGCTCAGTGAGCGCCTCAAGCGCTCTGAGGGGGCTCGTCGGCAGCACCTGGCGAGATGCCAGCATGCCTCTGGGCGGGACAATTCAATTAGCTCTTAACCCCCGAACCATGACGTCTATTTCTCGAATATGCCGAGTCCTGAATGCCGGATCCGAAGCGCACGATCACCTGTGTAGCATCAGTAAGTGCTGAATTTATGGCTTCTGTCGGTAGAACGCGCGTCGCACACACGACGTCCTGCCCTCCTAACTGGGGTAACCCTCCTTCCCCCTCCATGGAGACAAGAAGGCAAGTAGGGAAGAAGAACCACGCAGACAGACAGCCCCCCTCTTTCTAGCTTCGCAACCTCAAGAGACAGCCCTTGCACCAGCCGTGACAATCTACTTTCTGAGGCGACTCTATGCCGTCGCTCTTGGAACGAGACCAGACGATCACCGGACTCAACTCCACGAGAAGCCGCGCCAGCGGCGGCCAAGCATATCCAGAGCGTCAGCGGTCACCTCGTTGAGCTCCTGCCACGCGTCGAGCCCCTGCCCTTCTCTATCTATATTGCGTGGTAGTTTCTCTCCTGCTTTAAGTCTTCTTTCCCTCGCTTCAAGCTCCCCCGCGCGCTCCCTGAGCTCCAGGCCATAGACGCCGCGCGTTCGCATCTGGGCCTCAGCGTCATCAAGTAGGTGCTGCCAGGCCGCTACGGTGCCCAGCCGGAAAGACAAGAACGGCCTCGTCAGCTTCTTGAACGAGACCTGATCGAGATCGTTGATCGTGACGAGGTGGCGCTCCTCGAGTATATCCGCCCCGGAAAGCGTGACTTCGACGCGTGCACGGCGCTCGTCGTCCGGGAGCACCTTCTTGGTGCCGCTGACGGGATTCCTTTGATCCGCGATCTTATGCTGGATCGTGACGTGCACAGATGCGTTCTTCGCACCTTTTGCGACGGTGGAATTGAGATGCAGCACTTCTCCAGGCTTCTCGGTCAGAATGCGATCCCTGACTTTCGAATCCTCGATCATGTGATCCGGCATGGTCGCGCCAGGCTTCTTGTGAGGGAAAAGGTAGCGTATCTTCGTTCCAGATTTCTTGCGGTCGCGAAATTGCTGGCGCGCATCTACATGGCACGGCGTTTCCACTTCAGGCCGCACGAGAAGATAATGTGGCACCCAGTGATGTCGCTGCAGCAGGCCGACCATCCGTTCACGGAGCAGGATGCGATGCGCCTGATCGGCGGTCTTGGGATAAAAATCCACGGCTACCTCGATCAGGTGAAGCGTCACGTTACCGACGATGCCGCTATCCTCCCGGATTACGTTCATGATCTTGCCCAGCATGGTCGGCATGGGCGTCTGTATCAGGATCGCGAAATGAAAGCCGCTGCGTTTGTTCATATCGGGAGCAGGTAACGCTGCGCCCCACTTGAACTTGTCTTTCTGGGGATGTGTCAGATCCTGCACAAAGACCTTGATACCCGTCACTTTCTCTATCGTCTTTTGCAGATCCTCCCAGTGAACCTGGGACTTCGTATCGACGAGGATCGCAATCCTGTCGACAAGCGCCTCGACCTTGTAATTCCCTCGAATGGCGGCATCCGGCGCGAGCACAATCCTTCCGGAACGATCAGGGCGCGTCTTGCCGCTTCGAGATGTTGGCGAAACGGGCAAGCAGCGGTATTCGAGTTTCGTATCAGGAACATCTTTCCCCGACAGCGCTCGGTATTCGATTTTCTCTGCCGGGGACGAATAGGAAAGTGGTATCGAAAACGGTGCGGTTTTCGCAGGAACTGGTGAAGGCTGAACATGGTGTCGCGCGGGCTGGATGTCCTTCTCCCCGGAAATCGCATCGAGCACGGCGTGGATCTCGGGTGATTTCGTGACGCTCTTGCTGCCATGGGTCACGGTGCCTGATTTCAAATGTGAAAGGTAAGCGGGTAACAGGCGCCGCGTCGATCTCAGTTTCGCATCGAAATCTGACGCCTTCCTGCTCTCGGCGAACAATTTTATCCACCAGTCACGAAGGTCATGCTTGGTGATGTCTTGCTTGCGAGTATTGGGGCGAGGCCGCGAACTCCTGTTCACCACGTTTGTTGACACGGCACGAACGAGGCTGTCCTTGTTTCGCGCGCGACGCTCTCTCGACCGGAGCCCGAAGAGACAGGCCGCGACACCCTTCAGGATCTCCTTGTAGTCCGGCGTTTTTCCCGATGTCTTCTGCAGGCCGGGACGTCCTTCGAGCAGCAGCCAGTGACCGAACAGAACAAGTTCGGCCTGCGGTCTGGCCTCTTTCCTCTCGGCCCGGATCGCATCTTCGAGGTTTGCCGGCACGTTAGCTGCCCATGCTTGCGAATCTGCATGAACAAGCGTGTTGAGGCGCAGGATGAAGCTGTATTCCTTCGTCGCCGGGGTAATCTTGCCGTGCTCGAAGAGATCCGACTTCGCCGCCAGACGTCTTGCGCTCGCCTCCCGAACGACTTGCGCGCCTCCGTTTGTCGAAGATGCCACTATCCCCTCCTGCAAGCGAGCACCGTGTGACAGCATCAAGGTGGTGCATTTGTTCAGCCAATTTGGGTAACGCCATGGACGACAGGGTCAACCTCCGGTTCCAATTGCAGGCATCGCTATCGGGAGGCGGCCGCGGTCTGCCAGGCAATATTCAACCGTGGTCAAGCGTTCCGAGCGCATGTCAGGCAACCAAAATGCTTCGCCGGGGATGAGGAATGGCTCGGTCTCCGTGAGTACACAGCACGCCGGGTCCCGGCACGAATCTGAAGTCCTAGGCACAGACCGTGACCAATGCTCTCGGCATACATACCAATCGGGTGCTGGTCGCGGCTAAGCTAAAGTTCACTGGCGGTCAGGGGAAGCCTCGCGTTGCGAAACGTCTCAAAAACCTGCTCTGGATGCCATGAGCAGAGCAACCGGCTTTGCTGCCGCCGCGTGCCAGTGTTCGCGTGCTGGCTCATTGGCAAAGCTGTTCGTTAATACGACAACCAGCGTCAGGAAGACGCTGGCTGCCGCAACGAGTATAGTGGCTTGCTTCACCATGACGGGCGTTAGTTGCCGCCGACCACGTTGTGGTCAGGACCGAAGGGAAATCCGGTGATGTTCTCGGCCCCGTCCTCACCGATCACGAGAATGTCGTGCTCGCGGTAGCCGCCGGCACCCGGCTGTCCTTCGGGGATCATGACCATCGGCTCCATCGACACGACCATGCCGGGCTTCAGAACCGTCTCGATGTCCTCGCGCAACTCCACGCCTGCCTCGCGGCCGTAGTAATGGCTGAGCACGCCAAAGCTGTGGCCGTAGCCGAAGGAGCGGTATTTCAGCAGGTCCCATTCGCGATACATCTCGTTGAGCTCGATCGCGATATCCATGCAGCGCGCGCCGGGCTTCATCAACTCCAGCCCGCGGCGGTGCACGGCCACGTTTTTCTCCCAGATGTCGAGGCCCGCATCATCAACGCTGTCGCAGAAAAGCGTGCGTTCGAGCGCGGTATAATAGCCGAAGATCATCGGGAAGGTGTTCAGGCTGAGGATATCGCCCGACTGCACGACGCGGTTGGTCACCGGGTTGTGCGCGCCATCGGTGTTGATGCCCGACTGGAACCATGTCCACGTGTCCATCAACTCGACGAAGGGGAAGGACTTGGCGATCTCGCGGATCATGGCGTTGGTGCCGGCGATCGCGACCTCGTGCTCGGGCACGCCCGCGCGCACCGCGCCCGCCACGGCGTAGCCACCCACATCGGCCACCCGCGCGCCCTCGCGGATGAGCTTGATCTCCTCGTCAGACTTGATGGTCCGCATCCACATCGATGGCCCGCTCACATCGACGAACTCAACACCAGGCAGCGCATCCTGAAGTAGATTGCGGTATTCGAGGGAGACATGATCGAACTCGATCCCTATGCGACGCGCCTCCTTTGTCAGGCCCTGCACCGCGCGGTAGAAATTGTCACGACGCCAGTCGGTATAGGTGACGTTGCTGCCGAAGCTCCGCCGCCACGGCTGGCCGCCGTCTATGCCGGCCGAGATGGTGGTCGCATTCTTCTGGTCGATGACCATTCCGTATTTGCGCCCAAAATAGCAGTAGAGCCACCCCGAATAATAATTGATGCAATGGTAGGAGGTCAGGAGCGCGGCATCGACGTCGTTCTGGGCCATCCAGCCGCGCAGTTCGTTCTGGCGACGGGCCATTTCATTGTCGGAGAACGGCGAAAATTCTTTTTCTCCGTTGTGCCACTCGGTCACGTGCAGCATGTCGTCAAGCATTTCAGGGGGTCTCCTCGCTGTCTTGGATACATATCCGCTAGCAGCAAAGCCCTGAGAAACATAATTAATAGGATTGATTTTTGAATAAGAAAGGCAAATGCAGTGTCAACCGCGCGCCAAGGTCGGTTTGCGAAAGGCGCTGACGCCTTCGGTGATCTGTTCGATCAGCTTGAGCGCCGCATCGGACGCCTTGATATGCTTGTAGAACAGTCCGACATGCAGGTTGGCCAGCGGCGGAAAGCCCTCCTTGGGCGAGAGCACGCGCATGCCGGGAAGTAGCGTCTTCTTGGTCAGGGCGGTCACCCCCATACCGTCGAGCACGGCGTTCTGCAGCGCGGTGATGCCCGGGCTCTCGAAACAGATGCGCCATTCCCGCCCCTCGGTGTTGAGCGCGTCGATCATGCGCTTGCGGTAGAAGCACTGCTCGGGATGGGCGATGATCTGCACGGGCTTGTCTAGACTGAAGCGGTAATCGCGCCCGCACACCCAGAACGGGCGTTCGGACCAGTAGAGCGAGACATAAGGCGCGGGCATCGTGTCGGTGATGGCGATGGCGAGGTCCAGCTCGTCCACGTGAAGCTGGCTCAGGATGTTGCGGCTCCAGTCGCAGCGGATATCGAGGCTAACATCGCCATTGGCATGGGCGAAATCCGCGATGATCCGCTGGAAATAGCTGATGGCATAGTCCGTGGGCAGTCCCACCCGCAGTCCGCCCATGAACCGCGCTTTCTGAAGGTTGGCCACGGCGCGGTCGTTGAGGCGTAGCATCTCGCGCGCGTAGCCGATGAGCGCGTGCCCCTGCGGCGTGAGCTCGAGCGCCTTTCCCTTGTGCTGCAGCAGCTTGGCTCCGACAAGCTCTTCCAGCCGCTTGATCTGCAGGGAAATCGCGGGCTGGGTGCGGCCAAGGACCTGGCCCGTTTCGGTATAGTTGCCCAAATCCACCACGGTGACGAAGGTTCGGATCAGATCGGTTTGCAGGTTAACGAACTGGCGCATGATTAAAATTCCTTATCCACATATTGCTACTATGAATTTTGAGCATAGCGCAAGCTGTTCTACGGTCTTCCAGACCAGATCGGGAGAGGACCAAGATGGCACAAGACACGGTTTTTGCAGCAGAATTGCCATGGCCCGAGTATCAGCGGCGCACCCGCGGCGGGCGCGTGCCGATTCTCATCCCCTTCGGCTCGATGGAGCAGCACGGCCATCACATGCCGATGCATGTCGACGTGCTGTTGCCCACCGAATTCGCGCGCCGCGTGGCGCAGGAGGTCGGCGGACTCGTCGCGCCGCCCTTCACCTATGGCTACAAATCGCAGCAGAAATCCGGCGGCGGCAATTTCTTTCCAGGCACAACCAGCCTCGACGGGATGAGTCTCGTGCATGCGCTGCGCGACGTGGTCCGCGAATTCGTGCACCAAGGCAACCGGCAGATCTGCATAGTCAACGGCCATTTCGAGAACGCATGGTTCATCGCCGAGGGGGTCGACTTGGCCCTGCGAGAGCTGGGCTGGTCCGGCATTCACGACACCAAGGTCGTGGTTCTATCCTACTGGGATTTCGTGGATGAAGCGGCGATCGCGCAGCTTTATCCTGACGGCTTTCTCGGCTGGGATATCGAGCATGGCGGCGTGCTGGAAACCTCACTGATGCTGCGGCTGCATCCGGATCTCGTGTTCCTCGAAAGCGCCGTCGACCACGCGCCTGCCAGCTTTCCGCCCTACGACGTCTATCCGCCGCATCCGGACTGGACCCCCGCGAGCGGCACGCTGTCCTCACCAAGGGAAGCCACCGCGGAAAAGGGCGACATCCTGCTCGATGTCTGCACGCGTGGGATCGTCAACGCCCTACGCAACGAATTCAATATCCGCGACCGGGTCGCGGCCGAGTGAGCCGATCCGAACGAAAACACAAAACCGAACACCAACACGGGAGACCCCAGAATGACACACAGCCCGATAATCACCAGCCGCCGCAGCCTCCTGAAGATGACGGCGGGCGCGGCGCTGGCCACGCCGTTCCTGTCGATCCGGGCGGCGGCACAGACCGTCAACCTATCGATGCTGGCCTGGTATGGCCATGCCGAGCCCGATATCGTCGGTGAATTCGAAGAGGCTAACAACGTCAAGTTCACGCCCAAGTATTACACGGGCGGCGACAACATGCTGGGGCTGATCGCGCAATCGCCGCCGGGCACCTATGACGTGATCCTGTCGGATGCCGAATACGTGCAGCAACTCAATGCCGCCGGCTATATCGAGGCGCTGGACGCCGCCGATTACACCTTCGATGATTTCTACCCCGAGTTCCAGAAATTCCCCGGACACTGGCAGGGCAACACGCTCTATTCGGTGATCACACGCTTCGGGTTCCTCGGCGTGGCGCACAATACCGACGTGCTGAGCGAGAAAGACGCGGCCAGTTACTCGGTGTTTTCTGACAGCCGCGTGACCGGCAAGCTGGGCCATTTCGACTGGCACCTGCCCAACCTCGGCCAGATGAGCCTCGCGGTAGGCAATGCCGCTCCCTATGACATTGACGAGGACGATTGGGACAGGGTGCAGGAGGCGACGATGGCGCTGCGCGGCCAGGTCGGCGGGTTTTTCGACTATGGTGGCACGTTCTCCTCGCTCAATGACGGGCAGATGCTGGCCTTTGCAGGGATCGGCGACTGGATCACCGGCGTGCTGGAGAAAAACGGCGCCCCGGTGCGCACCACCATTCCCGAGGAGGGCGGATTGCAATGGACAGAGTCCTTCTCGATCGGCAAGGGCACGGGCAACTACGAGATGGCCCGCAAGTGGATCCAGTGGATCACCTCGCCCGAGGGACAGGCGAAATCTGCCGACATGGCGGCCTATCCGGCGCTCATCCCAAGCCGCAAGGGCTGGGAGATGCTTAACGCCGAGAACCCCGCCGAGGCGCGGCGGCAGAACATGGTGCTGGGCGAATACAACGCCATTGACATGATCCGCGAAGGGCGCATCCAGTATCGTCAGCTGCCCATCCGGCAGAGCCTTGAGGAGTGGAACGACTTCTGGTCCGACTATAAGGCGGCCTGATGCGCGCGCTGCCGGGGTCTCTTCTCCCCGGTCTCCGGCAGCGCCATCCCGCGACCGCAGTGAAAGCTGATCTCATGACCCGATCCCGCCCCAGTCTGTTCTCGCTCGCCATGGCCCTACCGCTGCTCTTGTGGCAATTGACCTTCTTCGCCTTTCCCCTGCTCTTTCTCGTGGCGATCAGCTTCTGGACCGTCCGCAATTTCCAGATGATGCCAGATCTGAATTTCGCCAACTGGGAGCGCATTCTGACGCGAAACACGTTCTGGGATGCCTATGCGCGCACAGCCATGCTGGCCACGGCGAGCGCGGCGCTCACCAGCCTAATCGCCTTTCCCGCCGCCTATGCGATTTCATTCAAGCTGTCTGACCGGGCAAAGCAATGGCTGATCTTCGTGCTGATCATCCCGTTCTTTACCAGCTATCTCGTGCGCATCTATTCGCTGCAGGTATTCCTGTCCGATGCCGGGATCGTCAACGCAGCGCTTGGGATGCTGGGCCTGGGACCCGTCGGCATGCTCAACACCACTTTCGGCACACTGGTAGGCATGGTCACGCTCTGCTTGCCGCTGGTGATCCTGCTGCAGATATTCAGCCTGAACTTCGTCAACCGTGATCTCGTCGAGGCGGCGCACAATCTTCGCTGCGGGCGCCTGCGCACGGTTGTGTCAGTGATTGTGCCTTCGGCAAAGGTCGGGCTCGTGGTTGCTGCGCTCTTCGCCTTTATCCTATCGTTCGGGGATTTCGTGAGCCCGCTATACCTCGGTGGAGGCAACCCACCGACGCTGTCGATCATGATCACGGACATCACCAAGTCTGGGCAGCAATGGCCGCGCGCCGCGGTGGTGGCGCTGATGATGATCGGCACGCTGCTTACCGTGGCCTTCGCCGCCATCGCCTATGCCTACAAGGAGCGCGGGAAATGACCGGTAACAGCAACCGCCTGATCAACGCGGCGCTCAAACTGCATATCGCAGCCTGCGTGCTTTTCATCTTCGCACCGATCCTGGGTAGCTTTGTCTTTTCGCTCAACTCAGACCGATTTCCGTCTCTGCCACTTGGGCATTTTTCGACCGAATGGTATCGGTTGATATGGGAAGACCCATTCGTCTGGACCGGGTTTTTCAATACCGTCAGCGTTGGGCTAACGGTCGCGATCATCGCCACGACGCTTGGTTTTGGCGGGGCATATACTGATTTTCGCTACAAGTTTCTTGGTAAGAACGTCTATCTTGCGCTGGCGCTGCTGCCTCCCACGATCCCGGTAGTGATCATGGGGCTGGCGATGTTGGCGTTTCTTTCGCGGGTCAGCCTGTCGGGAAGCACGATTTCAATCGTCATCGCACATGGTGTCATGTGCAGCCCCTTTGCCATGGCCATCATCCGCCTGCGCCTCTCGCAGATGGACCCGGAGCTGGAAGCCGCGTCGTGGAACCTGGGCGGAAACGAATGGGCGACGTTGCGCCATGTCATCATTCCCTTCACCAAGCCCGCGATCCTCGCTGCTCTTTTCATCACCATGGCGGTATCGTTCGACGAATTCGCAGTGGCTTGGTTCGTCTCGGGACTCGATGAAACGCTGCCAGTGAAAATCCTGGGCTTCCTGCAGGGGCAGGTTAGCCCGCGCATCAACGCCATCGGATCGCTCGCCTTTCTCAGCTCGATCACCCTCATCATCCTGGCGCAGCTGCTCTTGCGCCGAGCATCAAGGGACAAGTTATGAACATGCAGACAATCATTCAATCGGAGGCGATCGTCAGGCTGGAAGGCGTGGTCAAGAGGTTCGGGCAGTTCACCGCTGTCGAAAGGGCGGATTTCGAGATCGGGCGCGGCGAGTTCCTTGCGATCATGGGGTCTTCGGGCTGTGGCAAGACCACGACACTCAGGATGCTCGCGGGGCTAGAAAATCCGACTGAGGGCAGCATCCATGTCGATGGGGAGCGCGTAAATGGCAAGGCCACCTGGGCGCGCGACACGCCGATGGTCTGGCAGAGCCTCGCGCTGTTTCCGTTTCTGAGCGTCCAGGAAAACGTGGAATTCGGCCTCAAGATGCGCGGCGTGGGCCGCGCCGAGCGGCATGAACGCGCGCGCAAATGGCTGGATCGGATGGACATTCTGGAATTCGCGGACCGCAACATCGCGCAGCTCTCGGGTGGGCAACGGCAGCGCGTGGCGCTTGCGCGCGCGCTGGTGACAGAGCCCAAGATCCTGCTTCTTGACGAGCCGCTTTCGGCACTTGATGCGCACCTCAAGGTGCGCATGCAGGCGGTGCTCTCCAACCTGCAGAAGGAATTGGGTATTACCTTCGTCTACGTGACTCATTCCATGTCCGAGGCGTTTTCGATGGCCGACCGGGTGGTGATCATGAGCCGTGGCAAGATCGAACAGATCGGGACGCCGCGGGAAATCTACCATGCGCCTCGCAACCGGTTCGTGGCCGAATTCCTTGGCTCGGCAAATATCTTTTCTGGCCGACTTGCGGAGAAATCCGGCGAAAGATGGCAAGTCGAGACGCAGCACGGCCTCTTTACTGTGAATGCCTCGAATGCGCCTGAGAAGGCGGTTGGTGACATGGTTACATTCACAGTGGGCGCTGAAAAAATGCAAATCAGCCCTATCGACTCAAACGCGCGTGGTTTGCGCGCCCGGATCGTCGGGGAGGAGTTCACTGGCGGCACGGTCATGATCTTTCTCGAATCCGAGACCGGTGAGGAGTTGAAGGTGCAGAAAAGCCATGATGAACTGCAGTCCATTGATCTTCAAGCAGGCGGCCATCTGATCCTGCATTGGGAGCCAGACAGCAGTCATGTTCTGCCGGGAGAATGAAAGTCGGGCTCAGCGAGAGCCGATCGTGCCGAAAGGGGCGGCGTTCTTTGCCATCGAAACAACCAAGCCGGCACGGCATTTCGCGTTTCACCTTTTACCGGATTTCACGCTTCTGGCGTTCAGCGCCGCGCTCGATCCGTTGCGCATCGCCAACCAATTGGCGCAACTGCCGCTCTACCGTTGGACGGTGACCTCTGCAGCCGGCGAGCCGGTGGTCAGCTCCTGCGGCATGTCCGTGAACGTCGATGAACCGCTTGGCCCTGCCACGCGCGAGACTGATCTCGTCGTTTGCGGCGGGACCGTTCGGTCGGGGAGCGCGAGCAAGAAGCTGCTGTCCCTCCTGCGTCAGCATTCCCGCTTTGGCGGTCGCGTGGGCGGCATCTGCACCGGCACGATCGCGCTTGCACAGGCCGGGCTTCTCGCCGGGCGTCGGGCGACCCTCCACTGGGAAAACCAGCCCGCCTTTCGCGAGACGTTCCCCGAGATCGAGGTGACCGAAAATGCCTACGAGATCGACGGCGGAGTCTTCACCTGCGGTGGCGGTGTCGGTGCCACGGACATGATGCTGGAATGGATCGAGGCGGATTATGGCCCGAGTTTTGCCAATGTCGTTGCGGACATGTGCCTGCACACGCAACGCCGGGCAGATAGAGCGCCACAGCGCGCCTCGATCAGCAATGCGCTCAACAGCCGTAATCCGCTGCTCGTTGGCGCGATCAAGGTAATGCAGGCGAATATCGAAACACCGGTGAGCATGGAGGAACTGGCCGAGGCGGTCGGTTGCTCACGCAGGCAGCTCGAGCGCCTGTTCACGAAATATCTGCAGCAAACGCCGTATCGCTTTTATCGCGATCTGCGCCTGGACCACGCGCGCGGGCTCCTGCGTGAGACCGACCTGAGCGTGTCAGAGATCTCTGTCGCATCAGGATTTACTTCGCCCATGGTCTTTTCGAAGAGTTTTCGGATGCGCTTCGGCTTCTCCCCGGCACGCGGCCGCAAGGCCAAGTAAAGCTGGGCCTCAATCCGGACCGATACGCAATGGTGCCTGGATTCTCTTTTTCGGTGGTGGGTTCAGGCTGAGCAAAGAAACGTAAATTCGCAAGGAGGCTCGAAAAGGTCATTGTCGCGCAGGCGCAAGACCGATCACGTTCAAGGCGTGTCGGCCGGGTAAGTAAAAGATCCGGCCCGGGGATAGGAATGGCTTGATTCTTATTGATAGGTAGCCCGCCGGATCCCGGCACGAATGTGAAGTCCTAGGAAAATCGAAATCGTGATACGGGGATGCCTTCTGGTGCTACCGACGTCGTGTTCCCGGAACCTCCTATACCATGACTATGCGGCCAAAGACTGTCTGCCGAAATGCTCATATCGTATACCACTGAGACGGGCGCATGCCTGACATCCTCGGGATCCTCAATGTCGTAGATACTGAACGGTGCACATGCCTTCCGAACCCGATTTCCAGACGACAGGTTCTCGCGCAACGAATGGCATTGTTGCAGAACTCACGCCTGAGGCGTGATTGCCCCTTTCCCCGCTGATGTCATGCCATGCGGACGATGTCGGCGGTGCCGAGCGCCGAGAAGCGGTTTATGAGGGCGATGCGGATGTGGATTTCGGCAGTCTGGCGGTCGGGGTCTCTTGCGGCGATGCGCTCGCTGAAGGCTTTCAGGCAGCGCATCCTCGCCTCGATCCTGCTGCGGGCATGATATCCAGTCCATCGCTTCCAGAATGCCCGCCCGTAATATCGCGGTGCGCGCAGGGTTTCGTTTCTGGCGCGTGCCGCAGGGCATTTCTCTTTCCACAAGCGTCCGTTCTTGCGGATCGGGATGATCGGAACGGCGTCACGCTCGATGATGGTCTTGTGACAGCGGCGTGTGTCGTATGCGTATCCAGGATCGCCATCGTGCCCACCTCATGCAACCGAGCGGCGTGGTCGGCGCTGCCATGCTCGCCACAGCCGCTGAGAGACTCGTGGAGAGCGTCTGCGCTCACAGGCGCCGTGGCCGCGGGAAACAACGTTGCGCGTCTCTATAAGCCGCAGCCGAGCCTCCATAGGCAACAACGTGGCGTCACGTCATCGAGCTCTACGCGACGCTGGACTGAGGTCACACCGAAGCGCGGTCCTTTGTCGGGCGCTCGACGCCCCTGTCTTCGAACAGGGCTTTCGGCGCGATCCCCCGCTTCTCGGCGCTCGCGCGCACGGCGTCCCGCAGGGCTGCACTGCGGTCTAGCAGCCGGCGGAACCGCGCCTCGTCGAGCACGAGGAGCGTCGTGGGGGTAATGGCGCGCACCGCGGCGCGCCGCGCCTTCTTCATAAGGATCGCCATCTGCCCGAACATCTCGCCGCGCCCGAGTCGCCAAGTCTGGCCGGCGGCTTCCAGTTCTACTGCGCCGGAGGCTATGAAGAACACGTTCTTTGCCTCGCTATCCTTACGCATGATCACGTCGCCTGCGTTGACGTAACGGGTCTTGAGAGCGCGGCCGAGACGCTTGATCCGCGCGTCGTCCAGGTCCGTAAAGAGCGGGAACTGCCTTACAAGCTCGACACGCTGGAGTGCGATGTCGAGGCGCGGACGTTCCTCGGCAGCTGCCCGACGGGCGTCGAGATCTTGCATGAGCGCGGTGTAGACCTCGGCGCCGATCAGTCCGTCCTCGCGCATCGTCGTGTATTCCCGTTCCTCCAGCCGCAGGGCCGTGCGCCGGATGAAGCGACGTTCGAGTTTCTCGGCGTAACCCGGATACTGCAGGCGCAGCCCCTTCAGCGCGGTTTCCACGATCTCAACCCGCCGGACGAGAAGCTCGTGCAGCAGCTCCGCCACGCGCTTTCCGTGGATGCGCCGGATGCGTCCGTCGATGAAGGCGCCGAGATCGCGCAGGATCAGCCGCTGTGACAGCAAGAGCTCGAACCGGTCGGCGGTCATGCGTGCCAAGGGTTTGGACAGACCCAACCGGCCATTCAGCAGCACGGCGGCCCGGAAGGTTCGGCCATAGGCGATGCTGCGACGCGCGGCGCGGTTATAGCCGCTGCGTCCCTGGCTGCGTGCGCCCTCGATCAGCCGGTCTGCATTCGATAACACCTGTTCGGCCATCCGCGCCGAGATCGTCCGCTCCCGCACGCGAGCAAGGATCCTGTCGCGTTCGTGGCCCGCTAGTGCGATCAGGCCCAGCGTGACCCGGTCGCGGTCGAGGATGTCGGCGCTCTCCTCGGCCGCCTTCACTGCCGCGTCCAGCCGCTGACCGGCGAGCTTGGCCTCCGAGCGCACGGTGTCATGACTCAGTTCATAGTTCTCGGTGGTGCGCGCCACGTCCTCGCGCACGGTCTGCAGTGCGACGGCGACCACCTGCCGCGACAGCGCCTCGTCGATGGGCGAGAGCCTGTCGAACCCGAGCCGGCCGATGACCCACCTGAGCGTCGTGCCCTGCACGATCAGGGTGAAGAGAGTAAAACCTGTGGCGAGGATACCTACCACACGCTGGATGCCGTCCGGCACACGGAAGCTTTCGGTCACCGCGAGAGCCAGCGCCAAAGTCACCGCACCCCGAAGCCCGCCCCAGAGGATCGCGACACGGTAGGGCCTCTCCACGGCCGGCGAGAGCTTCATTGCGGTCAGCAGCGGCAGGAGCCCAAACAGGATCACCGCCCGCGCAGCGACGGCGGCGAGAATCAACACGCCGACCAGCGCGAAATCCTCGATGCGCACCTCCTCCAGCAGCCGCGGGATCAGCAGTGCCGCGAGGATGAAGATCAGCGCCCCGGCCCAGTGCGCCAGCACATCCCAGAGGTCGCGAAGGTTCGCCCAGGCCTGCGGCGGCAGGCGCCCCGGCCCGGTCAGGTTCAGCGTCAGCCCGGCGGCCACCACGGCGATGACACCCGATGCGCCAACGCTCTGCTCCGCCCCGACATAGGCGAGGTAAGGCAGCGCGACCGAGATCGAGATCTGCGCCAGCTCGTGGCGCGAGAAGAGCGCCATGACCCAGACCGCCACCCGCGCCGCCAGCCAGCCCGTGAGTGCGCCACCGGCGATCAGGATTGGAAACCGCGCCAGCGCCTCGCCGAGGTCGGGATCGGGCATCCCCAGCATCACGAAGCCCATGAACAGGCCGAAGAGAGCAATGGCCGCGGCGTCGTTCAAGAGGCTCTCGCCCTCGATGAGCCGCGCGAGACGGCGCGGCGCCGAGATCGAGCGGAAGATGGTAACCACCGCGGATGGGTCGGTCGTGGAAACGATCGCGCCAACGAGAAGGCAGGCCGCGAGCGGCAGCGCGCTCGCCCACGAGAGGGCGTATCCCACGCTGAGCGTTGCAACGACCACCGCCACGACGGCGAGCACGACGATCGGCACCCAGTCGTCCAGCATTCGGCGCAGGTTCATCCCCAGCGTCGCCTGGAACAGCAGCGTTGGCAGAAAGACGTAAAGGAAGACGTTGGACCGGATCGGCAGCCCAAGGATCGCCTCCGCCACCGGGTTTAGCGCGTCGGTCAACTCCGTCCGCAGGAAGAAGATCGCGCCTGCGCCGATCAGCACGCCAAGCACGGCAAGGATCACGCTGTAGGGCAGACGAAGGCGAGCGGCCAGCGGCTCCGCCGCGCCGATTACGAGGAACAGGGATGCGATGACTGTGGTGACGAGAACGATATCCATGAATCTGAGATAGCTAGAATTTCAGGCGTGGGGAATCAGTGGGCCCGGATAATCGAGCAAGAAAGGCGAGTTTCCTCCCTTATGGCGTTTGAGACGCCTCTTTCGATCACGAGACGCGTCTGCGCGAAACTGGCCTGTGGTCAACGACAATGCCGAAGTCCGGTCGCCATTTCTACGTCGCGCTAAGTATGCCACCTGAATTTACCGTCAGTCTGCCTTCCTTGAGCAGATCGACGATCCTTGGCCTGCGGCTGCCGGTGAGATCGAATACCTCTTTCATACCGAGAGACGGGCCACGTGTCCGCCGGGGATAGGAATGGCTCGCTTTTTATCAAGACGCGTCGCGGCGGATCCCGGCACGAATGTGAAGTCCTAGAGAAATCGAGATTGGGCCATGGGGATGCGATATGGCGCCATCACCATCCTCGATCCAAAGCTCCCATATGGCAGGATCTGAACCGGAGACCCGTCGACAGCTGATCGTCCTGAGAACCGGCAAGAATGTTTACATGGCCGCGCACAGACGTTTACATATAAAAACATTCGGCCCCAAAGACGTTTACCTATGTAAATGTTTGCAGCAAATAATACCCCAAAAACCTTTACATCAGCCAGCTTTTGAGACGGCTACGTTTACTTATTTAAACGTTCATATTCAATAAAATCAGTTACTTAAACTTTTCAAACATCTCCAAAACGCGATTTTTATCTGTAACGAACGTCTAAACTGAGAGCCAGAAAGGTGGCTGAACGGCCGGCAGTAGGTGCAAAGATCAAGCATCGGCGACACCGTTATCTCAATTGCGATCATTGTGGCTAAGGGAGTTTAGTTTCTGTGCCATGGTCTTGTCCGTGCCGCAGGCCGACAACAAAGCTCCCCAAGCTCGCGCTTTCGGTCGATGCCGATGAACTCCCGTGCGTCCGACATGGAATCGGCGTAAAAACGCATCCGAATACTTCAAGGATGCGTTGCCAGGTTACTCAGCACAAACCTGCGCGGCAAGGCTGTAGCCTGCGCCATGCACGGTGCGGATTGGTGTATTCCCACTGGCAGGGCAAAGGATCTTCTTGCGTAGCCGGGCGATATGGGCGTCTATCGCGCGGTCGGTCACGGTGATGGCGTGGCCGTAGATCGTCTGCATAATCTTGTCGCGGCTGACCACGTCGCCAGCATTCTCCGCCAAGACCTTGAGCAGGTTGAACTCCATTCCCGTCAGTGCCACCTCCCGCTCGTCAGGCCCAGAAAGTTGCCGTTTCGGCAGATCGAGCACGAACCCCATGAACCGCAACACGCGAACTTCCGGCAGCGCCTCGTGACTGGTGCCCATGGTTTTCGAGCGGCGCAGCACCGAACGCACCCGTGCCAGAAGCTCGCGCGGCTCGAACGGCTTGGAGACATAGTCATCCGCGCCCAGCTCCAAACCAATGATCTTGTCGAACACGTCCTCGCGCGCGGTGAGCAGGATGATCGGCAGGCGTGAGGAGCGGCGCAATTCCCGAGTCACCTCGAAACCGTCGATATCGGGCAGGCCCACGTCGAGCAGGACGAGGTCATACTCGCCGTGCTCCATGGCAAGCCCCATGCGTGTAGCCGACCCGACGCAATGCACGTCAAAGCCCTGCTTGGTCAGGAATCGATCCAGGAAACCCGTCATCTGACGGTCGTCATCCACGACAAGTATCCGCTCGGTCATCTCAGGTGCATCCCCGCACAAAATCTTGCCACGGCATGGCAATGGCGCGATTGTAGCGGGAGTCTGAAAGGGCCGACATGACCTCGATCAAACGCACCTACAAGCTCGCCATGGCCGCCGCGCTCCTGGTGCTGGTGACCGTCGCGACCGGGCTATACCTCGGCGCACAGACCCGCGCGCAATTCACCGATATCGCGGAGAGCTGGAAGGATTACGCCGAGGACCCGGAGAAAAAAGGGGTCTGGATCAGCTCCCTGCGCGGCTATCTCGGCTATGGCGGGATCATCCACAATTTCAAGAACTACGTCATCCGCAAGGACGAGAGCTATCGCACGCGGATGATGGATCAACTCACGCAGTTTGACGCGGTTATGGCCAGTTACCTGTCCGAGCCGCTGCCCGAGGCCGAGCGCCGCGCGCTGGAAACCATAAAGGAAACCATCGAAGAATATCGCGGGAAAATCGAAATCGCGGATCGCGCGATGGCGGGCAATTGGCCGGCCGAACGCACCGACCGTCTGGTCAAGGTCGACGATACCGAGGCGATCCTGGCGCTGCGCAATCTGGAAATGCTGTGGATGGACAGCCGGGCGCGTAGCACCGAACGCATTATCGCGGCCGTGATGCGGGGCGAGACGCTGATCGGCTACGGGTTTCTGGCGATGGTCCTGCTGGTGGCGGCGACGCTGAGCATTGCGTTTCTGATTGCGTTGCTGATCCGGGACATGCGCGGTGCCAATGCCAGGCTGACCGAGGAGCTTGAGCGTCGCCGCGCGCTGCAGCGTTCCGAGCAGCGGCTGGCGCAGGCGGTGGAGCAGAGCCCTGCGACGATCCTCATTACGGATACGCTTGGCCGAATTCAGTATGCCAACCGGCGATTCGAGGAGTTGTCTGGCTGGTCGCGTGACGAGGTCATCGGTCACACGCCGAGATTCCTGCAATCGGACAAAATGTCCGAGGAGACCTACGCCGATCTGCGCGCCACGCTGGAGAGGGGTGACGTCTGGCGCGGGGTGTTGCGCAATCTCGACCGCGAGGGCGGCAGCCACTGGATCGACAGCACGATCCTGCCGCTGCGTGCCGAGGATGGCACCATTCACAGCTACCTGGGAATCGGCGAGGATGTCACCGAAAAGCGGCAGGCCCGCGAGCAGGTGGCGCGCGCGCAGAAAATCGAGGCGGTCGGCCTTCTGGCGGGCGGGATCGCGCATGATTTCAACAATATCCTGACATCCATCCTCGGCTCGGCGCATCTGGCGTCACTTGATGCCGCGCCGGGCAGCGACCTGGCCGAGGAGGTGGAGCAGATCGACATCGCCGCGCGGCGCGCACAGGCATTGGTGCGTCAGCTTCTGGGCTTCGCGCGACGCGAGCCGGGGACGCCGGAGCCGACCGATCTCTGCACTGCGATTTCCGAGGTCAATCGCCTGATGCGCGCCGCCATCCCGCCGACGATCCGCATCGAGGGCGTGCGTGACTGCACGCCCGTCACCGTGCTGGCCGATCCGACCCACTTGCACCAGATCCTGATGAACCTGACTGCCAATGCCGCCGAGGCCATCGGCGATGCCAAAGGGCAGATACGTATTTCCGCGCGCGCCCTTGATGACATACCTGACGGTCTGGCCGCACGTGCCGAGGGCTGGGTGGAACTGACGGTCGAGGATGACGGGCCGGGCATGTCCGAGGACACCGCCGCGCGCATCTTTGATGCCTTTTACACCACCAAGCCGCTCGGCAAGGGCACCGGGCTAGGCCTGTCAGTTGTCCAGGGGCTGGTGGAGGATATGGGCGGGCGGATCTCGGTCGAGACTGCGCCGGGCCGCGGCACACTGTTTCGGCTTCTGTTACCGGGTGCTGCCGTGGGGACTGCACGAGAGACCGCCGCCCCCGCGCCGGAGCGCGGCCACGAGAGCCTCATGATCGTCGACGATCAAACCGAGGTGGCGGCGACCCTGCGTCGGGGCCTCATGCGGATGGGTTATCAGGTCGAGGCCTATACCTCGCCGCGCATCGCGCTGGAGCGGTTCGGCATGGCCCCGCTGCGTCACAGCCTGCTGATTTCGGACGTGGTCATGCCGGAAATGAACGGGATCGAGATGGCCCGCACCATGCGCGAAACGCGCCCCGATCTCCCGGTGATCCTGTGCACCGGGTTCAACCCCACCGGCGTCGCCCTTCCCGGAGGGCCGACCGAGGTGCTGGCCAAGCCGCTCGACCCGGTGGAACTGGCGCGCCATGTGCGCCGCATGCTCGACGCGCGCCGCGCCGCCTGAGCACCTCAGAGACGTCCGTCAAACTTCGTCACAACTTTTCGCATTCCGTCACAGCGCCCGCAACAACCGTGCGGTTGCGCGCAGCTAGGCTCCGATCAAAGCCAGGAGCGGGGCTGTCCCATCCGAGCGGTCAGCCGCGCGCCCCGGCAGAACAAAAGGACCGGAGGCGCCATGACCAGACTGCCCATCACGACCACTCTTCTTCTCGCCACGCTCTCGTTCGGCGCGGAACCGGCGATGGCGGGCGATGCCGCCGCCGGGGAAAAGGTCTTCAACAAGTGCAAGGCCTGCCATCAGGTCGGCGAAAAGGCCAAGAACCGCGTCGGTCCGGTGCTGAACGGTGTCGTCGGGCGCGCGGCGGGCACCGCCGAGGGCTTTCGTTACTCAGATGCGATGAGCGAGAGCGGCCTGGTCTGGGACGAGGCCGCCCTGGCCACGTTCCTCGCCGACCCCAAGGCCACCGTGCCGGGCAACAAGATGGCCTTTCCCGGCCTGCGCAAGGACGAGGAGATCACCAACGTGATCGCCTTTCTAGCCAGCTACGCCGCGGACGGAACACGCAAGTGATCCGGCCCGCCCCGCCTTTTCCAGAACGGAGGATTCGATGAAACAATCAGCCAGACCATCGCGGCGCGCGGCCCTTGCGGCCGGGATTTCCGCCGTGGCCCTGTCCCTTGCGGCGCCCGGTGCGGTCGCGGACGAGACCGCACCGCTCGCGCCCCTGCCGGACCCGAAAGAGGTCAACGAGGCGCGCGCGGACCTGGGCAAGATGCTCTTTTTCGACACCCGCATGTCGGGCGATACCGCGCTGTCCTGCGCGTCCTGCCATGACCCCGAACAGGGCTGGGGCGACGGCGAGGCGCTGTCGGACGGCTATGGCGATCTGCTGTATTTCCGCAACGCGCCGGGCCTCTTCAACGTGGCCAACCGCAATTACTTCATGTGGGACGGACGGCTCGACGGGGCGGACCTGGGCACCGCGGTGCGCGACATGCTCACGGAATCGCACACCATGCACATGGACAGCCGCCTTGCACAGGAGCGCCTGAAACAGGTGCCGCAATATATGGAGATGTTCGACGCCGCCTATGGCAAGGAGCCCTATGGCGGGCGCATGTATGGCGCGATCGGCGAGTTTCTGAAGACGATCCGCACCGAGAACGCGCCCTTTGACGCTTACTTGCGCGGTCAGGAGGATGCGATCCCTGACGCCGCCAAACGGGGTCTGGCGCTCTTTGAGGGCAAGGCAGGCTGTGCCTCCTGCCACTCCGGCGAAATGCTCTCGGATGGCGGGTTGCACGCGACGGGCGTGCCGGATCACCCTGACCTGCTGGGCTTTGATTCGGACACGCTCGATGAGACGGCGCAACGCCAGATCACGATGCTGCGGTTCTACGCCACGCTCGGAACGCCCAACTACATGAACCTGCGCGAAGACGTGGGCCAGTATGTCGTGACCAAGGACGAGGCGGACATCGGCAAGTTCACCACGCCCTCGCTCTGGGATGTGGGGCAGACCGCGCCCTACATGCATTCGGGCGTCTTCGACACGCTGGCCGAGGTTGTGCGCTTTTATAACGCGGGAACCGCGCAGTCAGAACCGCTGGGCCTGAACCCCGCCGAGGAATCCGACCTCGTTGCCTTCCTGAACAGCCTGACCGGCGACGCGCCCGCCATCACCCCGCCCGAGTTGCCGGAATACGATCTGCGCACCGTCGGCGAGAACTGAGGAGGTTCGAGACAATGACACGTCACATCACCCGTATCCTGGGCAGCACGGCGCTCTCGGCGCTCCTTGCTCTTCCGGCCCTGGCGGACAGCGCGCCGCCTCTCGCGACCTTGCCACCACCACCGGTTCCCGCCGACAACCCGATGAGCGAGGAGAAAGTGGAGCTGGGCGAAAAGCTCTTCTGGGACGGCCGGCTTTCAGGCAATGGTTCGATGCCCTGCTCGGCCTGCCACCTTCCGGATCTTGGCTGGGGCACCGGGGGCGCGATCAGCTTTGGCTATCCCGGCACCCAGCACT
The DNA here is from genome assembly GCF_056859295.1 of Roseovarius sp. B-10. Classification (NCBI taxonomy): domain Bacteria; kingdom Pseudomonadati; phylum Pseudomonadota; class Alphaproteobacteria; order Rhodobacterales; family Roseobacteraceae; genus Roseovarius; species Roseovarius sp. B-10. The sequence goes on along the minus strand of NZ_JBSXOE010000034.1, from coordinate 33,147 downwards.
GGCGCAACAGCCAGACGATCCTCAACTCGGCCTATTATAACAAGCTCTTCTGGGAGGGCAGCGCCACCTCGCTCGAATCACAGGCCAAAGGGGCCGCAGGCGGGGCTGTCGCGGGCAATGGCGACGGGTCGATGATGGAGATGCGGCTGCGCTTCGTCCCGGAATACGTCGCGGCGTTCAAGGACGTCTTCGGCACCGAATGGCCACAGGTCGCGCATGCCTGGGACGCCATCGCCGCGTATGAGCGCACCATCGTTACCGATGCCACGAAAGTGCCCTTTGACCGCTACCTCGCGGGCGACACCGATGCCATGAGCGACGCCGCCAAGCGCGGCATGGAGCTCTTCAATGGCAAGGCGGGTTGTATTTCATGCCACAACGGGGCGCTGGCCTCTGACCAGAAATTCTACGATATCGGCGTGCCCGCGGCCGAGGAGTTCGAGGTCGATCCGCTCTACCAGATCACGTTGCGCTGGGAGCTTTATCAGAAGGGCGTGACCGAGGAGCTCTATCGCAAGGGCGATGACGATCTCGGCCTCTACCACGTCACCAAGCGGCCCGATGACAAGGGCAAGTTCCGCACGCCGTCCCTGCGCGAGCTGCGCTGGACCGAGCCTTACATGCACAATGGCGCGCTCTGGTCGCTGGCCGATGTCGTGGATTTCTACGACGCGGGGGGTGGCGAGGGACAGACCGCGGGGCTGCAACCGCTGGGTCTCGGCGATGGGGAAAAGGCCGATCTAGTGGCCTTCCTCGAAGCGCTCTCGATGGAAGAGCCGATGCTTGCCGAGGCGCCAGACCTTCCCGAAACCGCAACATGGTCGGAGTTTCTGAAATGACACAGGCAACCAAAGCGAAGGGCGCGGGCCATGCCTGCAGCTCGTTCAGCCGCCGCAACTTCCTGATCCTGGGCGGCGCGTCGGTCACCGTGCTGGCCACCTATGGCGTGGGGGCGGAAGCGCAGGAGCTTGTCTCCTCTTCTTACGTTCGCAAGGTGGTCGGTCGCGTCTCTGATCTGGAGCAGGGCGTGGCGACGAGCTTCTATTACCCGAACGACGACATCGAGAACGTCCTCGTCATGCTCGACGAGGAGGCCGGTGGCGGCGTGGGCGAGGGGCGCAACATCGTCGCCTTCAACACCATCTGTCCGCACCAGGGCGGCTACATGGGGGCGGCGGATTTCAAGCGGCCCCATTCGGTGCTCGGCCCCTGCCCGCTTCACCTGTCGACTTTTGATCTGACCAAGCACGGCATGCTCGTCTCGGGTCATGCTGTCGAAAGCCTGCCGCAGATCGTGCTCGAGATCGACGGCGACGAGATTGTCGCGACCGGGGTGATGGGGCTGTTCTACGGCTACAGCCAGAACCCGACCGGCGCGTGAGAAAGGATAGAGAAATGGCAGAGTCCATCGTCAAGAACCGCGAATTCGTGCCCCTTCCGCCGCCCGATGCGGAGGTGCTGACCACCGCTTGCAGCTATTGCATCGTGGCCTGTTCCTACAAGGTCTATCGCTGGCCGGTGGGCCGCGAAGGCGGGACGCAGGCGGACCAGAACGCATTCGGTGTCGATTTCCCCACATATGGCGCGCCGTGGGTCGCTCGCAGCCAGCACAATATCGGCATGCATGAAGGCACGCCGCATCACTTCGTCGTCGTTGCCGATGCCGACGCCGAGGCGGTCAACCCCGGCGGCAACTACTCGGTGCGCGGCGGAACGCTGGCGCAGAAGATCTACAACCCCGACACGCCCACCAAGGACCGGCTGAAACACCCGATGGTGCGCATTGGCGGCGTGATGACGCCCGTCAGCTGGGACCTGGTGACCGACGTGATGGCCGAGGTCTCGCAGCACGTGCTGTCGAAATACGGCGAGCACGCCTGGGGGATGAAGACGTTCTCGTATGAATATTTCGAGAATACCTATGCCATCCGCAAGCTGGTGGATCGCGCCATCGGCACGCCCGTCCATGCCTGGCACGACAAGCCGATGCGCGGACCCGATGCCACCGGCCTCGACGATGCCGGGATCAACTCCTTCGCCGCCACCTACGAGGATTGGGGCAAGTGCGACGTGGCGTTCCTGTCTGGCGTCGATCCCTACGAGACCAAGACCGTGCTCTTCACCGAGTGGATGATGGGCGGCGAGAACCCGGCCAAGAAGATGATCTTCGTTACTCCGCATCGCACCATGGGGGTAGAATACGGGATCAGGAATGGTGGCCTTTGGCTGCCGGTCATCCCCGGAACTGACACCGCGTTGCATCTGGCAATCGCCAAGATCATCATCGACAACGGCTGGCAGGATCAGGAGTTCATTGACACCTGGGTGAACAACCGCTGGGAGCTTGAATCGGGCTATGGTCGCGGCACCCGCAACACCGGTTGGCAATGGCGCACGACCTGGGGCCGCTGGCAGTCGGACTGGGAGGATTTCCAGGACTTCATCGCCAACGAGCCCGCAGCCGTGCTCGAAGAGGCCGCGCGCATTACCGGCCTGCCGGCCGAGGATATCATGCGCGCCGCCGAGATGATCGCCAAGCCGCGCGAGGATGGCAGCCGGCCCAGGACCTCGTTCATGCTGGAGAAAGGCAATTACTGGTCCAACAACTACATGAACACCGCCTCGCTTTCGACGCTCGGCCTCATCTGCGGCGCGGGCAACCGCCCCGGCCAGGTGATCAGCCGTGGCGGCGGTCACCAACGCGGTGGCATGGGCGCGGGTCCCGGCAAGGGCTGGCTCAGCCCCGAAAAACACCCCGGACGCCGCAAGAAGCCGCTCAACGTCGATCGCTGGGTGATGGACGGCAAGGTGCGGTTCATGTGGACCATGGGCATCACCTGGTTCCCGGCGATGCTGGCCAGCCAGGAGCTTGCCAGCCGCGTGGCCGACCTTACCCTGCGCAACCCCAACCAGCCGCGCTCGGTCGATCGCGATCACCTGGTCGAGGTATTCAAGGCGCGTGTGGAAAGTGGCGGCATGGTGCTGGTGGACAGCAATATCTACCCGGTCGAGCCGCTCAACACGCAATACGCCGATATCGTGCTGCCCGCCGCCGGCTGGGGCGAGGTGGATTTTGCCCGCTGCAATGCCGAACGTCGCCTGCGGCTCTACGCCAAGTTCAACGACGCACCGGGCGAAGCAAAGCCGGACTGGTGGGCGATCGGCCAATTCGCGCAGAAGATGGGGCTCGAGGGGTTCGACTGGACCGAGAGCAACGATGTCTTCGAGGAGGCCGCGCGGTTCTCGCGCAACGGTGTGCTGAGCTACAACGTGCTCGTGAAGGAGGCCAAGAAAGAGGGCAAGAAGGGCCACGAGAAGCTGCGCGAACTGGGCACGACTGGCATTCAGACGCCCATCCGCATGGTGGACGGGCAGATGATCGGCACCGGGCGGCTGCACGATCCCGAGAATGACTGGGGCGAGGTCGAGGGCGACACCAAGGACCAGAAATGGCTCTATGCCTTCGGCACACATACCGGCAAGGCCAACATTCTCAAGACACCGTGGGTCAATGACAGCTGGTCGGATTTCTACGAGGCGATCAAGCCCCGCGCCGAGAAGGGCGAGATCTGGATCACCAATGGCCGCGTCAACGAGGTCTGGCAATCGGGCTTCGATGATCTGCGCAAGCCCTATCTGGCCAAACGCTGGCCCTGGCCGCATATCGTGATCCACCCCGATGACGCCGCCCCGCACGGGATCGAGTCCGGCGATCTGGTCGAGGGGTTCAACGACACGGTTTATGTCCAGTCGGGCGAGCCGGTGGGTGTCAAATCCGACGACCTGAGCTTTGCCGGCTTGATGGAGAACGGTCATATCAAGACCACCACAGGGCAGTTCGTCGCCGTCGCCATCGTCTCTGACGAGATGCGCCCCGGCGTGGCCAAGGCGGCGTTCAACTACCCCGGATCGATGGCCAACTCGGTCTGCCACGCGGTGCCTGATCCCGTCACTGGCAACTACCGCTACAAGCTGGGCCGGGGCGTCCTGCGCAAGGTGGGCGAGAGCGCCTACAAGCACAACTTCCTCGAAATGTCGCTCAAGCCGCGTCCCATCGCCTGAGCGTCCTGCCTGCCGCCGGGGCGCGCCCGGCGGCAGGGTTATTCCACAAGGAACACACCATGCAGATTGCCTTTATTCATGCGAGATCGCGCGGGGCCGCCGACGACACCCTGCGCAGCGTCGCCGCTACCTTGCGTGCGCGGGGACACCACCTCGCCGGGGTTCTGCCCGAACCCTGCACCGGCCCGGACCGCCACGCCTGCGACATGGATCTGATCGACCTCGCCACGGGTGCCCGGCTGCATATCAGTCAGAAACTCGGGCGGCACGCCACCGGATGCCGCCTCGACGGTGCGGCCATCGAGACGGCGGCGATGGTTGTGGCGGAGGACCTTGCCGCCGCGCCCGCCGACCTGTTCATCCTCAACCGCTTCGGCAAGCAGGAGGCGACGGGCCACGGCTTTCACCCCGTGATCGTCTCGGCGCTGGAGCGCGACGTGCCTGTGCTTGTGGGCGTAAATGACCTCAACCGCCCCACATTCGAAAGTTTCGCGGCGGGGCTGGCCGTGGAACTGCCCGACAGCCCACGCGCCGTGCTGGGCTGGATCACCCCGCATCTGCGCCGACACGCCGCTTGAGGAGCTCAGTCATGACCGCGCATCGCCCTATCGAAAAGGATTGCTGCGCAGGCGGCACGGGGCTGATGCCACCCGAGACAGCGCTCGCGCGCGCCATCCGGCTAAAGGCAGAGGAACTGCCGGTTACACAAGTGCCGCTCATGACCGCGCGTGGCATGGTTCTGGCGGCACCGGTGCTGGCCGCCGCCGATGGTCCGCCCTTCGATGCCTGCGCGATGGACGGTTATGCGGTGACCACGACGGCGCTCGCCGGCGCTGGCCCTTGGACCTTGCCCGTCTCAGGTAATGTGGCGGCGGGCGATGCGCCCGCTTCGCTGTGTCCCGGCGCGGCGGTCCGGGTGCTGACCGGTGCCACCCTGCCGCACGGGGCTGACGCGGTGATCATGCAGGAAGAGGTAACACGGGTCGCGGACGGTATCCGGTTCTCCAGGCACCCCGAGCCCGGCCAGAACATCCGCCCGAAAGGCAGCGACATGCAGGCAGGTGCCACGATCCTGTCCCCGGGTCGCATCCTCACGCCGCGCGACATCGCGGCGGCAGCGGCCTCCGGGCAAGGCGCGCTGACGGTGCGCACCCGGCTGCCTATGGCCCTCATCGCCACCGGGTCGGAACTGCTAGACCCCGGCGCGCCGCTCGCCCCCGGCCAGATATGGAACGTCAATCTGCCGATGCTTGCCGCTCTAGCAGACCAGCGCTGGATCGAGCTTGCGCCCCCCCTGACCGTTGTGGACCGGCTTGCGCCCATGGCCGAGGCCCTGCGCGAGGCGGCAACCCATGCGCACCTTATCCTCACCAGCGGCGGGGCCTGCGGCGGCGAGACGGACCTCGTTGCGCGCGCGATTCAGGCGGCGGGCGGCACGGCCGAGACCCTGAGGCTGGCGATGAAACCCGGCAAGCCGCTGGTCCTGGGGCGGATCGGACGCACCATCGTTCTGGGGCTACCGGGAAATCCGGTCGCGGCCTTTGTCACCTGGAAGATGATCGCGCTCCCGCTCGCCCGCCACCTCGCCGGTGCCACGCCCGTCCCGCAACGCCCCTGTTTCGCCACGCTCGACCGCGCCCTGTCGCGCGCGCCGGGACGCCGCGAATACCGACCTGCGCGCCTTGTCGGACATGACATTTCCGGCCGACCGATGCTGGAACTGGGGCCGCGCGATTTCTCGGCGCGCGTGGCGGGGCTGGCAGAGGCGGACGGTCTGGCCATACTGCCCGCCGACGCGGCGCATTTCGAAGCCGGTGACGAGGTTGCATTTTTGCCTTTCGACACAGCTTGAAAGAAACGGTCCGCTGCCGCGCTACGTGTCCAACCCCAAGGTTTGATATTGTGACCCTTTCGCAGGCATGGAAGGAAGCACTATGGGAAAAGTCCGTCCCGGGAGAGCCACGCTCAAGCACGCCGTCAGAGCTGCAATACAGCGATCGCAAGCTTCTCCCTTAGACTCTGCGGCACCCGGCCCGTCCCGGCATATCGCCGCACTTGAGCGGGCCGCCACTTGCATGCGGCGAGCGCCGCGCCAATACTCTTTCCGCCAAGCAAGGAGACCGCCATGTCCCATCTTAATCGTCGTAACCTGCTTCTCGGGCTTGCCAGCGTGTCGCTTGCCGCCCCGCACCTCGCCTCGACGCGCACGCTCCCCGCGATCCATGTCCTCAAGGACCCGAATTGCGGCTGCTGCGAGGCCTGGGTGCGTATCCTGCGCGACGACGGGTTCAACGTGACGACCGAGAACAGCCTCGGAGCAGCCCTGATCCGTCACAAGATGGAGGCCGGGATTCCGCAGGCCATGATGTCCTGCCACACGGCCGAGATCGACGGCTACATGGTCGAGGGTCACGTGCCCTCCGCCGATATCCACCGCCTGCTGGCCGAGCGACCCGAGGCCGTCGGCCTCGCCGTGCCGGATATGCCCTACGGTTCGCCGGGCATGGGACCCGAGAGCCGTCGCGAGGCCTATGACGTTTTCCTCATCCTGCGAGACGGCAGCACGGAGGTGTTCAGCAGCTACGCCGCGGCGTGACACCGCAACAATTAAGCTGGCCGTTGGCGGATAGCGGGTCACGGCATCCAAGATGCGATCAGTGATTTTATCCGTCGCGGTTAGTGGGACAGGCGCCAACACATGAGCGGCAGGACCCGTAGCATCTTCCTCTTCGAGCTTGGTGGTGCCGCGTTCATGGTCGTGGTCGGCTCGGCGTTGCATTTCCTCTTCGAGCTTGCCGGGGGATGGGCGCCGCTTGCATTGGTTGCTGCGGTCAACGAGTCAATCTGGGAGCATTTGAAGCTCGCCTTCTGGCCAGGGCTGTTCTGGGCCGCCATCGCGCCACTCCCGGCGGGGCTGCGACGCCGCGAGATTCTGGCGGTGAAGGGCCCTGGATTGCTTGTCACGGCGGTGCTGATCGTCATGGTCTTTACCACCTATGTCACGATCCTAGGCCACAACCTCCTTGCGCTCGATATCGGCACATTCATTGCTGCCATCCTTATCGGACAGCTCCTGTCCGCCGTTTTGCTGACGCAGGCAGTGTCTCGACGCGGAGTGATCCTTCCCGCCGGTTTTGGGCTTCTGGCTCTTCAGATACTGGCCTACAGCCTATTCACCTTCATACCACCGGATCACTGGCTCTTCATCGAGGCCAGCAGCGGCATGCGCGGCATTCCCGCGTTCTGAGGCAGGCGTCGCACCAAGTCTGCCACTCGGATCTACGGTCAGTCTGCATCAGTTGAGCGGAGTCGACGATACCTGAAGCGGGGGTTCGGATAACATCGATTACTTTTGGTATGCGAAAATGGGACACGTGCCCGCCGGGGCTGGGAATGGCTCGCTTCCTGTCGATACACAGCCCGCCGGATCCCAGCGCGCATACGAAGTCCTAGGGAAATCGAAATCGTGAGTAGGGGATGCCTTCTGGTGCCACCGAAGTTCCCAGGCCCAAAGCTCCCATATCGCTGGACCTGGAGCAGAGACCAGTCGAAACGTGCTCGTCCTGCGATCCGGCGACAATGTTTACATGGCCGCGCCCAGACGTTTACATATGTAAACATTCACCCTGCGAAAATGTTTACATCACCGTTTCCCAGGCTCCTAAAAAACCTTTACATCACTCAGATTTTCAGACGCCTAACTTTCCATATGTAAACATCCACCATGAGGAAAATCAGGCACTTAGTCTTTTGCGACATCGCCAAAACACCTTTTTTAGTTGTAACGACACGTCAGCACGGGCACGCTCAGACCCAAGCGCAGAACCACAAGACGCGCTGAGAAGCTCACCTGATGCGCTCATGCACCCGAGACGAGCACCGACAGCTGAAAGAACGAGGACAGCATCAGGTGACGCGCACAGCCAGGCACAGCGACATGCCCTGCACATACCGAAGATGACTGACACCGAGCAGGGAAACAAGCGACAGGGAGAGCGAGCGACAAGACCGGGCCGGGACGTATTCGTGCCAGTGATCGCAATGATGTCCGAGGGGGGGCTATGTGGAGCGGGATGGCTGAAGGAGGATCGGGCTCGCGCCCATTAATTCTCCTCCGCCCAAGACCACGGCGAATATCCCGAAGCCTGAGCGCGTCTCTTCACGTCTAACCATAGCGGCTGTGCGGGTCCAGTGCGCGCACTCTGCGCTGCCCTCTGTCTGTCCGAGCAGACAGCCTCCGACAGCGCCAGTGCGCTTGTAAGCTAGCCTCGCAAACATCGTGCTTCGCGTGAGCCATTTAGTATCGCCTGACAGGCATGTGCGCTTGAGGATTTCGTCGAACATCTGGTCATGCTTGCGCGACAGGAGGTAAGCATGACTGTGGTGACCGCAGTCGACTGCGATCCCGTTCACTCGCATCACGACATCTCATCCACTGACACTTGCGCTCTGGCGGCGCAGCGCACATCCTGAGCGAGAAAAAGTCAGGGACGGTAAAAAGTCAGGGACGGTAATGAGCAGCAGTGATATCAAGAGCCTCGGGAGTTTCGTCTGGTCGATCGCCGAACTTCTGAGGGGTGATTTCAAGCAATCGGAATATGGCAAGGTGGTGCTGCCGTTCGTGGTCCTGCGGCGGCTCGACTGTATTCTGGAGGCAACCAAGCAGGACGTTCTCGAGATGGCTGCCTCGTTGCCCGGGGACATGGATGAGGAGGCGCGCGACGCGCTCTTGTCCGGGGTCGTGGGCACCAACATCCGTCTCTACAACGAGTCGCGCTTCACCTTCGCCACGCTCAAGGGGCAGGATCCCAAGGACATCCACCGCAACCTGATCGACTACATCACGAATTTCTCCGGCAATGTCCGCGACGTGTTCCTCGACAAGTTCCTGTTCACCGATCAGCTCAAGCGGCTCAACGACGCAGGGCTGCTCTACCAGGTGTTCGACCGGTTCACCCAGATCGATCTGCATCCCGATACCGTCTCCAACCTGGAGATGGGCTATCTCTTCGAGGACCTGATCCGGCGGTTCTCGGAAATCTCGAACGAGACGGCGGGCGAACACTACACCCCGCGCGAGGTGATCCGGCTGATCGTCTCACTCTTGCTGATCAACGACCGTGATGCGCTGACCGGCACCGGCGTCATCCGCCAGGTCTATGACCCGGCGACGGGCACCGGCGGTATGCTGTCGATCGCCGAGATGGAGATGAAGGCGCTCAACGACCGCATCCGCGTCGAGCTCTTCGGCCAGGAGCTGAACCCGGAATCCTTCGCGATCTGCAAATCCGACATGCTGGTCACCGGCCACAACCCCGAGAACATCGCCTACGGCAACACGCTGACCCAGGACGCGCATGCCGATCGGCGGTTCCACTACATGCTCTCCAATCCGCCCTACGGCGTCGACTGGAAGAAATATGCTGACCCGATCAAGGACGAGGCCGCCGAGCAGGGCATGTCCGGGCGCTTCGGGGCCGGGCTGCCGCGCATCTCGGACGGGCAGTTGCTGTTCCTCCAACACATGATCTCCAAGATGCGCCACGACGAGCAGGGCTCGCGCATCGGTATCGTCATGAACGGCTCGCCGCTCTTTACCGGCGGGGCCGGGTCGGGCGAGAGCGAGATCCGCCGCTGGATGCTGGAGAATGACTGGGTCGAGGCGATCATCGCGCTGCCCACCGACCTCTTCTACAACACGGGCATTCAGACCTATGTCTGGCTGCTCACCAACCGCAAGGACCCCGCCCGGCGCGGCAAGGTGCAGCTGATCGACGCCAGCGGCGAGCGGTTCTGGAAATCCATGCGCAAGTCGCTCGGCTCCAAGCGCCGGGAGATTCCGCCCGATGCCTGCGATCAGATCACGCGGCTTTATGCCGAGATGCTCAACGGCAATGGCGACTGGGGCGACGTGTCCAAGATCTTCGCCACCACCGATTTCGGCTATCGCGAAATCCGGGTCGAGCGACCGCTGAAGCTGGCCTTCGCGGTCACGCCCGAGGGGCTGGAGGCGCTGCGCGAGGCCAAGCCCTTTGCCAGGCTCGACGAGGCGACGCAGAGCGCCATTCTGAAGTCGCTGAAGCAGCATCTGGCGGATGAGCGGTGGGTGAGCCGCAGCGCGTTCGATACCGCACTCAGCGACTCGCTCAGGGCCGCTGGGGTCAAGATCGGCGCGCCGGTGCGCAAGGCCATCTTGGGGGCGCTGTCGGAGCGCGACGAGGCGGCGGAGGTCTGCTCCGATGCCAAGGGCAATCCCGAGCCCGACACTGACTTGCGCGATCACGAACTGGTGCCGCTGGATGAGGACTGGCGCACCTATGTGCAGCGCGAGGTGCTGCCCTTCGTCCCCGACGCCTGGGTGGACGAGAGCTCCACCGACGCCCACGACGGCGGCGTCGGCCGCGTCGGCTACGAGATCAACTTCAACCGCTACTTCTACAAATACGTGCCGCCGCGCCCGCTCGAGGAGATCGACGCCGAGTTGAAGGCGCTGGAAGCCGAGATCGCAGGGCTGCTGCAGGAGGTGGTTGAGTGATGATCCCCATCAAACACACTGCGCAGTTCCTCAACGGCGCAGCGTTCAAGCCCTCAGACTGGGGCGATGAGGGACTACCGATCATCCGCATCGCTCAATTGACTGGAAAACCGTTCGATAGCTACTTCGAAGGTCACATCCCACGACTTCTGAAAATCTCGGACGGCGACCTGCTATTCTCCTGGTCCGCCACCATAGACGCATTCATCTGGGACCGAGGTGATGCGGTCTTGAACCAACACATTTTCAAGGTCGTGCCCAAGAAGAACGCTAACAAGAAATACCTTTACTATTTGATCAAGCAACATGCTCCTCGTTGGTCGGACGATGATGCGCACGGTTCCACCATGCGCCACATCAAGAAGGAAAGTTTGTCCAACAAGGTGTATCTCCCCGACCTCGCGACCCAACGCCGGATTGCCGACTTTCTGGACCGTGAGACCGCAAGAATAGACCTGCTGATCGAGAAAAAGCAGCGGTTCCTGAACCTCGCATCAGAACGCTGGCGCGCTGCCCTGAACCACCACATCTTCCCCAATAGTCCTGACTGGGAATATCTGCCGAACGATTGGACCAAAACCAGGTTGAAGTTTCTCACAGACCAGAAACGCCCCATCATGTATGGTATCGTGTTGCCCGGTCCTAACATGGAAGATGGACCATTGATCGTGAAGGGTGGCGACGTGAAACCCGGACGCCTTGATCCCGGCAAACTCTGCCGGACTACGGTCGAAATAGAAGAATCGTATGTTCGGTCACGTTTGAAAGCAGGCGACTTGGTTATCTCTATTCGTGGCGGCATTGGGGACATTGAAATCGTGCCGCCAAGCATTGAGGGCGCGAACCTAACCCAAGATGCCGCAAGGATCGCACCGCGACGCGGCGTGGATGTTCAGTGGTTGCGCTATGCGCTCCAGTCCACGGCAGTCTTCCATCCACTTGAATCGAAATCCCTCGGCGCGGCAGTGCGCGGCATCAACATCTTTGACCTCAAGCGGGTCTATGTTCCAACACCCCCAAGCGCAGAACAATCCCGGATAGCGTCCACGCTGAGTATTCACGAACAACGCCTTGCGGACTTGAAGTTAAAGGTTCTGAGCCACGCCGAACGCCTCAAAGAATACCGCTCCGCCCTGATCACCGCCGCTGTCACGGGGCAGATCGACGTGGAGGCCTACGCCAAATCCGGCACCCCCGACCGCCGCCTCGACGCGATTCAAGAGGAGATGGGCGCGTGACCGACACCATCGCCGAACTCAAAGCATTCGTCCGTGCGCAACTGAATGCAAACTGCGATCCTGTCCCGCCGAAGACCGCGACCAGTCAGAAGGTGCATCTTTCGGTCTGGACGACACGCGGACGACGCCGCGCAATCGGAGTCGAACTCGACCACAAGGGCCGCGTGAATCTGTGGGTCGTCAGCATGTATGCCCCACCGTCTCCTCCTGCGACCGTGGACGTTGCAAAGAAGGTCTGGAAGGGGTCTACTTGGCAGGACAAATACCCCGATCCAGCGCGAAAGGGGCGCGACGACGCGAACAGTAATCTCAAGGGTTACGACGATTTTCGAACCAAACCGATCACGCGTCTAGGTATTCAATCCATTGATGACGCGCGGATGATCTTTGAGCATTTATTAGCATGACCGATACCCACACCACCGCAGACATTCACCAGGAGAAGGTGTTCGAGAAACATATCGTCGCCTGCCTGACCGCTGACCAGGGATATATCCAGCGCGACTGTGCGGCGCATTATGACGTGGCCCATGCGCTCGACACCGAGCTGCTGTTCCGGTTCCTCAAGACCACGCAGCCCGAGGCATGGCAGACGCTCGAGGACCACTACAGCGCGCAGGCCGAGGCGGAGGTGCTCAATCGGCTCGACAAGGCGCTCAAGGATAACCCGACCCACGTGGTGCTGCGCGACGGCATCAAGCTGGTGCCCAACATCCGCTTTGCATTGTGCTTCTTCAAACCCGCCTCGAACCTGAACCCCGATCTCACGCGGCTCTATGAGGCGAACATCCTGTCGGTGATGCGCCAGGTGCATTACAGCGCCAAGAACCCGAAGAAATCCATCGACATCGTGACCTTCGTCAACGGCATCCCGGTCGCGACGCTGGAGGTCAAGAACCTGCTCACCGGGCAGAACGTGCGCCATGCCGAGAAGCAGTATCGGCAGGACCGCTCCCCGGCGGGCGAGCCGCTCCTGACCTTCAAGCGCGGCGCGATTGTGCATTTCGCGGTGGATCAGGACAACGTGTCGATGACCACGCGGCTGATGAACGGCAAGACGCGGTTCCTGCCTTTCAACCGCGGTCGCGACGGCGGGGCAGGCAACCCTGATGTGCCGGGCGAGAACCGGGTCGCCTATCTCTACAAGGATCTGCCCAAGGGGCGCGCGGTGTTCTCGCGCGAGGTGCTGCTCGACCTGATCGGCCGGTTCATCCACCTCGAACGCTCGGGTGGCAAGGAGGTGCTGATCTTCCCGCGTTTCCAGCAGTTCGACGCGGTGCGCAAATTGCTGGCCGATGCCAGGGCGCAGGGGGCCGGGCAGAACTACCTCATCCAGCACAGCGCCGGGTCCGGCAAGTCCAACACCATCGCCTGGACCGCCCACCAGATCATCAACCTGCATGACGAGGACGACAAACCGCTCTTCGACACCGCGATCATCGTGACCGACCGCCTGGTGCTGGACCGGCAGTTGCAGAACACCATCGGCGGCTTTGCCCAGACCGAGGGCGTGGTGAAGAAGATCGACGGCACGTCCCGCGATCTGAAGGACGCCATCCTCAGGGGCGCGCGGATCATCATCACGACGATCCAGAAATTCGGCACAGAGCATCTGGCGACGATCTCGGGCCAGGCCGGGCGCAATTTCGCGGTGATCATCGACGAGGCGCATTCCTCGCAGTCCGGCAAGGCCGCACAGGCGATGAGCGACGCGCTGACGCGTGACGCCACCAGCTCGGACGACATCGAGGACCTGGTGCTGGCCTTCCAGAAGGCGCGGGGGCCGCAGAAGAACATCTCGTTCCTGGCCTTCACCGCGACGCCGCGCAACGTGACGCTGGAGCGCTTCGGGCGGATCGGCGCGGATGGCAAGCCGCACCCGTTCCACCTCTACTCGATGCGCCAGGCGATCGAGGAGGAGTTCATCGTCGATGTCCTAAAGAATTACATGACCTACAAGGCCTATTACCAGCTTGAGAAAACCATCGAGGACGATCCCGCCTTCAAGGGCCGCAAGGCGCAGTCCCGGGTCGCACGCTACGCCTCGCTGCACCCCACGGCGATCGACCAGAAGGTCGAGGTAATCGTCGAGCACTTCCGCCGCCATGTCGCCAAGGAGCTGAACGGCCAGGCCAAGGCGATGATCGTCACCCAGAGCCGCGAACACGCGCTGCGCTACTGGCAGCAGCTGACCCGCTACATCGAGGATAAGGGCTATACCGGCCTCAGGGCGCTGGTGGCCTTCTCGGGCGATCTGACCATCGATGGCCATGTCTGGACCGAGGCGACCGCGAATGGCTTTGCTGAGACAGAACTGACCAAGAGGTTCGACACGGACGACTACCAGGTCCTTGTGGTGGCCGAGAAATACCAGACCGGGTTCGACCAGCCGAAGCTGGTGGCGATGTATGTCGACAAGAAGCTGGCGGGCTTGCAGGCGGTGCAGACGCTGGCCCGGCTGAACCGCAGCTATGGCAAGGACAAGCCGACCTACGTGCTCGACTTCCAGAACACGATGGAGGAGATCCGCGAGGCGTTTGCGCCGTTCTTCGAGGCGACAGCCCTCGAGGAGCGCACCGATCTCAACCAGATCTATGATCTGGAACAGCGCATCACGAACGCGACCTACATCCACAAGGACGAGGTCGAGCGGTTCGCGGATCAGTTCTTCAAGGGCGATCTGACGACCCAGGACCGGCTGGCCCTCGAAGGCACCGTGCGCCTCGCTGTGGAGCGGTTCAATCTCGATGAGGACGAGGCGCAGCAGGAGGAGTTCCGGCAACTCCTCAAGAGCTTCCTGCGCTTCTACGCGTTCGTGGCGCAGGTGGTATCGCTCAACGACGCCTGGCTGGAGAAGCTCTACGCCTATTCGGCCTGGCTCTCGCGCCTGCTGCCGTCACGCGATGTGCCCGCCGACATCACGATCACCGACGATATGCTGACCCTGTCGGCCTTCAAGCTGCAGAAGGGCGAGGAAGGCAGCGCCTCACTCGCGGCCGGTGAGACCGCAACGCTCGATCCGATCACCGAGTTCGGCGCGAATGCCTACACCGAAGAAGAAGAGCGATCACTCTCGGAGATCATCGACTCCTTCAACGAGCGGCACGGGACGAGCTTCTCGCGCGATGATTTCCTCCGCTTCGAGCGCGTCACCCGCGAGATCATGGACGAGGACATGACCGAGATGGTGCGCAACAATCCCGCCGACGTGGTCTACAACGCATTCTCGCAGGCGTTCTTCCGGGGCATGGTCAAGATGTTTCAGAACGACAACGAGATGCGCAACATCGTCATGACCGACAAGGACGCGCGCGAGCAGGCCACGCGGCATTTCTTTAAGCGGGCGCAGCGTCATGCGAGAGAATCGTGAGCCATGGAGCTGTTTTCGCCCAAGATGCTAATTCGGCCCAGACCAGACATCTGTCGCTTCATAGAGCAGTGTCCGCTTCCGGACTGCCTTCTTCAAATTTGATGCGTATCAACGCACGCTGAGCGTGAAACGTGCGATGTGTGCCGGCGTCCGCTTCAATCGCGCAAAGGATGCCTCGGTATGGACCTGCCCTTTACACAGGACGCCTTCTTTGCCCTCTTCGGGCAATACAATGCTTCTGTCTGGCCCCTTGCTCTTCTGTTCTACTTCCTCGCTCTCTTATGCGTGGGCCTCATTTTCCGGTCTGGCCGGTGGGCGGCGTTGTTCATCTCTGCGACGCTGGCCGCGATGTGGGTAGTGAACGGGATCGGCTATCACTGGATATTCTTTCGCGAGATCAATGCCGCGGCCGCGTTCTTCGCCGCCTTGTTCCTCGCTCAGGCGGCCCTGCTCATCGTCCTGTCGGTGCAGAGCCCGGCATTCCGCTTCGCGGCCGCGGTGGACGCGCGCTCGGCCGTGGGGCTTCTGCTGATCCTCTTCGCGATGTTTCTCTACCCTTTCTGGGGCTGGCTCGCCGGGCATGGCTGGCCAGATATGCCGGTCTTTGGTGTCGCACCGTGTCCGACGACGATCTTCACCATTGGCGTCCTCCTGACCGGGACGTGGCGGGTGACGCGGTGGCTGCTGATCGCTCCCGGTCTCTGGGCAGCTATTGGGGGCAGTGCCGCCATCCTGTTGGGGGTGCCGCAGGACTACGCCCTGCTTGTGGCTCTGGCGCTCTTGGTGCTGTTTGCTGTGGCCCGGCTGTTGGGTCTGAGCTTCGCCCGGCATGCCGCAGCGGACGCGGCTTAGGCGACCTTCTCGGCGGTCACAGATGTAGCGCCCACCGAGGATGATTGTCGTCAACGACGAAGCGGTGCGCATGGCGCCGATGTCTCTTCAAATGGGGGTGGTCCAGCGGCAGGTTATCGTGCGTGTGTTCCAGCACCTCGGGGTCTTCCTTGGGCCAGAGCCGGAGCGCGGCCGCGGCGCCGGCCGAGGCCGATTGCAGCAGGAAGATCAGGACGTAGATCTGCCAGACCTCTGTAACGAAGGGCAGGCACAGGGCCGCGCCCGCTCGGATCACGTCCAGCGTCACCAGCCGCGCGCGCCGGTTCACCCCGTCGACAAAGTCTCCAGCGATGGGCGCGATGCCGACATAGGCGACCATCCTGATCGTGAAGACCATGCCGAGCACCATCGACGCGCCCTCACCGCCGAGGGCGTAGGCCAAGAGACCCAACGCCACCATCGCCAGGCCTGTGCCGAGAAGCGCGACAACCTGGGGCAGGAACGGGTGGCGGTAGGTGCGTTCGGTGAGAATTTCGAGGGTGGTGCCCCTCAGAGATAGCGGGCGATGGCCTTCAGTTCATCCCGGTCGCCGGCCACGTCACCGTCGAGACAATGATCCATGTGGTCATGGATCAGCGCCTGCTTGGCATTGCGGACGGCCTGTTCCACGGCCTGCAACTGCTGGGCCAAATCAAGGCAGGGCCGCCCCGCCTCGATCATGGTGATGACCGAGCGGAGGTGCCCCTCGGCGCGTTTCAGCCGGGATGTGATCTTGGGGTGACTTGCGTGGACATGCGGTTCCGTCATATGCAAGGGCTATCCCCCCGGAGGGGATAGCGCAAGATGCCATACAAGACGCATCACGAGGGAACAGGGCAGTGCAGCAGGCGATGAGAAAGCGGATCGGGATTCGGATCGGAGCGAGGTTCTTCGCCGTGCTGACTTGCGTGGCGCTCGCTCTCTGGACCGTGTCGCCGAACGCGTCGCATGTGCCGCAGGTCATCGAAGCCTTGCAGGACCATGCAGAGATGATCGCCGAACATGGCCACTCCCATGGACTGGAGGAAAACCTGATCTGGGCGATGCACGGGCACAGCCACGAAGTCGCCGATCACGATCACAGCCAGGCCATGCTGATGTTGGCGCGGCGCGACACAGCGCCTGTCGAGACGAGCGCCCTTGGGCATGGCTACGCCCTGGTCCACTGGGCGCCACCCGTCTTCCGCCTGGAGCGTCCGCCACGCGCTTGAGCCTTGCCCGTCACGGGCCAGACATCACGTAACAACGGACAATCCAAGGAGACCCAAATGCACTCCGCTTTCGCGGATGGTCGGTCATGGCGCAGGTCTCGCGCCACCACCATCCTGACGGTCATCGCGGCCACGATGCTCTATGCGACGGCCGCCGCCGCCCACAATGTCACCGAGGGTGACGCCGGCTACATCCAGGAAATCTGGGGGGTGAACCTCGTCCCCTTCATGTATCTCGGGGCCAAACACATGGTCACGGGATATGATCACATCCTGTTCCTGCTCGGCGTCATCTTCTTCCTCTACAAGATGAAGGACGTTGGCATCTACGTGAGCCTCTTCGCGCTTGGCCACTCGACCACGATGCTGCTCGGCGTCTGGTTCGGCTGGGGCGTCAACGCTTATGTCGTCGACGCCATCATCGGCCTCTCGGTTGCCTACAAGGCGCTCGATAACCTCGGCGCCTACCAGCGCTGGTTCGGGTTCCAGCCCAACACCAAGGCCGCGACGCTGATCTTCGGCTTCTTCCACGGAACGGGCCTCGCCACCAAGATCCTCGACTACGACATCGCCTTGGACGGGCTTTTACCCAACCTGCTGGCCTTCAATGTCGGAGTCGAGATTGGGCAAATCATGGCGCTCGCCGTGATCCTTATCGTCATGGGCTACTGGCGCCGCAGCCCCGCGTTCCTGCGCCAAGCCTACACCGCCAACGTGATTATGATGACCCTGGGGTTCATCCTCATGGGCTATCAGATCACCGGATTTTTCGTCGTCTGAAACTCAGACAAGGAGACATGACATGTTTAATTCCAACCGCCCCTCGCTCGAAGAGCTGCCCAGCTCGGCACAGCTTCTGAAATCCACCGCCATCGCGGCCGTCTCGGCCGTGGCGATCCTGATCACCGTCGTCCTGCCGGCAGAATACGGCATCGATCCGACGGGTGTTGGCGGCGCGATCGGCCTCGCCGAGATGGGCGAGATCAAGACCCAGCTCGCCGAGGAGGCCGAGATGGACCGGCAAATGATGGAGGCCGAGGGCGATCAGTCGAGCCTGATGAACGACATCTTCGGCCTGTTCGTGGGAGCTGCGCACGCGCAGGAGGCAGAGGTCTGGCGCGACGAGATCAATTTTGCCCTGGAGCCCGGAGCGTCCGCCGAGTGGAAACTGGTCATGACCAAGGGCCAGACTGCTGAATACCGCATGCTTGTTGAGGGTGGCCGCGTGAACTTCGACCTGCACGGTCATGGCGGTGGCAATTCCGTCACCTACGAGAAGGGCCGTGGCTCAACTGGAGACGAAGGCGAGATCGTCGCTGACTTCGACGGCGAGCACGGCTGGTTTTGGCGCAACCGCGACAGCTCCGAGGTGACCGTCACTGTTCAGGTCCGCGGCGAATACGCCAAGTTCAAGGACGCGAGCTGAAGCCAGGAGCTGCCATTCGTGCTCGATGCGGCGAATGGCAGCTCACCGCCCAAATGTCGAGCAGGCCAAGAATTTTGCACCAATACTGCATCGAGATCATCCCTTTTCGGATGCCCCGCACACGAAGCGCGCCCAGTCCTCCATCATCTCCCGCCGCTTCTCGATCATGTCACTCCGCCTGTAGGCACGTTCTACGTCGCTGCCAACGGTGTGTGCCAGCGCGATCTCGGCCATTTCGCGCGGGTAGTTCGTGCGCTCGGCGGCCCAGTCCCTGAATGTGGAGCGCAGACCGTGCGGCACCGCCGGGCTACGCGACTGAGGGTCGAGAAAGCCTTTGCGCCCTGCCCTCTCCTCTTCCGCCTGCATCCTGCGCATCACGGCGGAGATCGTCATATCGGACATCTGCCCGGCCCTCGGAGACGGAAAAACGTAAGCGCACTCGGGATACCTCGGCAGAACCTTGAGCAGGTCCACCGCCGCAGAGGACAGGGGCACGCGATGTTCGCGTCCCGCCTTTGTGCGTTCCGCAGGGATGATCCAGAGCTGTTTCGTCAGGTCGATCTCGTCCCAGGTCGCGCCGCGTATCTCACCGGACCGCGTCGCCGTGAGTGCCAGGAACTCCAGGGCGCGCGCCGCCATTCCTTCACGCCCCTGCAGTGCCCTGAACCAGTGAGTGACATCATCCAAGGCGATTGCCGGCTGCCGGCGGCCAGACTTCTGCACCTTTCCGGGAGCGGGGAGCACCTGTTGCAGGTTTCCCTTCCATCGGGCCGGATTCTCACCCTCGCGAAACCCCATCGCCCGGGACCAGTCCAGCACGGCCTCGATCCGCTGTCGCACCCTAGATGCCGTCTCGTTCTTCGTGCTCCAGATTGGGCGCAGGACGGCCAGGATATCCTCCATGGTGATCGACGAGACCGGCTTATCCTTAATCACTGGAAAGGCGTAGGTAACGATCGTCGACTTCCATTGTCTGACATGCTTGGGATTGGAACGCTCGAGTTGAACCTTTTCTTCGAAGTAGCGCCGGAACGCTGCCTCGAAGGTGGTTTTCTCGCGAGCTTCGGCCGCGCGTGCAGCACGTTCGGCCTTTCGTTCTTCGACAGGGTCACGTCCCGCCCGGATCCGACGGCGCATCTCTGCCGCCTGCTCTCGCGCCTCCGCAAGGCTTACCTCGGGATAAGGTCCCAGACCGATATGGCGTCGCTTGCCCTGCACAATCGAACGGAGTATCCAAGACCTCGCGCCCGCCTCGGTGATATTAAGGTTCAGACCGCTCACACCACCAACTGCATGCAGTCCCGGTGCAGACAAATTCTTGACCTGAATTGCCTTGAGTTCACGTGCCTGCTTCGGCATTTCTTACTATCAACCTTCCCACCAACGCGATGCCCTATGGTGTGCATCTAAGCGCAATTAATATCAACCAGACACTTACCACTCTCCATATAAAATATTGTTTTTTCAATATTATTTTCATGTCCGTGACATAAGCTGCAGCTTATCAACAGCAGACACCCCTTCCGCCATAAATTACCTGTAATATTCTGATTTTTTATAAATGAACTCCCAACCAGGAATCCCAGCCCCCGGCGTATTCCCCACAACGATGGTGCTTACCCCGGAACAGGTTGGAAGTTGCCGATCTATCCGTCGCTGCGTTCAACCAACCAGCCCGCACGCCCACCGCCCGCGCTGGGCTTCGGTAATTCTCGTCTTGCCCTCTAGCGGTCCCGGGCCGGTGCTTTCGGTGCCGTGAACCGACAACGCCACTCGGCAGGCTGCCAGATGCCCCTGATCCCCCCGTTCGTCCGTGATACTCCCGCGCAGCGCGCTGAGGTCGTCGCGGCAACGGAAGGGACGACCCATGCCGCCCGCCCCGTTAACCCCGCCGCGGACCGATCCCGGCACCGACGCGATACCGACAGGATACCGACGCGATGCCGATCGGGAATTTTATATCTTTCCCGTGCGTTAACCCTGATTCGTCACCGCCCGGCGCACCATGTCCCAATAGAGCGCCTCGACCTCTGCCAGGCTCAGCCGCCCGCGTTCGCGGAACCAGGTGTTGACGCCCGTCAGCATGGCGATGAGCGCCATCGCCGCGATCCGCGGCTCGGCCACGGCAAAGCGGCCCTCGGCCACGCCGCGGCGCAGGATCGCCTCCAGACGGGTCTCGTAATCGCGGCGCAACCCTTGGATAACATTGAAGTTTTCAGGATCGAGATTGCGCAACTCCATGTACGAGACAAAGACCGCGTCGGCGCGCCGCGTGTTGAACCGGATGTGGAACCGCGTGAACGCCTCGAGCGCGGCCCGCACCCCCGCCTCGGGCGGCGGGGTGGCGGCATCCCACGCCGCCAGCAATTCCTCCATATGCGCACGCATTAGCTCGAACAGCAGCGTCTGCTTGTCCGGGGTGTAGTTATAGAGCGCCCCCGCCTGCACCCCGACCTCGGCCGCGATTTTCCGCATGGAAACAGCGGCATAGCCGTGCCGCGCGAACAGGTGCAGCGCCGCCTCGCGCACCCGCGGGCCAGTGATGTCGGAATGCGATCCTTGCGTGCGTGCCATGAGCACATGGTTTATCTGAACATCCGTTCAAATCAAGGCCCGGCTTGCCCCCGCCCCCCTGGGATGGCAAGAAAGGGTGTCGGTTTTGCCACGAGGCTTTGATGCACCCCCTGCCCGCCTGTCTTGCCGCGTTGATCGCGCTGGCCGCCTGCACCGAGCCCTACCCCTTGGCCCCCGAGCTCGCCGCTTCGGGTGCTGACGCACCCTACCCCGAGCTGGTCCCGGTCGAGTGGATCGCGGCACAGGTGCCGCCCGCCACCGACGATCGCACCATCCCTGCCCGTACCGAAGCGATCGACTCCCGCGCCGCCCGCCTGCGCGCCCGCGCCGAGCGCCTGCGCGACCCGGTCATCGACCCCGACACCAAAACCCGGATGCGCGAGGGCGTGGACGGCTGACGTGCGTTGCAAGGCCGCGGCGAACCGGTTACATCGCGCCGCAACCAACGCGACTTTGAGTATCGGAGACATCCATGAGCACCCCCCTGCGCCTCGGCATTGCCGGGCTTGGCACCGTCGGCACCGGCGTGGTGCGCATCGTCCGCCAGAAGGCCGAGCTCCTCTCTCGCCGCGCGGGACGCCCGGTCACCATCTCTGCCGTCTCGGCGCGCACCCGCGACCGCGATCGCGGCGTGAGCCTGTCGGGCTACGCATGGGAGGACGACCCGGTGGCGCTGGCGCGGCGTGACGACGTCGATGTGTTCGTCGAGCTGATGGGCGGCTCTGACGGCCCGGCCAAGGCCGCGACCGAGGCCGCCATCGCCACTGGCAAGGACGTGGTCACCGCCAACAAGGCGATGCTCGCCCATCACGGGCAAGCGCTGGCACTGGCCGCCGAGGAGGCGGGGCGCGTGATCCGTTTCGAGGCGGCGGTGGCGGGGGGGATCCCTGTCGTCAAGACGCTGACCGAAGGGTTGGCCGCCAACGAGATCACCCGCGTGATGGGCGTGATGAACGGCACCTGCAACTATATCCTGACGCGGATGGAGGCCACGGGCCAAGGCTACAACGCGCTGTTCGAAGAGGCTGACAAGCTGGGCTACCTGGAGGCCGATCCCAATCTCGACGTGGGCGGGGTCGACGCGGGGCACAAGCTGGCACTGCTGGCCGCCATCGCCTTCGGCTGTCAGGTGGATTTCGAGGGGGTGACGCTGGAGGGCATCCAGGACATCACGCTCGACGACATCCACCGCGCCGCCGATATGGGCTACCGGATCAAGCTCCTGGGTGTGGCGCAGATGACGGGCCGAGGGCTCGAGCAGCGCATGTCGCCCTGCCTCGTCCCGGCGGCAAGCCCCTTGGGACAACTCGAGGGGGGCACCAACATGGTGGTGCTCGAGGGCGACCAGGTCGAGCAGATCGTGCTGCGCGGCCCCGGCGCGGGCTTGGGTCCGACGGCGAGCGCTGTGATGGCCGACGTGATGGATATCGCGCGCGGGTCCCGTATCTCCACTTTCGGCCAGCCGGCCGCACGCCTCGACACCTGCGCGCGTGCAGGCACGGCCACGCCCGCTCCCTACTACCTGCGCATGGCGTTGCGCGACAAGCCGGGCGCGCTGGCCAAGGTGGCGACGTGCCTCGGCGAGGCGGGCGTCTCGATCGACCGCATGCGCCAGTATCGCCATGAGGACACCACTGCCCCGGTGCTGATCGTGACCCACAAGACCAACCGCGACGCGCTCGACACGGCGCTGGCCGGCATCCGCCGACTCGACGTTCTGGCAGCCGATCCTGTCGCGCTGCGGATCGAGGCGGTCTGAGCCGCGGCTTGTGCGCGCAGATCGCCGTGGCTAGTGTTGCCGAAGCTCATTCACAAGGACCGCTCCATGAATTCCGAAATCGCTTTCAATGACCGTATGCTCTCGCTCGGGCTGGCGCGCGTGGCCGAGCAGGCGGCGCTGGCCTGCGCCGACCTGATCGGGCGCGGCGACGAAAAGGCCGCCGACCAGGCCGCCGTCAACGCCATGCGCGAACAACTCAACATGCTCGCCATGAAAGGCGTGGTGGTCATCGGCGAGGGCGAACGCGACGAAGCACCGATGCTGTATATCGGCGAGGAAGTGGGCAGCGGCGACGGCCCCGGCGTGGATATCGCTCTCGACCCGCTCGAGGGCACGACGCTCACCGCCAAGGCCATGCCCAACGCGCTCACCGTGATCGCGATGGCCCCACGCGGCACGCTGCTGCACGCGCCCGACACCTACATGGACAAGCTGGCGATCGGACCGGGATATCCCGAGAACGTGGTGTCGCTCGCCATGACCCCGCGTGAGCGAGTCGAGGCATTGGCGAAGGCGCGGGGCTGCCGCCCCTCCGAGATCACCGTCTGCGTGCTTGAACGTCCACGCCACGAGGACATGATCACCGAGTTGCGCAGCACCGGTGCGGCGGTGCACCTCATCACCGATGGCGACGTGGCTGGCGTGATCCACTGCGCAGAATCCGAGCGCACCGGAATCGACATGTACATGGGCACCGGCGGTGCGCCCGAGGGGGTGCTCGCGGCGGCGGCGCTCAAGTGCATGGGCGGGCAGATGTGGGGACGGCTGGTGTTTCGCAACGACGACGAACGCGGGCGCGCGGAGGCCGCCGGGATCACCGATTTCGACCGGGTCTATGCCCGCGACGAGATGGTGACCGACCAGGTCATCTTTGCCGCCACAGGGGTCACCGACGGCTCGATCCTCAAGGGGGTGCACCGGCGGCCCGGCTTTGTCGAGACCGAGACCGTGCTGATGCGCTCGCGCACCGGATCGGTGCGGCGCATGGTCTATCGCAGCAGGCGCGACTGAACGCGCGCGCGAGTATTTGGGGAAAGATGAAAAGGGGAACGCGGTGAGCGCCTATCTCGGCGTGGAACGCTCATTGACCGGGCGGCGCTGGACCGGGCCGGGCATCGAGGTCGAGCGGCAGGCCGAGGCGATGGCACAGGCAACCGGCCTGCCCGGCGCGCTCTGTCAGACGCTGGCGCGGCTGGGCGTCCCCGCGGCGGAGGCCGAGGGCTACCTGAGCCCCACCCTGCGAGACCTGCTGCCCGATCCGCGCTCCCTGCGCGACACCGAGGTGGCGGCGGCGCGGCTTGTGGCGGCGGCGCAGAGACGCGAGCGGATCGCCATCTTTGCCGATTACGATGTCGATGGCGGGGCCTCGGCGGCGCTGGTGATCGACTGGTTGCGGCGGATGCAGGCCCCCGCGCCCACTCTCTACGTTCCCGATCGCATCGACGAGGGCTATGGCCCAAACGTCCCCGCGATGACGGCGCTCGCGGCCCGGCATGACCTGGTGATCTGCGTGGATTGCGGCACCCTGAGCCACGACGCGCTGGCGGCGGCGGCAGGGGCGGACGTGGTGGTGCTCGATCATCACCTAGGCGCAGAGACGCTGCCGCCAGCGCTGGCGGTGGTCAACCCCAACCGGCAGGACGAGAGCGGCGACCTGGCGCATCTGTGCGCCGCGGCGGTGGTGTTTCTGGTACTGGTGGAGGCGGGGCGTCAGCTGCGCGTCGCGGGCGGCGCGGAACCGGACCTGATGGCGCTGCTCGACCTCGTGGCGCTGGCGACAGTGGCCGATGTCGCGCCACTGACAGGCGTCAATCGTGCCTTCGTGCGGCAGGGGCTAAAGGTGATGGGGCGGCGCGCGCGCCCCGGGCTGGTGGCGCTTGGCGATGCCGCACGGCTGGACCGACCACCCGCCGCCTATCATCTGGGCTTCGTGCTGGGGCCGCGGATCAACGCGGGCGGGCGCGTCGGACAGGCCGATCTGGGTGCGCGGTTGCTTGCCACCGAGGATGCCGGCGAGGCGCGTGCACTGGCGGAGCAGCTCGAGCGGCTCAACGAGGAACGCCGCGAGATCGAGGCGGCGGTGCGCGCCGCGGCGCTGGCGCAAGCCGAGGCGCGCGGGGTAGATGCGCCGCTGGTCTGGGCCGCGGGCGAGGGCTGGCACCCGGGCGTGGTGGGTATCGTCGCGAGCCGCCTCAAGGAGATGACCAACCGCCCCGCCGTGGTGATCGGGCTGGAGGGCGACGAGGGCAAGGGCTCGGGCCGGTCGGTGTCGGGTGTTGATCTCGGTGCGGCGGTGCAGCGTCTGGCGCGCGAGAATCTCCTGCTCAAGGGTGGTGGGCACAGGATGGCCGCGGGATTAACCGTGGCGCGCGACCAGCTGGAGCCGGCGATGGCGCGGCTATCGGAACTGCTGGCACGGCAAGGAGCGGGTACGGCCGGCCCGGCCGATCTGCGGCTCGACGGCATGCTCATGCCCGGGGCCGCGACACCCGAACTTGTCGAGCGGCTGGAGGCGGCGGGGCCGTTCGGCGCGGGCGCACCGGGGCCGCGATACGTCTTTCCCGACTGCGCCATCGGCTATGCCCGCGCGGTAGGCGAGACGCATCTGAAGCTGCGGCTCGACGATGGGCTCGGCGGGCGGCTCGACGCCATTTCATTCGGCGCGCTTGACGGCCCCCTGGGCCCCGCCCTGATGGCTCATGGCGGTGCGCGGTTCCACTTTGCCGGACGGCTCGAAGTCAACCACTGGGGCGGTCGGCAGACCGTGCAACTCCGGCTCGAGGATGCTGCTCCCGCGGGATGAGGCGATGTTTTTTTCCACGCTTGCCGCTGGTTTTCTGCAAAATGCCTCTTGCGCAGGCCGATGGTTTTTCATACTCACCCGTCACGCCAAGCACGGCCCGTTCGTCTATCGGTTAGGACGCCAGGTTTTCAACCTGGAAAGAGGGGTTCGATTCCCCTACGGGCTGCCACCCCCCTTCGACAACTTCGATTAAGCCCTTGTTTTGAAGGGCTGTTATGCGTCACCCGGGGCCAGATCATCATCGACTGATCGCTTTTTGATGCACATTCTGATGCACAATCCGATACCCAAGCGCTTGCGCGCGGCATCCCTTTGCGGCACCGTGACGCCATGCCGATTCATCACCGCGGGTCCACCTGCTATCTTCGCCGCCGCGTGTCGAAGCGCTACGCATCGGTCGAGGACCGGGAAATCGTCTAACTTTCTCTCAAGACCGACAGCCTGACCAAGGCCCGCCGCTAAGAAGAAAAGGTCTCGACCAACCTGGTGGCGCGATGGGAGGCCTTGCTCCGTGGCGACACCGACCTCGCGCGGGAGCGATATGCTGCGGCGCGCGATCTGGCGCAGGCCCGGGGCTACGAGTTTCTGCCCGCCAAGAAGGTTGCCGAACTGCCCCTCGCCGAGATCATGGAGCGGTTTGAGGCGTCCCTGAACGCGCATGGCAATATCGACGACCGCAGAGTGCGCTTGGCGGGCTTTCCGCCCAAAACGCCCCCACGAAATGCACCGGCGCGAACCTGTGACGGAATTTGCATCCCGCAGACCCGAGAGCAGCTATCGACCCCACACCCTGCCTTCCTGTCCCAGCCTGTCACGCCGAGTAAAATCCGGCAAACCTTCACTGAGGAGATGGAAGATTGGTGATCGAGCCGCGCAGGAAACGTCAGCGACCCACTTCTACAGTGCTCGTGCCACCGCGCTTTCACGTCCCCTGTGATCGGTGGCGCGGTCTGAGATCATCCAGGATGGCGTAGAATGCGGGCAGGACCAGCAGTACCAGTACGGTCGCGCTGAAAAGGCCGAACACTACCGAGATCACCAGCGGCTTGACCGTCTGCGCCTGCGTGCTGGTTTCCAGTAGCAGCGGCGCGAGCCCCATGAGCGTGGTCGAGACCGAGACCACGATGGGACGAAAGCGGTCGCGGCTGGCCAGCCCGGCGGCCTCGGTCGCTGGGACTCCCTCGCCCATACGTCGCTTGATGACCTGCACCAACAGAATGGCGTTGTTGACCACGATCCCGGCCAGCGAGGCCGCCCCCATGATCGACGGCATCGAGATGTTGTAGCCCATCAGCATGTGGCCCAGAACCACGCCCACGAGCGCGAGCGGGATTGTCAGCATGACGATGACCGGCTCGACATAGCTGCGGAACTGGAAGGACAGAACCACGTAGATGCCCACCAGCCCGATCAGGAAACCGCGTAGAATCGAACCCATGGTCTGGGCGGAATTGGCGTTCTGACCCTCGATGGTGACAGAGACACCGGGGAAATTGCCGGCCAGCTCGGGCAGGAACCCAGCGGTCACGTCGCTCACGATGGCGTCGGCATTGCCGATGCGCCCGTCCACATCCGCGGCGACCGTCACGGTTCGCCTGCCATCGACATGGGCGATGCTGCCCCAGCCGCGCGCCGCCTCGATCCGGGCCACGGTGGCAAGCGGCGTACGTGAGCCGTCGGGCAGGCGTATCTCGAAGGCGGTCAAGTCCTCAAGCGTGCTGCGGTCGCGCAGCGCCTGTTCGATCTCGATCTCATGCGCGATGTCGCCGTCCTGGACGGTCATGACGATCCGGCCCAGAAACGCCGCACCGACTTGGTCGGCGATGTCGCGTCCTGTCAGCCCCAGACCGGTGGCCCCTTCGGCCAGTGTCAGCCGCAACTCGGGGCGTCCGGGACGTAGGTTGTGCATGGCGTTGTAGACACCGGCATAGGTCTCAAGCTCGGCCACCAGCCGGTTTCCTGCCTGTTCGAGCGCCGAAAGGTCCGGCCCCGAGAGCCGGATTTCGACGGCGCGGCCCTGCGGGCCGATGCCCGGCTCGGTCAGGGTGATCGCGATCGCGCCGGGCACTGCGCCGATTTCCGCGCGCCAGGCGGCGATCAACTCGTCGAGGGTGGTCACGCGACGCTCGGCTCCCAGCAGGTCGGCGGATATGGTGGCGACATGCGAACCGGCCTCGCCCGCGGTAACGTTCCTGTTGAAGATGGTCTGCACGGTCTGCACAAGCGCTGCGCCGTCGGGCTGCAGCGGGGAGAGATGCTGGTTGACCAGCGCCAGAGCCGCCATGACGTGGTCCGCGATCTCTTCGGTTCTTTGAAGCGGTGTGCCCTGCGGCATCAAGATGCGGGCCTCAAGCACGTCGCCGTCAATATCGGGCAGCGCTTCGCGCTGGACATGCCCGCCGCGCAGCAGCCCAATCGTCACGATCATCGCGGCAAGCGTCAGGCCGGTCACGAGATAGCGCCACGTCACCGCCGCGTCGACGAGCGCGCCAAGCCCCCGGTCGCGCACCAGCCCGAAGCCGCGCTCGAACCCCGCGCGTAACCGCGATGGCGGGGTGTCGGCCGATTTCAGCCCGTGCGAGAGGTGATGCGGCAGAACCCAGAAGGCCTCGATCAGGCTTGCGGCGAGGGCAGCGATAAGGACCACGGGCAGCACCTCGAGCACGGCACCGAGGTCTCCGGACAGGAATGACAACGGCGCGAAGATCGCCACGGTCGTCGCGAAAGACGACAGCACCCCCGGCAGGACACGTTTCGTGCCCGCGATGGCAGCCTCGATCCGCGAGGCTCCCTTCGCGGACTCGTCCGAGATGGCATCCGAGATCACGATGGAATCATCCATCACGATCCCGATGGCCATGAGCAGCGCCACTAGCGTGATCATGTTGAGCGAAAGCCCCGTCAGGGCCATCACGACAAAGGCCCCCAGAAAGGCGACCGGCAGCCCGAGCGCCGCCCAGATCGCGTAGCCGGGGCGAAAGAACAGGCTCATCACGCCCACAACGAGGATCAGGCCGATCACCCCGTTCTGGACCAGCATCACCAGACGGTCACGCACGATGCTGGTCATGTCCTGCACAACCTCGATCCGGATCGTTGGCGGCAGGTGGTCGCGTTCTCCGGCAACAACCGCCTGCACCGCGTCAAAGACCCGCAAGGCATCCGCGCCAAGCGACTTTTCGACCTGCAGGAACACGGCGCGCTGCCCGTCGAGAAAGGCGCGCTCTTCCTCGGGGCCGTAGGTTTCCTCGATCGAGGCGATCTGGCCGAGGGTCAGTTCGGCCCCGTTGGGCCGCGACAGGACCACGATGCGCGCCAGCGCCTCGGGGCTGCGGCGTTCTTCGGCAAGTCTCAGGGCAATGTCCTGTGCGCCGGTTTCAAGACTGCCCAATGGCCGGTCGAGGCTTTGCGCGCTGATCCGATCGGCGAGCTCGGATACGGTCAGCCCGTGCTGCAGCAGCACGGCGCGGGCCACCGTGATCCGGTATTGACGCTCACCAAAACCGGTCATCGTGACCTCTGCCACGTCAGGCAGGGCGCCGAGCCTGTCCTGCAAATCTGCAGCGTAGAGTTCGAGCTGCGCGGGCGGCATATCTCCGGCCACGGCAACCGAGGCTACCGCGTCGGAGCGGTGCAATTGCCGCACTGTGGCCGGATCGGCCTCGGCCGGGAAATCGTCAACGGCGGAAATCTCTGTGCGCAGATCGGTGACGAAACGTCCCGCGTCTCCGATCGGTGCCATGGTGGCCACGGCGCGCGCCACGTTTTCCTGCGCGGTGCAGGTCAGCTCCTGCAGGTGTTCGACAGCGTCCACCGCGTCCCATATCCGGCGGCAGATCGCGTCTTCCACCTCGCTGGCCGTGGCCCCGCGATAGATCACGGAAATCTCGGCCTCGGCATCGCGAAAATCGGGAAAGGTCTCGCGCTTGAGGGTCGGGGCGGCCATGATCCCCGCCGCCGCGATCAGCACCAGAAGGAGATTGGCTGCGGTCGGGTGGCGGACGAACCAGGCGATCATTCGGCTGGCTCCGCCGCGCGCACGCGCAGTCCCGGCAGCGCGGGCACAATATCGTCGAGGATGACTTCGTCACCGGCGTCGAGTCCTTCGGAGATCACGCTCTCGCCCGCCTGTGTCCAGGCCACGATCACGTCGCGCATCTCAAGCCGTCCCTCCGCGTCGCGCAGATAGACGGTATCGCCACCATGCACCGCCTGCGCTGGCAGGACGATCATCGGCGCGCCCTCCGGCCCGGTCAACGTCACCTCGACATACATGTTGGGGACCAGCGGAAGGCGCGCAGGCGGGTTCGCACTATCGTATGGCGCGTCCACTGCGATCACGGCGGGCACCGAGCGGGCCTGCGGGTCGAGACCGTTCTCGACACGGATGAGCCGCCCGCGCCAGACCTGGTCTGGATCAGAGACGAGCCGCACCTCGGCGGTGATCCGGTCGAGTATCGCGTCGCGTTCGCGCGCGCCGAAGCGCACGCCATCGGTCGCGGCGGCCCCCATGAGGCGCGGAAAGCTGTCGAGCGACATCTGCGCCACGATCACCGCCTGCGCGACGCCATCGGCGCTGACCAGAGACTGGCCGGCGGTCACGAACTGGTGCTGCTCGACATGCACATCGCCCACCCGCAGATCGAAGGGGGTCTCGATTCGGGTCATCCGCAGATCGCGTTCCGCGCGGGCTTGGGCTGCGCGGGCGCGTGCGATCTGCGCGTCGAGGCGCGCGCGCCGCACCGGGATCAGGGCCAAAGTGTTCTCAAGCTCCTGCACCGTGCGGCGCAGCGCCAGCGTGGCGCGTGTCTGCTCGTCCAGCCGTGCCTGCGGGACCGTGCCCTGTTCGGCCAGTGTCCGCACGCGCGCCAGTTCGGATTCGGCGAGCGCGAGGCGGTCCTGCTCGATCCCGAGGATCAGGCGGGTGTTCTCGGCCTCCTGCGCGATCTGTCGCCCTTCGGCCTCCAGCGCTGTCAGGTCCGCCTGCACCTCCTGCAGGGTTGTTTCGTAGCGGCTCGCGTCGATCTCGAGCACGCGGGTACCCTTGGGTATCATGTTGCCGCTCTCAAGCTCGGGATGGCGATAGGTCACCGCGCCCGCGACCTCGGCCACCGCCTGCCAGCTTTGCGCCGCGTGCACGGTGCCATAGCCGCGCACCACGGGGGCAATCGGTCTGGCTTCGGCGCGGACCGTGCGGGCCACGGCCTCTCGCTCCCGCTGGTCGGTCTGCGCGGGCGGCGCGGCTGTCGAAACAAGCCAAACCGCGGCTGCGATCCCGATGGCAAGAGGGGGAAGAAGCCGCACCATGCGCCAGAACCTCATGAACATTCGCCTTTTTCGTTGTTCCGCCGTTGTCTGAGTCATGGCGCGGCCATGATAACAAGATGCTCGCGTGGATGCGCAACCATCGGAGCTTACAGAGGGCTGATCCATTTGTCTTTGCGACGCTATGGTTGCAGCTACTCTGTATCGGCATTTGAATTACGAATTTGACAACGGTCAAGGACCGAACCGTTCCTGACGCTTTTACTGATCCTAGTTGCCAAACGACCCGGACGTGGCAGGAGCAATGAGGCGCGGGGCCGGGCAGCAGATTTTCCGAGGGTGATACGCATTGCGCCCGCCTGGTCTGCAACTCGGATGTCAATTCGTGCAGGATGGAGGAAACGACGATGAGGATCGAGATCATGACAGGTGAGACTTGGTCAGCGTGCGCAGATGTCTCTCCAAAATGAGGTGCAAACGATGAGGCTTGCTTGCGTGAGTGCGGAGGGGCGCGGTGCCACGGATCACTTGTTGGCGGCGATCGTGGAGCGTATGGGCAGTGAAGGGTTCCGGCTTGCCGGTGCATTGCGCGCGGTTGGACCGGGGGCCGGGGCGGGCCATTGCGACAGCGCGTTGCGGCTCTTGCCGGATGGTCCCGTCATCGACATCACGCAGAACCTGGGCACGGGATCAGCGGCGTGCCGGATGGATGCCGGTGCGCTGGAGACGGCGGTGGCGGTAGCCACCGAGCAGCTGATAATGCAAGGGGCCGATCTCGTGGTACTCAACAAGTTTGGACTCAGCGAGGCAGAGGGGCGTGGATTCCGGACGATGATCGCCGAAGCTCTCGGGCGCGACCTGCCGGTTCTGCTCGGCGTGTCCGATGTGCACCGGGAGGCCTTTGACCGGTTCGCGGGCGGCATGGCCGTCGCGCTGCCGGCGGACAAGGACGCTGTTCTCGCGTGGTGCCTTGGGGCAATACCGAAGGCGGGCGGGACTAGCCATGTGGTGTGACACTGAGACTTCTCATGCCGACCGAGCGGGACCGCATGACGCGGGTCGCAGAGTGGTAAACTCGAAAAGGAGCATCCGATGAGGCTCTGTTGCACAAATCCAGTGAGGGATTCATCTTGTAAATCCAGCGTGGTAGCTGGGCTGCATGAGCAAACTCACATCCCCGACCTACAAGACCAGGATCTGCCCCCTACAATGCAGCGATCAAGCGCCATGGCTCGCTGGCGATCTGGTTTGATCCTGAGATGAGCTGGGATGCCGCGCCGACAGGTAAGTGTCGGCCGACAGCAGGCCCTCTGGGCAACTCCCAAGCGATGGAACGAAGGGGGACAGTACTCGCGCTACTCTTTGCGACTGCTGATCGAGCCATGATCAGCCTTCGGTGTTTCAGGCGGATGCGCGTCGGTCTCTGTTTCGCCCGCGGCGAGCGCGGCGGTCTCGGGCGTCGAAGATCGCGCGAGCGGCTTTGACTGGAAGGCGACCTTGTCCACAGCAGCCACGGCAGGCGCGATCCGAAGCCTGACAAGGGCAAACAGGAGAAGGAGCATATGTGCCATTCCGGTCACGGCGAAGAGCGAGGAGGCCCCGAAGGTCGTCATCGCAAAGCCGGCAACCGTCGGGCCGACGATGGATCCAATGCCGAAGACGAGCAGAAGCCCCCCGCTGACCTGAATGAACGACCCAGGCTCTGCGTGGTCGCTCGCATGAGCGACGATTACCGGATACATGGCAAAGACCGTCGCACCAAAGAATGCCGACAGGACCAGCACGGCCAGCGCTTGCGTGAGGCCAGTGAACAAGAACAGTGCATCGGCCAGCATGGCAAGAACCGTGACCGCAACCAGCACCTTTCTGCGGTCCAGCCGGTCAGAGACAATCCCGACAGGAATTTGACTCGCTGCTCCCGCCAGAATCGGGATGCTGGCGAAAAGCGCAATCTCGCCAAGCGACAAACCGATCCGTGCGCCATAGACCGCGGCCAACGTGGCGAAGGCCGCG
>NZ_JBSXOE010000033.1:0-118189 GCF_056859295.1 Roseovarius sp. B-10 | reverse complement strand
GTGGACTTGCCGCTGCCGGACGGCCCGAGCAGCACCGCCAGCTCGCCGGAGTAAAGCTCTAGGTTGACGCCATCCAGCGCCCGGACCTGCAATTCGCCGGTGTCGTAAACCTTTGTCAGGTCTTGCGTTCGGAATACTGCGCCTATGATCCTCGCTTTCTCGGACAGGCAGCGCGTCGTTCACACCGGTGAGCATGGGCGAAGGCCAAAGAGATTATAGGGCCAGTCAAGCCGCGCTGCGCGGTGGAAATGTTGCCGCAAGAGGGCCGCGTCCATCATGCGGATGTGCGCCTCAACAAGCGCGCGAAGAGGATACTTGATTCTCCATAAATCTCACATTAACGTTAGATTTATGGAAGGGAAAACTGCAATTTCCAGAGGAGATCGCATATAGAATCTCTCTTTCAAAATACAATTTCCAATTGGGAGGAGATAGCGATGAATTACGTGAGCGAACCGGGAGCGATTCCAAGACGGGTGAATCGACTCCGACAAATACTGTTTTTCTTTCCGTTCATCCTGTCGGCAATCGCCTTGCTCGCGGGGGGCGCACTGGCGCAGGACGCCAGGGTGTCAGGCGACGGATGGGCGAACAGATTTCTGGTCCGGGGCAGGCTTGCCGGTGTTCTCCCCGAAGATAGCGCGCAATACAACGTCCCCGTGAGAACCCATGTGTCCGATCAGATCATTCCGGAAATCGACCTGTCGTATTTCCTGACGGACAACATCGCGCTTGAAACCATTTGCTGTATCACGAATCACAAGATTTCCTTGGCTGGCGGCGGTCCGAACATCGGTGACGCATGGCTCGTGCCGCTTTCTGTAATGGCCCAGTATCATTTCCACGCCCGGAGCGGCATAAAGCCCTATGTCGGGGCGGGTCCGGCGCTTGTGGTTGTTACGTCCGAGAGCCGCATGGGTCCGGCAACATCGTTCAATCTGGAGACCTACAATCCAGGCTTCGTGCTGCAAGCCGGTGTTGATATCAAGCTGAAGGACAACTGGTATCTCAACGCCGATATCAAGAAATTCTTCGTTGATATCAACGCACGGGTCACAACCGCCGGAGGCGCCGTTTTCGGCAAGGCCTCCATTGATCCTGTCGTCGCGGGTATCGGGATCGGGTATCGATTCTGATCACGATCTGCGACCGGAAAAGCGCGAATGCCCCGACTTACCGGGGCATTCGCCGTACTGGCCACGCAATGACCACGGGGTATGAGGAGCACATGGAAATTTTCTCGGGACTCGGGGTATCGAAAGCCATCGTCACGCGGTCCGCCCGGGTTGCCATCGTCGTCGGGACGATCCTCAACCTGATCAACCAGAGCGACGCAATTTTCGGCTCCGCCGAAAGTGATCTTGCAAAGGCCGGCCTGACCTATTGCGTTCCGTTTTTTGTTGCTATGTATGGGGCGCTATCCGCAACGAGAGATTACAGGAAGAATTCCCTTGGCCAAGACCAGCGCCACCAGACAGATGAAGATCGGGGAGCTCGCGCGGCGCAGTCGCTTGAGTGAGCGATCATTGCGCCATTACGAGGATCTCGGCATCCTGAATCCGGAGCGCAGCGACGGAGGGACGCGGACTTATGGCGAGCGTGACGTCGTTCTGGCAAAGCTGATCCAGAACATGCGGGATCTTGATATCCCGCTCGAAGTCATCGCATCGATCGCGGGGGTCCGGGCCCATCACTCCACCGGCGCAGGCTCTTCGCAAGAGGTGGCGGCCAGGCTCGGTGAACTGTCCGATACCCTGATGCTCATGGCCCGCCTTGCGATCGAACTTCAGGGCGAAGTGAACAGTGTTTTGAGCGCGGTCAATGAATGCCGTGGCTGCAAGAACAAGCCATCCCGATCGGGATGTCCCACCTGTCCGATGAACACGGTATCGGAAACCTCGCCCTTGGCGGATATGATCTGGCGCGGTGAACCCGCCTGAGCCCTCAAACCTCGGCTGAATAGTCCAGTACACGCTCTCTGTGTTTGCCACGAAAATCCGTGGGCGTGATGCCGTAGAATTTCCTGAAGGCGGTTGCGAGCGTGCCGGTCGCGCCAAAGCCGGTGGCGGCGGCGATGTCGATCAGCGGCAGTTTCGTACTCTGGATCAGGTGATGCGCCCGCCGGACACGTAATTGCTTGTAGTAATGGCCCGGAGAGGTTTCGAACACCGCGCGGAAACGCCGCTCTAGGCAGCGCTGCGAGATGTCTACCTGACCGGCGATCTCGGCGATGGAGAGCGGGTCCGAAAGGTTCTCTCCCATGATGGCGAGGGCATCTGACACGGCCTTGTCATAGAACTTGTGAAAGGCCTCTGGGGCGAAGGGCTGGGTACTGGAACTGGTGCGGATCTCGGGCAAAAGCAGGTGGCGGCCGATCTCGGTAATCTCTGACACGGGCAGGTCACGGGCCAGCAGGCCGATGACCAATTCCGCCGTTGCCGCGCGGCCCGCCGCAGTAATGATGCCGTTGGAGAATTCCGACAGGTTCTCGGTCAGGCGCGGTTGATCCTGGGTTTCGCGCAGGACAACCGCATCGGCCCAATGGGTCGTGACGGCGCCGGTCTCGATCTGGGTGCGGGCGATGAAGGTGGTGGCGGCATCGGCCAGCAGGATCACCGTGCGCCCCTGCCGCCGCATGCTGCGGATGCGTGCCATCCAGATGGCGGGATCGGCGGTTCTCGACGAAATGACAATGAGGAAATCGGCCAGACAGTGATCGGGAATGACCGGCTCCGCCCGCACGAGGCAGGCGCCGGCCCCCTGCACGATCCCGGGCCGATCCGAAATGATCCGCCAAGCAAAGCGCCGTGCGCCATGCACCATGTTCGCGGTCTGGAGGGTATGGATGATCGCGGCAAGCTCCAGATCGCAGAACTTGCCCTGCACGAAAATCTCGAAGACCGTGGTGTTGTGTTCTGATGTCGTCACGTCTGTCTATTCGAGTTTGATATCTTCGACGGGTTTCGGGTCTTTCGAAATACTTGGCCCACAATGGGCCAGGATATCCGGATGCCAGAACATCTTAGCATACGCAGACTTGCAAGCGCAGTTTCAAGCGGCCCCGGACACTCCCGCTGCCCCGCCTTGCAAGCGCTCCACCCGCGAAAGACCCCGATCAAGTCCTCCACGGAAACGGTCCTGCACAGGGCGGCACAAGGCAGTTCGACCTTCTCTCCGCGAAACGCGAGCCCGGCGTAGCCTGACACCACCCAGCCGCGCTCTGGTTCCCAGAAGTGGTCGATTAGCGAGAAAAAATCCGTGCAGGCACCTCGGACATCCTCCGGTAATTCGATCTCTCCCCATGCGAGCGCGGCAAAGATCCCGCCCCCGTCAAGTACGCGATGGGCCTCGGCAAGATGTGGTGCCAAATCGAAGTGATGCAGCGCTTGCATGGACACCACCATGTCGACGCTATCTGATGGCAATGGTAGATTTTCCGCGCTGCACTTGACGTATCCCACGGGTGATGCGGCGGGCGCTGGGTAGGCGGATTTTGGTGGTTTCGGGTCCGTGGCAATGGCGAGGTTGAAATGCTTCGACATGAAGCCACTGATCTCGGCCTCGCCGGCACCGCATTCAACGATGACCCGGCGCTGTCGCGGCAACCCTGCGAGCCAGCGCATGAATTGCGCCGGCTCCAGAGACGGGGTGCTACGATCGCACATGTATTTCAGCCGACAAGCGACATGAACTTCTCGTGTTCCCCTTCAAGCATGGTGTGCGAAAGATCCGGCTTGGGGAACTGACCGCCCTTTGCCGCGGCAAAATAGGCCGAATAGGCCTTCTGCATCTCGCCCCAGACGTCACCAAAGACTTCACGCTTTGGCGGGATCGGAAACACGGAACACCCGATGATGTCGCTCGAAACATGGAAAATACCATGCGCATAGGGGCCCGACCCCAGACTGGCGACAGCGACGGGCAGGTTCTCGTAGCACCATTTTGTCAACTCGACCGCGGTATGCTCGAACAAGGCCGCAAAAATGCCCGCATCTATGGATGCACGGACCAGGTCGATGATTGCGGCCGCTTCCTCGGCCGTGCGCCCCGCCGGGCTATGGCCGGAATTCATCACGGCCCGCTCTCCTTGTACGCCGAAATGGCCCACAACGGGGATCCCGGCATCGACGATGGCGCGGATGTGAGGAACCGTTCCAAGCGAGGGCTCGATATGGACGCCATCGGCACCCAGCTTGACCACTTTCGCCGCATTTCGCACGGATTCCTCGATGGAAATGCAAGCGGTGGTGTTGGGCATATTACAGATGATGAACGGGGAGGAAGCGCCGCGGAGCACACCTTCCAGCATATAAAGCTGCTCCTCGAAATCCACAGTGGCCATCGACTTGTGCCCCATGAGCCCCATCGGACCGGGGCTGCCACAGCATAGAAGATCCATCCCGAGTTCCTCGGCCATGATCGCACTTGGCGTGTCGTGGCATTCCATACCGACGATGCGCTCTCCCTTCTGGACCTTCTCCGCCAGATGTTTCATTCGGGTCTTTCTACGCTTTGCCATTCTGATTTCCTCCCTATGGACAGAACAAGTGATGAGATTCCAACATTATCTGACATTAATGTCAGATTTCAACAAGAATCGATCCGATGCTCAAACTCTGCGGGAAAAGGTGAGGAATCCATTTGTCCCTCGCTTGTGGGGACAGTGAATGTTGCCATCTTGAAAACTTGCCAGTTTTCCGAGCGACGTCGGTGCCGCTTATCCTGCCCACCAGATGACGAAATCGAATGGTCAAACTGTCAGAGGTCGGCACGAACTGGCAGCGGGCCGGGTTGGTGTTCCATTCATCAACTCCCTGCACCGCCTCGCATTTCAGCCCGCAGCCTTGACGATACCTTTCGCGATCAGCGTGTCGATCTGCTCGTCACTGAGGCCGATATCCGTCGACAAGACCTTTGCTTTATCCTCACCCAACAAGCTCGGCGCCTGGCTCGCGGCCGGGCCTTCACCGTCGAACCGTGAGATGAAAGATGAGCCACACCGCGCGGGGCACAATTGGCGCCCGACATTCATCGCTGTTGCAATGAGTCTTCAATATCGCTTTGCATCTTTTCAACCGCCGCCTGCAGGTCCGCGATAAATGCGCGGCTGGCCATGGATGGCGTCGCGTAACCAGGGGTCAGGATCGAGACGCTGTTGGAAATGCGGGGCCGGAACCGGCGGATCGCCAGACGCGCCGGTTCCTGGGTTTGGAGAAGGTAACTGTAGGCCGTGATCATGTCGCAGACCATCACGCAGACCCCGGCGGCGACGAACTGCAGACCCGGCAGGAAAGTGCGCAGTTCAAGACGCTTGTTGAAGCGGCAGCCCGAGGCGCGAAACGCGGCTTCGGTCTGCACGGCGGTGTTGTGTTCGTCGAAGAGCACCGCCATCGGACTTCCGTCGAGATTGTCGGGGGTTATGACGGGGGCGCGCGCCAAGGGATCGTCGGCGCGCAGCACACAGACGCATTCGAGATCGTACTCCACCTGCGCGATGGAGGCGCGGGGCGCGGGCGTTTCGGCGAAACCAACGTCGTATTGCTGTGAGGCAATCAGGTCTTCGATCACGTCCGAGGAACGCATGATGAGGGACAGCTCGAGATCGTCCTTGTCCAGCAGAAACCGCGTCAGCAGGCGCGGCAGGAATACGCTGGAGGCGGCCGGGTGGCAGGCGATCTTGAGCTTGCCCGCTTGCAGCGTGCTGATCCGGCTGAGCGTGCGTTCGGTGCGTTCGACCCGACCGAGGATTTCCTCGCATTCCTCCAGAAAGTAATGCGCCTCGGGGGTGGGGGTGAGCTTGCCCTGCATGCGCACGAAGAGAGCAAAGCCCAATTGATCCTCGAGCGTGCGGATCATGGTGGAGACCGCCGGTTGCGTGCGCCCTACGCTGCGCGCCGCCTGGCTGATCGAGCCCGACCGCATGACCTCGCGAAAGGTGGTGAGCTGGCGCAGGGAGAGATGCATTTTGCTCATAATCCAAATTGATGGACTCAAAGATATAATCAAATTGAATTTATAAGTTGTGTCCAGTGTAATTCCCAGAACGTCGGTGTGGGACAGGCACCGGCAAGGAGGAGGTCATGGATACATTCTCGAAATACCTGCTGACGACACTGATCTGCGTGGTGGCGCTCGGCCAGTTCGTTCAGGTCATCACGCGCTATGTCTTGCAGGTGCCGGTGATGGGGTTGGAGGAGACGATGCTCTATCCCACGCTCTGGCTTTATATCCTCGGTTCCGTGAACGCCTCGCGCGAGAACACCCATATCCGCGCCAATGTGCTGGAGATATTCATCAAGACCGAGCGGGGGCACAATATTCTCGCCATCCTGGGCGAGATCATCAGCCTGATCGTCGGCCTGTGGCTGCTGTCCTGGGCCTGGGATTACACGCAATACGCCTGGCGCGTCTGGCGCGAGAGCCCGACGCTCTACATCCCAACCTTCTATTCTGACATCGCGCTCCTCGTGGGGCTGGGACTGATGATGGCCTACACCGCCTCGCATCTCGCGGCGCATGTCCGCCGTCTCGCACAAGGAAGCGCGTCATGATCGAGATCGCCCTTCTGGCCATTGCCCTGCTGGTGATCACGCTGACGCTGGGGGTGCCGCTGCCCTACTGTTTCGGGGCCGCGTTGATGGTGATGTATTTCCTCGGCGACGTGACGATGAAGGGCATGATGCTCTGGGGGTTCCAGCAAATGGGCAACCCGGTGCTGCTGGCCATTCCGCTCTTTGTGGTTGCCGGCACGATCATGTCCGAGAGCGGGATAGCCGCCTCGCTGCTGCGCTTTGTCAACGCGTTTATCGGCCATGTACGCGGTGGGCTTGGTGTTGTGGCGGCGGTCTCCTGTGCGGTGATCGGGGCGATTTCAGGCTCGGGCCTGACGGGTATCGCGGCCATCGGCCCGCTGCTCATCCCCGAGATGGAAAAGCGCGGCTATCCCCGCGAATACGCCACTGCCCTGATCGCCAATTCCTCGATCCTCGGGCTGCTCATCCCGCCCTCGGTCACGATGATCGTCTATGGCTGGGTCACCGACACTTCGATCCTCGCCTGTTTCCTGGCCACGCTCGGCCCGGGCCTGCTGATCATGGTGGCGTTTTCCGTGATCAACCTCGTGATGAGCCGCAAGTTCAACCTCGTCCTCGATGACAAGCCGTCGTTTTCGGAACTGTCGGGCGAGGTAGCGCGGCGCGGGTTTCACGCCTTTCCGGCGCTTCTGATGCCGGTGATCATCCTCGGCGGCATCTATGGCGGGATCATGACGCCCACCGAGGCCGCCGCCGTCGCCGTGATCTACGCGGTGCCGGTCGGCTTCCTGATCTACAAGGGGCTGAAATGGTCGAATTTCCTGTCGGCGGGGCGCGAGGCCGCAACGGCGGTGGGCGCGATCATGATGATGATCCTGTTTTCCATGATCCTCAGCCAGATGTTCGTCTATGAAAGCATCCCGCAGCAACTGGTGCAGGGCATCTTCTCGATCACCGAGAACAAGGTGCTGCTGCTGATCATGATCAACATCCTGCTATTCCTGGTGGGCATGGTGGTCAATGACGTGACCGCGATCATCCTGATTGCGCCGCTTCTGCTGCCCTTGATGAACGCCATCGGGGTGAGCCCGGTGCAATTCGCCGCGATCATGGGGGTCAACACCGCCATGGGGGGCGTGACGCCGCCCTATGCCTCGATCCTCTACCTTGGCGCGCGGATCGGCAAGGTGAAGGTCACCAAGGTGATCCCGCCCGCGATGAAGCTCATTCTCTTCGGTTACGTGCCGGTGGTGTTCCTCACCTCGCTCTGGCCGGACCTGTCGCTCTTTCTACCGCGTTTCTTCGGCTACGACGTGGCCCCCTGACTACACCCCTCAACCCAAACTCAACACGGAGGATTACCCCAATGAAACATACCATGCTGGCCACCGCTGCCGCCGCGCTCATGGCGCTTACGCCCATGGCCGAGGCACAGGATCTCAAGATGAGCCATGTCCGCCCGCAGGGCGCGACCATCGACGTCGAGCTTCGGGCGTTTTCCGAGGCCGTCAAGGAGGCCACCGGCGGCGATGTTAGCGTCAATATCTTCGCCGCCTCCGCACTGGGCGATTACACCACCGTGCAGGAGCGCATCAGCGTGGGCGCCATCGACATGGCCACGCAGCCCGCCGCCACCGCCGCCGATCGCCGCATGCAGATCAGCTCTTTCCCCTATCTGGCTGGTAACTGGGAGCAGGCCCGCGCGGTCTATGGCCCCGGCGGCGTGGTGCGCGAGGTGATGGCCGGGCTTTATGCCGAGCAGGACATCACCATGCTGGCGGCCTACCCGGTGTATTTCGGGGGCATCTCGCTCAATGTCGACAACCCGCAGGCCGGATCGGTCGAACCCAACGGCATCAAGGTGCGCGTGCCGGGCATCAAGAGCTTTCAGCTGACCGGCGAGGCGCTCGGCTACATCCCGTCGCCGATCCCGTTCTCCGAGGCGTTTACCGCCGTGCAGACCGGCGTCGTTGACGGTGTGATCGGATCCGGGGCCGAGGGCTACTACGCGTCGTTCCGAGACGTGACAAAGACCTACATCCCCGCCAATACCCATTTCGAGGTCTGGTACATGATCATCTCGAACGAGAGCCTTGCCGGGCTGTCCGACGAGGATCAGGCGGCGCTCAAGGACCAGGCGGCGGCGTTCGAGGCAACCCGCTGGGAGGTGGCCGAGGCCGATCAGGCGCGCAACGAGCAGCGGCTGGTGGATGATCTGGGTGC
Source organism: Roseovarius sp. B-10 (assembly GCF_056859295.1). Taxonomy (NCBI): domain Bacteria; kingdom Pseudomonadati; phylum Pseudomonadota; class Alphaproteobacteria; order Rhodobacterales; family Roseobacteraceae; genus Roseovarius; species Roseovarius sp. B-10. Next base: position 109,433 of record NZ_JBSXOE010000033.1, on the reverse strand, counting down.
GACCGTGGTTGCGCTGAGCGACGAACAACTGGCCGCAATGGCCGCCAAGGCGCGCGCCGATGTCTGGCCCGCCGTGCTGGAGGATGTAGGCGCCGATTGGGGCCAGGCGATCCTCGACAAGGTGGCGGCGAGCAACTGAGCCTCAATAGGACAGGGCGGCGCGTGCCGCCCTGTCGTCGCCCAAGCCGGGATCGGAACCCATGAGCAGCGATTATGTCATCATCGGCGGCGGGGTCGTCGGCCTCTCCACCGCCTGGGGCCTGCTCAAGCGCGGGCTTCGGGTGACGGTGCTGGATGGTGATGACGGGTCGTTCCGGGCCAGCCGGGGCAATTTCGGCCTTGTCTGGGTGCAATCCAAGGGCATGAACCAGCCGCGCTATGCGCGCTGGTCGCAAACCTCAGCCGCCGCGTGGGCCGAGTTCGCCGCCGAGTTGGGCGAGGCCACGGGGCAGGACCTCGGGCTGGAGCAGAAGGGCGGCTACGATTTCCATTTCTCCGAGGAGAGCCTTCAGGCAACGGTAGAGAACTACGAGGTGCTGAAGGAAAAACTGGACGGCAATTACCCGTTCGAGGTGCTGGGCCGCAACGCCCTGCGCAAGGAAGAGCCGCATATCGGACCCAAGGTCATGGGCGCGATCCTGCATCATCAGGATGGCCACGCCAATCCGCTGCGCCTGCTGCGCGCGCTCGCCGCCGATGTGCGGCGCATGGGCGGGCGGGTGCTGACCGGCAGGACGGTGACGGATGTGACCAAGCCCGACGGGTTCCGCGTGGTCTGCGCTGACGGCGCTATCGTCGAGGCGGGCAAGCTGGTGCTGTCGGCAGGGCTGGGCGCGGCACAGCTTGGGCCGAAGCTGGGCTTCAAGGCCCCGGTGCGGCCACAGCGCGGGCAGGTGCTGATCACCGAGAAACTGCCCAAGATCATCAACCGCCCGTCGCTCATCGCGCGGCAGGTGGACGAGGGCGGCGTGCAGATCGGGGCCACGAACGAGGAGGTGGGGCTCGACGACGGCGTGACTCAACCGGGCCTCTCAAGCCTCGCCGCCGAGGCGATTGCGGCCTACCCGGTGCTGGCGCGAGCGCAGCTTGTGCGGTCATGGGGCGCGCTGCGGGTGCTCTCGCCCGATGGCTTGCCGATCTATCAGGAGAGTGCCGAGATGCCCGGCGCCTATCTCGTGACCTGTCATAGCGGCATCACGCTCGCCGCAGCACATGCCCGGTTCCTGCCCGACTGGCTGGAGGGGACCGAGGCAGCACCCGACCTGGAGGTGTTCGGTGAAGCCCGCTTTTCTTGAATTGTCCCCCGATGCGCACCGCGTGCCGGTGCGCTTTGCCGGGGAAACGCTGATGCTGCCCGAGGGCGCGAATCTGGCCGCCGCCCTGCTGGCCGCCGGGGTGACGGTGCTGCGGCACACGCCAGTCTCGGGCGCGCCGCGCGCACCCTTTTGCATGATGGGGGCCTGTTTCGACTGTCTGCTCGAGGTGGAGGGTGTCGTGCGGCAGGCTTGCATGATCGAGGTTACCGAGGGGCTGGAGATCGCCCGCCCGCATGAGGGGCCTTGCGATGACACGCTTTGACCTGGCCATCATCGGCGCGGGGCCCGCCGGTATGGCCGCTGCCGCTACGGCGGCGGAGGTGGGGATGTCGGTTTGCGTGCTGGATGAGCAGCCCCGCGCGGGCGGGCAGATCTATCGCGACGTAGAGCGCGCGGCGGGCCTGCGCGGGGATATTCTGGGCAAGGATTACACCCAAGGCGCGCCGCTGGTGGCGGGGCTGCGGCAGGCGGGGATCACGCATGTCGGCGGCGCGGTGGTCTGGGCCATCGAGCCGGGCTTTCGTTTTTCCTACACCTGCGACGGGGCAGCGGCGCAGGTCGAGGCGGCGCGCGTGTTGCTCGCCACCGGTGCGCTGGAACGGCCCATGCCGCTGCCGGGCTGGACCTTGCCAGGCGTGATGACGGCGGGGGCGGGGCAAATCCTGCTCAAGCAGTCGGGCGTCTTGGCGCGGCGCGCGGTGCTGGTGGGCTCGGGCCCGCTGCTTTATCTCATTGCGGTGCAGATGGTGCGGGCAGGCACGCCGCCCTTGGCACTGGTCGAGACGCAGAGGCGCGCGGACCTCATCCGTTCCGCACAGCATTTGGGGGGCGCGCTGCGCGGCTGGCGCTACCTGCTCAAGGGGCTGGGCCTGCTGGCCGAGATCACGCGCGCCCGCGTGCCGCGCCATACCGGGGCCACGGAGATTGAGGTCGAGGGCGAGGGCCGAGCCGAGGCGGTGTCCTTCGAGAGCCGGGGCAAGCACCACCGCATCGCCTGCGAGACGGTCTACCTGCATCACGGAGTAGTGCCGAACACGCAAGCCGCGCGCTCCCTTGGTGTCAGTCATAAATGGAACGCGGCGCAGGCTTGCTTCGTGCCGGTCCTCGATGAGTGGGGCCAGAGCGATGTGCCCGGGGTTTGCATCGCCGGGGATGGGGCCGGGATCGGCGGGGCCAGGGTGGCCGGAATCGCCGGGCGGCTGGCCGCGTTGAAGCTGGCCGAGGAAGCCGGGCGCTTGTCCGCGTCCGACCGTGATGAAAGGGCCACCCCATTACACGCTGCCCTGTCGGTCGAGCGGGCGGCGCGGCCCTTTCTCGATCTGGCCTATCCCCCTTATGCCGGCGCCATCGCGCCGGCCGACACCACCGTGATCTGCCGCTGCGAGGAAGTCACCGCTGGCGACATAAGAACTTACGCCAGGATCGGCTGCCTTGGCCCCAACCAGACCAAGGCCTTTGGCCGTGCGGGTATGGGGCCGTGCCAGGGCCGTTATTGCGGATTGACCGTTACCGCCCTGTTGGCCGAGGCGAACGGGCAATCGCCCGACGAAACCGGCTATTACCGCATACGCCCGCCGCTCAAACCGATTACGCTGGGCGAGCTGGCCTCCATGGACGGGCCCGAGAAGGACGCGGCGGGATAGGATCACCGCATCATGCAACGGATCGGACCCGACCAAAGCATGAGCAAGCGCATCAAGCACAGTGCAGCGAAATCGGCCGCATCTCCCCGGTGTTGACGGGGCTATTCGTCGGCCTTGGATATCATGATCGGCCCAAGGGTCAGGACGGCCCGAAACGGGGGTGGGCTGCATACGCTGTCCAAGCTTGTTCCTTCATGGGCCAGGTCCGCGGCGCGGGTGCGGCCGCGGGCAGTCTCGGCCTCGCGCGCGGCCAGCAACTTGTCGATCTCGCCCGCCACTGGACGCAGCTCAAGAAATCAGCCCTCGCCCGTCCGCGCGGCCTGCCCCGCCCGCAGCGCCGCAACCCGCGCGCGGTCACAACCATACATGAAGCAGCAATACAGCCTATGCGTCGAGGTGCTTCTCACCAAGAAAGTAGAATATCCCGGTCTTCGCGACGATGAATGGGCGCGACATGGTCTACCGGCTCCGATCAACTTCAAGAAGCTGGAGCGAAACGACTCTTTCAGTTGAGGAAGTGGTGCCGCTGAAGGGACTCGAACCCCCGACCCCATCATTACGAATGACGTGCTCTACCAGCTGAGCTACAGCGGCCACCTTCTCGCCCGCGGGCCGGGTCTGGCGCGGCGGGACCGGGTGCCGCTTTAACCGAGCCGGGGGCAGGGCGCAACAGGAATTGCGCGCGCGCCCACGCGCCCGGGCCGGTGCTCCGAGAAATCCGCCCATGCCACCTTTCGCCCGGTCGCGCGGGGCGCTAACGTCGCGGCGAAAGACGGGGGGCGAAATGTGACCGAGATCGTTCTGGTGCGGCACGGGCAGGCCAACAACAGGGCCACCGACGAGGCGGGATATGACCGGCTCTCGCCCTTGGGCGTGCAGCAGGCGGATTGGCTCGGCATGCACATGCGCGCCACCGATCCGCATTTCGACCGGGTCATCACCGGCACGCTCGCCCGGCAGCGGGGCACGGCCGACGCCATGGGCTATGGCGGCGGCGACGTGGACGCGCGCCTCGACGAGCTGAGCTATTTCGCGCTGGCGCAGGCCGTGGAGGCGCAGCACGGCATCCCCGCCCCGCAGGATGCCACGCAATTCGCGCGCTACCTGCCGCGGGTCATCGAACATTGGGCGCAAGGCAATCTCGACGGGTTGCCCGAGAGTTACGAGAGCTTCTCGGCCCGCGTGACGGACCTGCTCGACGAGCTGTCGGGCAGCGGCGGGCGCGTGCTCGTTGTCACCTCCGGGGGCGTGATCGGCATGGCCATGCGCCACGCGCTCGGGCTCGACATCGGCGGCATGTCCAAGGTCATGCTGCAAGTGATGAACAGTTCGCTGCACCGTGTGCACCATGTCCATGACATGCTGATGGTGGGGGCGTTCAACGCCACGCCGCATCTCGACGCACCGGACCGGGCCCATGCCCGCACCTTTATCTGAAACGGGCATCTGAGACGGGAGAGGAACATGAAACTCTATTATGCAAGGGGCACAATCGCCATCGCCGTGGCCATCGCACTCCACGAGGCGGGGCTCGAGTTCGAGCCGGTGCGGCTCGATTTCAAGGCGGGCGAGCAGACGCAACCGCGGTATCACGCGGTCAACCCAAAGGGGCGCGTGCCGGCACTCGTGACCGAGAGCGGCATCCTGACCGAGACCGCCGCCATTCTTGAGCACATCGCCGACCTCGCGCCTGCCGCCGGGCTGCGCCCGACCGATCCGTTTGAGGCCGCGAAGATGCGCGAGGCGATGTGCTATCTCGCCTCGACCATGCATGTGAACCATGCGCACCGCGTGCGCGGCCATCGCTGGGCCGACGAGGAAAGCTCGCTCGCCGACATGAAGGCCAAGGCCGTCGAGACCATGACCGCGAGCGCGGCCCATGTCGAAAACCACATGCTCAAGGGGCCCTACGTGCTGGGCGAGGCGGTCTCGCTGGCCGATCCGTATCTCTACGTCGCCTGTAGCTGGCTGCCCGGTGACGGGGTGGACATGGCGGCCTATCCAAAGATCACCGCCTTTGTCGAGGCGATGCGCACCCGTGCCTCGGTGGCGCAGGTCATCGCCGATGACATGATCTGAGAGGACAACCATGACACATCTCTGGGTCCGGGCCGAGCAGCGGCCGAATGAGGAACGGGTGGGGATCACGCCCGACGGAGCGGCGCAACTGGTCGCCAAGGGTATGCGCGTGACGGTCGAGGAAAGCCGCAATCGTGCGATCCCGATTGACGGCTACCGCGACGCGGGCTGCGAGATCGCGCCCGAGGGCGCGTGGCCCGACGCCCCCGCCGATGCCATCATCTTCGGGCTCAAGGAACTGCCCGAGGATGGCACGCCGCTACGCCATCGTCACGTCATGTTCGGCCATGCCTTCAAGGGGCAGCATTCCGGCAAACGGCTGTTGCAGCGGTTCAGGGCCGGGGGCGGCGTGCTCTATGACCTGGAATACCTCGTGGACGAGGACGGACGCCGCGTCGCTGCCTTCGGCTACTGGGCGGGCTATGCGGGCGCGGCGGTGTCGCTCATGGCATGGGCGGCGCAGCGGCAGGGCAAGACCTGTCCGCCCGTCGATACCTTTGCGGGCCGCGATGCGTTGTTGGCGGCGCTCGCCGCGCAGCTCGACGCCACCGGCGCGCCCCGGCCCACGGCCATCGTCATCGGCGCGCTGGGCCGCGTCGGCACCGGGGCGAGCGACCTGTGCGAGGCGCTGGACGTGACGGTGACCCGCTGGGACATGGCAGAGACCGCGCATGGCGGGCCGTTCCCGGAACTCCTCGCGCATGACCTGTTCATCAACTGCATCCTCGCGCGCCCCGGCACGCCGGTCTTCGTGCCGAAATCGGCGGTGGCTGAACCCCGCCGCCTGACGGTGATCGGTGACGTGGCCTGCGATCCCGACAGCGATTACAACCCGGTGCCGGTCTATGACCGCGCCACCACCTGGGCCGAGCCGGCGGTACGCGTCCATGACGCACCGCCACTTGACGTGATGGCCATCGACAACCTGCCCTCGCTCCTGCCGCGCGAATCCTCGGAGGATTTCGCCGCGCAGCTTCTCCCCTATCTCGGGACGCTCGACGCCATCGACGCGGGCGTCTGGGGCCGGGCGCGGGCGACATTCGACACCCATATCAAGGAGGTCTGAAACATGACGATTCACTGGTGCGGCACCGGCCTTTCGGCCATCCCCGGCCTGCGGCGGCTGATCGAGGCGGGCCATGACGTGACCGTGTGGAACCGCTCCACCGACAAGGCGCAGGCGGCGGTGGGCGACCTGACCGACCGGATCAACGCCTTCGACAAGGACGCGCTCGCCGCCGCCCTCGCCCCCGGCGATGTGGTCGTCTCGATGCTGCCCGGGGACTGGCATGTGCCGCTGGCGGAGCTGTGCCTGTCCAAGGGCGCACATTTCGTCTCGTCCTCCTACATTGCGCCAGAGATGCGGGCGCTGGATGAGACCGCACGCGCACGCGGGCTGAGCCTCGTCAACGAGATCGGCCTCGATCCGGGGATCGACCACCTGATGGCGCATCACCTCGTGGCCGATTATCGCGCCTCGGGGGTGTGCGACGCGGCCAACGACCTCAGCTTCACCTCCTATTGCGGCGGCGTGCCCAAACACCCCAATGCCTTCCGCTACAAGTTCAGCTGGTCGCCCTTGGGCGTGCTCAAGGCGCTTCGCTCGCCCTCGCGCTCGATCCGCGAGTTCGCGGAGTTGAACGTCGCGCGGCCGTGGGATGCGATCTCGTCCTACCAGGCCCCATTGCCGACGCCCGAGACCTTCGAGGTCTACCCCAACCGCGATTCCATCCCCTTTATCGCGGATTACCGCTTCGACCCCGACTGGCGGGTCAGGGATTTCGTGCGCGGCACGCTGCGGCTCAACGGCTGGTCAGAGGCGTGGAAGGACGTGTTTGCCGAGATCGAGACGCTCGAGGGCGATGCCGGCGAGGCGCGGCTCAGGGAAATGTCCGATCAGTTCTGGCGAGAGAACGCCTATGACGAGGGCGAGCCGGATCGCGTCGTGCTCTGCGTCGGGCTGCGGGCCGAGCGGGACGGCGCGCCCGTTTGGCACAAGACCTACGTGATGGACGCATGGGGCGACCTGCGCGGCATGGCGATGGCGCGGCTGGTGTCGGTGCCCGTCTCGCTGGCGGTCGAATCGGTGCTGGCACGCGAAATACCTGCGGGCGTCAGCCCCGCGCCGCACGACCCGAAGCTGGTGGCGCGCTACCTGTCCGAGGTTGACCGGCTGGCGCAGCATTTGCAGGTGGTGGATCACCTCGCCTGAACGGTGTGCCGGGGCGGCGCGATGCCGCCCCGGCACCGGGCTCAACCCACCACGTTGAAGTCCGGGCCGTAAGGATAGCCGGTGATGTTCTCGTTGCCGTCCTCGGTGATCACGAGAATATCGTGCTCGCGGTAGCCACCGGCGCCGGGCTGTCCCTCGGCAAGCGTGAGCATCGGCTCCATCGAGATCACCATGCCCGGCTCCAGAACCGTGTCGATATCCTCGCGCAGTTCCAGCCCCGCCTCGCGGCCATAGTAGTGGCTTAGAATGCCAAAGCTGTGGCCATAGCCGAAGGTGCGGTATTGCAGCAGATCGCGCTCTTCGAAGAACGCGTTGATCTGGTGCGTGACCTCGGCGCAGCTCACCCCGGGCTTCAGCAGTGACATGCCGAATTCATGGGCGGCAACATTGGCCTCCCAGATATTGCGGCTGGCCGCGTCCACCTCGCCCGCGAACATGGTGCGTTCCAGCGCCACGTAGTAACCCGACACCATCGGGAAGGTGTTGAGCGACAGGATATCGCCGCGCTCGATCATGCGCGCCGTCACCGGGTTGTGCGCGCCATCGGTGTTGATCCCGGACTGGAACCACACCCATGTGTCGCGGTACTCGGCCTCGGGAAAGCGCTTGGCGATCTCCAATTCCATCGCATCGCGGCCCGCCATTGCCACGTCGATCTCGCGCGCGCCGACGGTCACGGCGTCGCGGATGGCGTAGCCGCCCACATCGGCCACCTGTGCGCAGGACCGGATCAGGGCAATCTCGGCTTCGGATTTGCGCATCCGCTGCCGCATCGTGGCCGGGGCGAGGTCCAGCATCGTCAAGGGCTCGAGGAAATCCTCCAGCCTGTCGCGCTGCATCAGCGTCAGGTGATCGCCCTCGTAGCCGACGACCCCGCCTGTCCCTGCCACGGACCGCACCGCGCGCCAGAAATTGTCGCGCTGCCAGTCGGTATAGGTGATGTTGTCGCAAAATGACCGCCGCCACGGCTGGCCCGCGTCGATGCCCGCGCTGATGGTGATGCAGTCGGTTTCGGTGATGACAAGGGCATAGGGCCGCCCGAATGAACAATAGAGAAAGCCCGAATAATACGCGATATTGTGCATCGATGTGAGGACGACGGCGCTTGCCCCCGCCTCCTCCATGATCGCGCGCAGGCCCGCGACCCGCGCCTCGTATTCGGGCACGGCAAAGGGCAGCGGGGCCTTTTCGCCGTTGTGGAAGCGGTAGAAGTCTGGACGTGCAGTCATTGTGACCCTCCTTGCAAAAGAAGGTCCCGGCGTTCAGGACTGTTGGGAAAGGCCCTGATCGGGGCGACGCCATCGCCCGGGCCTGATGCCTTTTCTTGCCGATCGCATGTGCTCTGGCAAGGTGGTTTGTGGCCGGAACGGAGATTTGCGGCATGATTACGCGGACAGGTGCGCGCAACCTTATCACCGATGTGGCCGGGCTGAGAGTGGGCAATGCCGGGGATGACGCGCTGCGCTCCGGCGTGACTGTGCTCACCGCCGCCGCCCCCGTTACCGCCGGGGTGCATGTCATGGGCGGCGCGCCGGGCACGCGCGAGACCGATCTGCTCGCCCCCGACCGCGCGGTGCAGAAGGTGGACGCGTTGGTGCTGTCGGGCGGCTCGGCCTTTGGCCTCGATGCGGCCTCGGGCGTGGCGGAGGGGCTGCGCGACATGGGGCGCGGCTTTGCCGTGGGGGATGTGCGCGTGCCCATCGTGCCCGCCGCGATCCTGTTCGATCTCGCGAACGGCGGGGACAAGGGCTGGTCGGATAATCCTTACAAGGCGCTTGGCCGCGCCGCGCTCGCCGACGTATCGGAGGATTTCGCCCTCGGCAGCGAGGGCGCCGGGACCGGTGCCACCACGGCCACGTTCAAGGGCGGGCTCGGCTCCGCTTCCACGATCCTGCCGGATGGCAGCACGGTGGGGGCGCTGGTGGCCGTGAACGCTCTTGGTTCGGCCACGGTGGGGGATGGGCCGCATTTCTGGGCCGCGCCCTTCGAGATCGACGGGGAATTCGGTGGGTTCGGCCCGGCCGCGTCCTTCCCCAACCCGCTGGTTGCGCCGACCAAGCTCGCGCAGCACGCCAACACCACCATCGGCATCGTCGCCACCGACGCCACGCTCACACAGGCGCAATGCACCCGGCTCGCCACTGCCGCGCATGACGGACTTGCCCGCGCTCTGCTGCCGTCGCACACGCTGATGGATGGTGACCTGGTCTTCGCCGCCGCCACAGGGGCGCGCCCCGCGCCCGACCTTGCTGCGCAGGTGCTGCTGGGCCACGCCGCCGCCTGCACCATGGCCCGCGCCATCGCCCGTGCGATCCACGCCGCCCGCCCGGCGCCCGGCGACCTGCTGCCGACGTGGTCGGAGCGGTTCGGCTGAGAGAAAAGCGGCCCCGGTGTTTCCACCGGGGCCCTGGGACACAACAGACGTGAGCGGTGGCATACCGGGCACCGTCAATCAGGACACTCTTGACCAGCGCGAATCTGCGCGATCCCGGCACCCGTCACATGGGGAAGACTCGCGCGCTTGTCCCGTCAGGAAATCCTTACCTTTTCCCCTCGGAGGCGCATTACGTTTTGTCACTCACCGGTTCAGGCGACGGCGATATTGTCGATCAGCCGCACCCCGGCGAGCCACGCGGCGGCAAAGAGCCGTGCGGGACGGTCGGGCGCGTCGAGGGCTGCAAGGTCGTTCTGCGCGCGCAGGTCAAGGTAATCCACGCGGGTGAACCCGGCCTTCTCCAGTCGCGCCACCGCCCTCTCGCGAAGAGCCGGGAATGCCTGTCCCGACCGCAGCCCCTCGACCAGCGCCTCCATCTCCTCGTGCAGGCGCGGCGCGGAGGTGCGCGCGCGGTCCGACAACAGCAGGTTGCGCGAGCTGAGCGCCAGCCCGTCGATATCGCGGATCGTCGGGCAGCCATGCACCGTCACGGGCAGGTCGAGATCGGTGGCCATGCGGCGCACCACCAGGAGCTGCTGGAAATCCTTCTCGCCGAAAAACGCGTCGGTGGCGCTGGTCTGGGTAAACAGCTTGGTCACCACCGTCGCCACCCCGTCGAAATGGCCGGGGCGGAATGATCCCTCCATCACGTCGGTCAACCCGCTGACCGAAATGGTCGTGGCGAAATTCGCCGGATACATCTGGTCAGCCTCCGGCACCCACAGCGCATCCACCCCGAATCGGGCCAGCTTTCGCGCGTCCTCTTCCTCGGTGCGGGGGTATTTATCCAGATCGGCAGCGTTGTTGAATTGCTTCGGGTTGACGAAGATCGTCACGATCACCCGGTCGCAACACTCTTTGGCCGCCGCCACCAGCGACAGGTGCCCGTCATGCAGCGCGCCCATCGTCGGCACCACGCCGATGCGCTCGCCGGCAAGCGTCCAGGGGCGGGTGGCGATGCGCAGGTCGTCGAGGCGTCGCAGGATCGGCGCGCTCAACTCGGCGACTCCTCGGCGAATCCGTGCTCCGGCGCGGGAAAGGTGCGCGCGCGCACGTCCTCGGCATAGGCGGCGATGGCGGCGGTGCCCGCGTCCCCCAACTCTGCATAGCGCTTGACGAATTTCGGCTTGAACTCGGTAAACAGGCCCAGCATGTCATCGACCACGAGGATCTGCCCGTCACAGCCAGCCCCCGCGCCGATACCGATCGTGGGAATGTCGATCCCGGCAGTGATCCGATCGGCCAGCACCGAGGGCAGCTTTTCCAGCACCACCGAGAACGCCCCGGCCTCGGCAACGGCGCGCGCGTCGGCCATCAGACGCTCGGCCGCCTCGCCACGGCCCTGCACCTTGTAGCCGCCCAGCGTGTTCACCGACTGCGGTGTGAGGCCAATATGCGCCATCACCGGCACACCCCGCGCCACCAGAAAGGCGATGGTCTCGGCCATGTGCTGCCCACCTTCGAGCTTGACCGCCGCCGCGCCCGTCTCGCGCATGATGCGCGCGGCGTTGCGGAACGCCTGTGCGGGGCTTTCCTCGTAGCTGCCAAAGGGCATGTCGATCACCAGCATCGCGCGCGACAGCCCCCGCGCCACCGCCTGCCCGTGCAGGATCATCATTTCCATCGTGACACCGAGGGTCGAGGTCATGCCGTGAACCACCATCCCGAGGCTGTCGCCCACGAGGACGAAATCGCAGGCCGCATCCATCATCCGCGCCATCGGCGTGGTGTAGGCGGTCAGCGAGACGATGGGCGCGCGGCCCTTCATCGCCCGGATGTCCTCGGGCAGGGGGGCGGTCTTGCGGGCGGTGGCGCTCATGGCTGTCGGTTCCGTGATGTCCGTGTTGGCGCGCTAGCTATCAAGCTGCGCGGGGGAAATCCACCTCTCTGTTATCGCACCGTGATCGGCGGGCAGCGTCGCTTTCGTGCGGCGTTGTGTCGGATGGGCTGCGCGTGATTTCACAGGATTGATAAACATCTGCCCAAAGACGTTATCCCAACGGAGTCGCACGCCATGAAAACCGAAGTCAAAGCCCTCGTCGTCGGCGGCGGAGCGATCGGTACCTCAATCGCCTATCATCTGGCCAAGGCAGGATGGCAGGACATCATGCTGCTGGAGCGCGACGAGCTGACCTCCGGCTCGACTTGGCACGCTGCGGGCCTGTTGCCGCTTTTCAACATGTCCTACGCCACCACGCATATCCACAAGTATTCGGTGGAATTCTACAAGACGCTCGAGGCCGAGACCGGGCTCAACGCCGGCTTTGCGGTGGTCGGCAACCTGCGCATGGCGCAGACCGACGAGCGCATGGACGAATACATGCTCTATGCCGCGACCGCCGAGACCTGTGGTGTGCCCTACGAGTGGCTGACGCCGGACGAGATCAAGGCGCGCTGGCCGCTCATCAATACCGAGGATCTCAAGGGCGCGATCTATCACAATACCGACGGCTATATTAACCCCGCAGATGTGACGCAGGCGATGGCCAAGGGCGCGCGCCAGCGCGGCGTGATGATCGAACGCAAATGGCAGGCCGATGCATTCCACTGGAACGGCGCGGCGTGGGAAGTCACCTGCACCAAGATGGTGGAAAAGGGCGGTAACCTCGTGCCCTCGGACGAGCAGATCACCATCACCGCCGAGCATGTCGTCACCGCGTCCGGTAACCATGCGCAGACCACCGCGAAGAAACTCGGCATCAAGATCCCCGCGATCCCGGTCGAGCATCAGTTCATCGTGATGGACAAGGATCCGGCGCTGGTCGAATATCGCGCGAATGGCGGGCAGGAGCACCCCGTGGTCCGCGATGCCGACGCGCAATCCTACGTGCGCGAAGAGCGCGGCGGCTGGATTCTCGGCGTCTATGAGAAAAACGCCCCCGCCTGCTTTGAATATGGCGTGCCCGACAGCTTCCGCGCCGATCTCTTCCCGCTCGACCTGGAGCGGATCGAAGAGCAGTACATGGCGATGATCCACCGCATCCCGTCCTGCGAGGAAAGCGGATTGAAGGACGATTTCAACGGCCCGATCTGCTACACGCCCGATGGCAACCCGCTGGTCGGCCCCGCACCGGGGCTGCGCAACATGTGGCTGGCCGAGGGCTTTTCCTTCGGCATCACCGCCGCGGGCGGCACCGGATATTATCTCGCGCAGATGATGGTCGAGGGCGAAGCCGAGATCGACATGGCGAGCCTCGATCCCAAGCGGTATTCCTCGAACTGGATGACCACTGAATTCGCCGCGCGCAAGAACGAGGAGGCGTATGACCACGTCTACATCCTCCACCACCCTGATGAAGAACGCCCCGCCGCCCGCCCGCTGCGCACCGTACCTGCCTATGACCGGCAAAAGGCGCGCGGTGCGCAATTCGGCTGGGTGAACGGCTGGGAGCGTCCCAACTATTTCGGGCCGTTGGATGCCCCCGAGAATTTCGACCACGACGCCCGCAGCTTCCGCCGTGGCGGCTGGTGGCAATACGCGGTGGAAGAGGCCAAGGCGATCCGCGAGGGCGTGGGCCTGATCGACGCTTCGGCCTTTACCAAGCATGTGGTCAAGGGCCCCGGCGCCACCGCGTTCCTCGACTGGTTCACCTGCAACAAGCTGCCCAAGGTAGGCCGGATCAACCTGACCTATGCGCTGACCGATCACGGCACCACGCGCACCGAATACACCATCGTGCGCATGAAGGAGCACGAGTATTACCTCGTCTCCTCCGGTGGCTGGACGGAATATGACGCCGACTACATGCGCAAGGCCGCCGAGGACAAGATGGCCGAGTTCGGCTATGTCGAAATCCAGGACGTGACCACCCAATGGGGCGTCTTTGCCATCGCCGGGCCGAAATCGCGCGACGTGCTGAACGAGGTCATCAAGGACGCCGATCCGGCCACCGCGCTTACCAACAAGCGGTTCCCGTGGCTGTCGGCGCGACGGATCGAGCTGGGCATGTGCCCGGTCAACGCCATCCGCGTGGCCTATACCGGCGAGCTGGGCTGGGAGCTGCATCACCCGATCGAGATGCAGAATTACCTCTTCGACCTGCTTGAGAGCGCTGGCGAGAAGCACGGGATGAAGCTGGTAGGCGCGCGCGCGCAGAACTGGCTGCGGCAGGAGAAATCCTACCGCGCCTTCGGCAACGAACTGGGCCGCGACGCGACGCCTCTCGAGGCCGACCTCCCCCGCTTCGTCGATCTCGACAAGGAGTTTCGTGGCAAGGAGAAGCTCGTGGAGACCGGCGTTCGCGTGAAATGCTGCACGCTGCTGATCGACGGGCCCGGGGACGCCGATCCGTGGGGCCGCGAGGCGCTCTACACACCCGAGGGCGAGCGGGTGGGCCGTCTCACCTCGGGCGGCTATTCGGTGGCCTTCGGTCAGTCCATCGGCATGGGCTATGTCCGTCCGAACCTTGCGGTTGAGGGCACGAAGCTACAGGTTCGCATGTTCGACAAGCTCTGGGACGCGACCGTTACCTGCGACAGCCCCTACGACCCGAAGAACGAAACCATCCGCAAGGATGGGTGAGCAATGACGGGGGCGCCTTCGGGCGCCCCCTCATTTTTCGTGCCGGCGCAACCATCGGCGCCACGCGCCCCGTGTGCCGCGAAACGCGTTGATGTCGACGCCGCCCGCGACCCCCGGAACCACTCCGGTGCCGGTGTATTGCCAGAATACCCAAGGTTGCCCCGGGTACACCTGGTCGGGCGTTTTCGCCACCGAACGCAGCCAGAACTCGGCGCGCACCTGTCCGATCCCGGTGACGGCGTAGAATTCCGGCGTGGTGTAGATGATCGGGCGCTGGCCGTAGTAACGCTCTATGATATCGAGGAAAATTCGCGCCTGCCTGCGCACCTCAGCCCCCGGTGGGCGGGTGGTGCAGGTGGGCGAGAACGGGTTCCATTCCATGTCGAGCACGGGCGGCAGGGTGCGGCCCCGGCGCGGCACGTTGCGGATGAACCAGCGCGCCTGCACCTCTGGCGGGGTGCAGAAATAGTAGAAATGATAGGCCCCTCGCGGGATGCCGTGGCGCGCGGCCAACTGCCAGTTTCGGTCAAAGCTGGGGTCCTTGACGTCGCCGCCCTCGGTCGCCTTGATCCAGGCGAAGGCCACGCCCGAGGCCGCAACGCGCCGCCAGTCGATCTCTTCCTGGAAACGCGCCACGTCGATACCATGCACCGCGTAGCGAGCGGGTCCTCGGGGCCCGAAATCCACAGGATCGTAATCGCCGAAGGGTCCGCCGGCCAGGGCGGGCAGGGGGGCGAGCCAAACACAAAGAGACAGGATACGCAGCATCGGTGGGCATCTCCGGGCGGAGGACTTGCGCCGATCCTAACCGCCCCGACCTTGCCGGTCAGCATGTTTCGCACGCCCGCGATTCAGGAACTTTCGGACAGCTCGTCAAAACAGGCCAGCGCATGCGCGGCATACATCATCGCCGGGCCGCCGCCCATCTGGATCGACATGGCCAGCACGTCGCCCACCTCCTCGCGGGTGGCCCCGGCGCGCACGAGCGCCTCGACATGCAGGCCGATGCAGGGCTCACAGCGGATGACGATGGACATGCCGAGGGCAAGGAACTCCTTGGTCTTGAAATCGAGTGTGCCACCCTCCTTGACCGCCTTGCCGAGGCCGCCGAAGGCGCGCGCCGTGTCGGGGATGAGCGCGTTCATCGCGCGCAACTCCGTTCTCGTGTCGTCGATTTTCACTTTCCAGCTCATCTCCGCGTCCTTTTTGCCGGGGGTCCTGCGATCGCAGAAAGCACCGGCAAGGCCGCGAGGCATTGATCCAGATCAGGTGAGGCGGCGGGCAGCGAGAAGAAGGTTGTTGGCGGGCAGGACGCGCGTCCCGCGCGAGGTCAGCCCGGCGGCCTCGATCCATCCCGCGACCTCGGCCACGTCCTTGTAACCGATCCCGGCGTCCTGGGCGCGCAGGCTCGCGTCAAAGCGGGCATCGCCCTCGGAGGTGGCCTGCCCGTCGCGCAGGAACGGGCCATAGAGGGCAAGGTGCCCGCCGGGTGCGAGCGCCTGCGCCGCCTCGCGGATTACCGTGCGCGCCTCGGGCGTGCTGATGAGGTGCAGCAGGTTTACCAGCACGATCAGGTCCTGCCCGCCATTCTCCGCCCCCCATCCCGGCGCGGTCGCGTCGAGCGGACGGGCTGGGGAAAGGTTGGGCAGGGCGGCCTCGGCCACGTAGGCGTCGATGCTGGCGCGGCGAGCGGGGTCGATTTCGGTCGGCTGCCAGTCGAGCCCGGGCATGGCGCGGGCAAAGGCCACCACATGCTGCCCGGTGCCCGAGGCGATTTCCAGCGCGCGGCCCGTCTCGGGCGCGATCTCGCGCAGCGCGTCGGTGATCGGTCCGGCGTTGCGCTCGGCCGAGGGGGCGTGCAGCTTGGCACCCTCGGTTTCATGCGCGACCGAGGCCATTGGCGGCAGGGTGCGGCGCGTACTCATGCACCCTCTTCCGTGCGATCGGTCGCCGGGGGCGGGGCCGGGGTGAGCGCAGCGAGCCGTTGATAGAGTGCGTCATCCATTTCGAAATCAATGGCCGCGAGCGAGGGCGCGATCTGCTCCGCCGAGCGGCCCGAGATGAGCGGGACTGGCCCGGCGGGATGGCCCGCAGCCCAGGCAACGGCCAGCGTTGCGGGGTCGGTGCCAAGCTCTGCGGCGATGTCCACCAGCGCTGTGGCGGCCTCCTGCATCCAGTCCTGTCCGTAGCGGATCGCGTAGCGTTCGTTGCCGGTGAGCCGCCCCGTTTCGCCGCGCGCGTATTTACCTGTGAGCAACCCGCCCGCGAGCGGAGAATAGCCCGCCACGACCATACCCTCGGAGGCGGCCATCGGCAGGATTTCGACCTCTGCCTGCCGCTTCACGAGGCTGTACATCGGTTGCAGGATCGAGATTTGAAGATCAAACCGAGCCGCGATGCAGGCAGCTTTCATCACCTGCCACGCGGCGAAATTGGACAGGCCCACATGGCTGATCTGTCCGCGCGACTTCAGGTCGGCGAAACACTCCAGCGTTTCCTCAAGGGCTGTGTCGGCATCGAAGCGGTGCAGGTAGAGGATATCAACGTGGTCCATCCCGAGCCGCTGTCGCGAGATGTCGAACTGCGCGCGGATATTGGCGGCCCCGGCCCCACCAGAGTAGCCAGCCTTGGTTGCGATCACGAGCCGGTCGCGATGCGGCGCGGCGAGTTTGCCGAGCAGCGTCTCGGCCGCGCCATCGGTATAGAGATAGGCGGTGTCGAAATGGGTGATGCCAGCGTTGAGGCAGGCGTCGAACATGGCGCGCGAGGCCGCCGCGTCCGCCGTGCCGCCGAATTGCATGGTGCCAAAGGCAAAGCGGCTGGCCGCGGTCCCGTCGGGAGAGGTGATCTGGATGCTCATGCGGTGGAGAGTGCCATGCGGTGGAACCGAAGAAAAGGTGTCGCCTTGCATCTGAAGGTCATGGGGCTTAGGCGATTGGAAAGGATATAGCGCCCAAGGACCATGCGCCCATGAAGATGCACGAGACCTTTATAAAGCCGATGCACCCCGAGGGGCGCCGCTTCGTCGCGATCTTTGCCGGGGTCGCGCTGGTGCTCTTCTTGCTGTGGGAGCCTTTGGGCTGGATCGGTTCGGGGCTGACGGTCTGGTGCTACTATTTCTTTCGCGATCCCGAGCGCGTAACGCCCACGCGCCCCGGTCTGATCGTTAGCCCCGCGGATGGCATCGTGTCGCTGATCGAGCCCGCCGTGCCCCCCGCCGAGCTCGGCTTGCCGGATACGCCGCTCACGCGGGTCAGCGTGTTCATGTCGGTGTTCAACTGCCACGTGAACCGCGCGCCGGTGGCGGGCCGGGTGACGAAGGTGGCCTATCGCCCCGGCAAGTTCCTCAATGCCTCGCTCGACAAGGCGAGCGCCGACAACGAGCGCAACGGCATCGTGATCGAGATGGCGGATGGCCGCGTGTTGCCGGTGGTGCAGATCGCCGGGCTGGTGGCGCGGCGGATCGTGTGTTTCACCGGCGAGGGGCACGAGATCGCGCGCGGCGCGCGGTTCGGGCTCATCCGGTTCGGCTCGCGGCTGGATGTCTACCTGCCCGAGGGGGTCGTGCCGCTGGTGCGCGTAGGCCAGACGATGGTCGCCGGCGAGACGGTGATCGCGGAGACCGGCACATGAGCCGCCCCCCGAGAAAGGAGCTGACGCTGGCGCAGCTTTTGCCGAACATGCTGACAGTGGCGGCGATCTGCGCCGGGGTCACCGCGATCCGGATGGGCGTGCAGGGCGATTACGTGCGTGCGGTGCAGCTCTTGCTCATTGCCGGGGTTCTCGACGGGCTCGACGGGCGGCTGGCGCGGCTCTTGCGCAGCACCTCGGCAATGGGGGCGGAGCTCGACTCGCTCGCGGATTTCGTCAATTTCGGCGTGGCCGCGCCGCTGGTGATCTATTTCTGGGGCTTGCAGGACATGCGCCACGCGGGCTGGATCGCGGTGCTGTTCTTTGCCGTGTGCTGCGTCATGCGGCTGGCGCGGTTCAACGTCAGTTCCCGCGAAGAGGGGGCCAAGGGCGGATCGGGGGCGTATTTCCAGGGGCTGCCCTCGCCTGCGGGGGCGCTGCTGGCAATGCTGCCGATGTTCTTTACTTTCGCCATTCCGGGGATGTCACCGCCGCCCGCGCCGCTGGTGGCGCTCTACATGGCCGGTGTCGGCCTGCTGATGATCTCGCCGGTGCCGGTGTGGTCCTTCAAGCGGACGCGGATTTCGCGCGAGAACGTGAAATTCTTCCTGCTGGCTTTTGCCTGCGTGGCCGCTGCGCTCACGCTCTTCACTTGGGCGGCGCTGATCATGATTTGCCTCGCCTATGTCGCGGTCGTGATCTGGGCGGCGGTGTTCTGGTATCCCAAGGATCGATCCTCATGAGCAACGGAGGGGTATGACGATGGATCTCGACGCGGTCAAGAACAGCTACGCCCGGTGGGCCCCTGTCTATGACGCGACTTTCGGCAAGATCACGCATGCCGGTCGCCGTGCGGCGGTGGCCTATATCAACGCGCGTGGTGGCGAGGTGTTGGAGGTAGGTGTCGGCACCGGCCTGTCGCTCGAGACCTATAACAGTGCGCTGTGCGTCACCGGCATGGATTACAGCGAGGACATGCTGCGCAAGGCGCGGGCGCGCGTGGCGAAACTGGGCCTCGACCATGTCGCAGAGCTGCGGCAGATGGATGCGCGCAGCCTCGAATTTCCGGATGCGAGCTTTGACACGGTAGCGGCGATGCACGTGCTGTCGGTGGTCCCCGAGCCCGAGCGCGTGATGGCCGAGATCGCCCGCGTGCTGCGCCCAGGCGGGCAGGTGGTCATCACCAACCATTT
Source organism: Roseovarius sp. B-10 (assembly GCF_056859295.1). Classification (NCBI taxonomy): domain Bacteria; kingdom Pseudomonadati; phylum Pseudomonadota; class Alphaproteobacteria; order Rhodobacterales; family Roseobacteraceae; genus Roseovarius; species Roseovarius sp. B-10. Next base: position 90,383 of record NZ_JBSXOE010000033.1, on the reverse strand, counting down.
CCGCCACGAGCGCGGGGTCTGGGCCGGTCTGGCCCGTGCTGCCGCGCCGCTAGAGCGGGTGCTGGGCTGGCATTCGGATTTCGAGATCGACACGGTGTTGCAGGATCCGCGGCTGCATGTCGTTACCCGCCGCGACCTGCCCCCGATGGGGATGATGACATTCCTGGTGCTTGAAAAGCGTCTCAACTGACCGAAGAATAGCCCCGCCGGAACCGGCGGGGCTCTGGTCCTGCTTCTGTGGCGAGCTCAGTTGGGGATCTGACCACTGATGCCCTCGACATAGAAATCCATCCCCAGAAGCGTGCCGTCATCAGCGATCTCGCCCTCGGCCAGCCATGCGCTGCCGTCCTGGCGGTTGATCGGGCCGGTGAAGGGGTGATACTCGCCCGCCGCCATCGTCTCCTTGAGCGCCAGCGCACCGGCCTTGACGTCGGCGGGGACCGCGTCGGTTATTTCGCCGATCTTGACCATGCCCTCGTCGATGCCGTGCCAGACCTGCTGGCTCTCCCACGTCCCGTCAATCACGGCCTGCGTGCGGGCGATGTAGTAGGGCGCCCAGTTGTCGATGATCGAGGAGACGCGCGGGAAAGGCGCGTATTCGGCCATGTCCGAAGCCTGCCCGAAGGTGATCACGTCACCGGCTTTTTCCGCCGCCGCCTGCGGCGCGGTGGAATCCGTGTGTTGCAGGATCACGTCGGCCCCCTGCTCGATCAGCGCCTGCGCGGCGTCAGCCTCTTTTGGCGGATCGAACCAGGTGTAGGCCCAGATGATCTTGAACTCGACATCGGGGTTGACCTTTGCCGCGTGGATATAGGCCGCGTTGATGCCGCGAATGACCTCGGGGATCGGGTAGGAGGCGATGTAGCCGATGATGTTCGATTTGGTCATCTTGCCCGCGATATGGCCCTGCACCGCGCGCCCCTCGTAGAAGCGGGCGGAATAGGTGCTGACATTGGGCGCGACCTTGTAGCCGGTGGCGTGCTCGAACTTCACGTTTGGAAATTTCTTGGCGACTTCGAGCGTCGGCTCCATGAAGCCGAAGGAAGTTGTGAAGATCAGGTCCGCGCCTTGCAGCGCCATCTGCGTGATCGCGCGCGCGGCATCGGCGCCCTCGGGTACGCTCTCCTGGTAGACGGTCTCGACCGCGTCGCCGAAATGCTCTTCGACGGCGAGGCGGCCCTTGTCATGCTCGTAGGTCCAGCCGCCATCGCCGATGGGGCCGACATAGATGAAGCCGACCTTGGTCTTTTCCTGTGCGGTGGCCCCGGTCGCGAGACCGAGCGCGAGCGCAGCAGAGGTGAGCAGGCGGGTGAGTGTCATGTGGGGTCTCCCTGTTGTGGTTGTCATTGCGAGGCGTGGAAGATGCGACCCAGAGAGCCGGGGGCGCGGGACTTGTCCGCCGACATGATGACCAGCACGAGGATGGTGATCAAGTAGGGTGACATGGAAAGATATTCGACCGGGATGGCAAGGCCCGCTGCCTGAAGATTGAGCTGCAACACCGTGACCCCGCCGAAAAGCCAGGCACCGAGCAGCACGCGCCCTGCCTTCCACGAGGCGAAGACGACGAGCGCCAGGGCGATCCAGCCGGCACCTGCGGTCATGCCTTCGGTCCATTGGGGCACGCGGATGAGGCTGATATAGGCCCCGCCCAGCCCCGCGCAGGCCCCGCCGAACAGGATCGCCAGCACCCGCACGCGCACCACCCGGTAGCCGAGCGCATGGGCCGCGTCATGGTTTTCGCCTACCGCGCGCAGGATCAGGCCCGCGCGCGTGTATTTCAACATCGCCCAGATCGCCGCGACCAGTGCCAGCGCCAAGTAGACCATTAGGTCGTGGGAAAACACCACCCGGCCAAGAAAGGGAATGTCGCTCAGCGGGCCGAGATCGAGCCGCGGCGTCGGCGGTGGCTTGATGCCGACATAGCCCTGCCCCAGCAGCGACGAGAGCCCAAGCCCGAACAGCGTGAGCGCGAGGCCCGACGCCACCTGGTTGGCCAGCGCCAGTTGCGTGAGCAGGGCGAAGAGCAGTGCCAGAACGGCACCGCCCGCCGCCGCCGCGACAAAGCCAATCGCAGGCGAGCCGGTGTTCACCGCCACGGCAAAGCCGCAGATCGCCCCGGTGATCATCATCCCCTCGACGCCGAGGTTGAGAACGCCCGCGCGCTCTACCACCAACTCTCCCAGCGCGGCCAGCAGGATCGGTGTGGCCGCGACCACCAGCGCGGCCAGAAGCAGGGCCGGGTCGATCGCACCCATCACGCGACCTCCTTCTTGCGGATTCGGATGCGGTAATTTGTCAGAAGATCGACCGCCAGCAGGAAGAACAGCAGCATCCCCTGGAAAAGCTGGATCGCGGCGGCGGGCAGGCCCAGCGTCGATTGCGCCATCTCGCCGCCGATATAGGTGAGGGCCATCAGAAGCCCCGCAAGCGCGATACCCACCGGGTGCAGCCGTCCGAGAAAGGCCACGATGATCGCGGTGAAGCCATAGCCCACGTTGAAATCTATGCTGACCTGCCCGGCAGGCCCGGCCACCTCGAACATCCCCGCCAGCCCGGCAAGCGCCCCGGACGTGCCAAGGCAGACAACCACCAGCCGCCCGGGCCGCACCCCTGAAAAGCGCGCCGCGCGCGGGGCCTGTCCGGCCAGCCGGATCTGGAAACCGAGGATGTGGCGGCTGAGCAGCACATAGGCCGCTATCACCGCGATCACCGCGGCGGCCACCCCCCAGTGCATGCCGGTGCCCTCGATGATCTCGGCGTTGTGGGCGCTGGGATAGTCGCGCAGGTTGCGTGAGCCGGGAAAGCCGTGTCCGTCGGGATTGCGCATCGGCCCGAGCGCCATCGCGGCGAGAAGCTGCTCAGCCACGTAGACCAGCATCAACGACACGAGGATCTCGTTGGTGCCGAATCGCACTTTCAGCAGCGCCGGGATCATCGCCCAGGCCCAGCCTCCGAGCGCACCCGCGATTATCATCAGTGGAAACACCACCGCGCTGTCGAGTGGGTAGAGTGCGAGCCCCACCCCCGCCCCGGTGAGCGCGCCGAGGATATACTGGCCCTCGGCCCCGATGTTCCACACGCCTGCGCGGAACCCGAGGCTGAGTCCGATGGCGATGAGGATGAGCGGCGTCGCCTTGATGAGAAGCTGTGGCCGGTAGTAGAAGGCGAACTCGCCAAAGAGCGGCTTCCAGAAGATCGTGGCGATCGCCTCGACCGGGTCCTTGCCCAGCGCGGCAAAAAGCGCGCCGCCCGCGACCATGGTGACGAGGACGGCGAGCGGCGGCGTCGCCCATGTCCAGATCCGCGAGGGCTGCGGCCGCTTTTCTAGCCTCAGCATGGCGCGCCCACGGGCTTCTTCTTGGCAAAAATACCCGAATCCGCTGGTTCAGACATGCGCCACCTCCATGTCATGCGCGCCGCCCATCATCAGGCCGATTTCCTCCACGCTCAGCCCCGCGGCGGGGCGGGCGGGCGACAGCCGTCCCTCGTTGAGCGCCGCGAAGCGGTCGGAGATTTCCATGAGCTCGTCAAGGTCCTGGCTGATGCACAGGATCGCCGTGCCCTCGGCGGCGAGATCGAGCAGCGCCTGCCTGATCGCGGCGGCGGCGGCGGCATCGACGCCCCAGGTGGGTTGGTTGACGACGAACACTTCGGGCCGTTGCAGCACCTCGCGCCCGATCACGAATTTCTGAAGGTTGCCGCCGGAGAGCGCCCGCGCGGCGGTCTCGGGACCGGGGGTGCGCACGTCGAACCGCGCGATGACCGCCTCAGCGAAGGCGCGTGCAGCCCGCCAACGGACGAAACCGCGGGCGAGCAGCCCCTCGCGGTCGGCACCGGTCAGAAGGGCGTTTTCCGTGAGCGTCATGTCCGGGGCGGCGGCGTGTCCGAGCCGTTCCTCGGGGGCGGTGAGCAGGCCGCGACGCCGCCGCTCGGCGGGGCCAAGATGCCCCGCGGGCGCGCCGTGCAGCCGCACTGTGGGCGCATTGGTCGTGATCTCGCCCGAGAGTGCGGCGAGCAACTCGTCCTGCCCATTGCCCGCAACGCCGCCGATTCCGAGGATTTCGCCCCGTCTGACGGTGAAGCCGATCGACTTGAGCGCGGTGCCAAAGGCCGAGGGTGCGGGCAGCGACAGTTCCTCGACTTCGAGCGCTACCTCGCCCGGCGCGTGCGCCGTGCCCGTGGGCGTGGCGAAGGTCGAGCCGACCATCATCTCGGCCATTGCACGCGTCGAAGTCTCACGCGGGGTACAGGTGCCCACGTTGCGCCCCTGCCGCAGGATCGTGGCGTGATCGCACAGCGCGCGAATCTCCTCGAGCTTGTGCGAGATGTAGAGGATCGCCACGCCCTCGGAGGCGAGCCTGCGCAACGTCTCGAACAGTATCTTCACCTCTTGCGGAGTGAGCACCGAGGTGGGCTCGTCCATGATCAGCAGGCGTGGCTCCTGCAACAGGCAACGGATGATCTCGACGCGCTGACGCTCGCCCGCCGACAGATCTCCGGTGAGGCGGCCCGGGTCGAGCGGCAGGCCGTAGGTTTCCGACACCTCGCGGATGCGCGTGGCAAGGGTGCGCAGGGGCGGCGGGTGTTCCATCCCGAGCGCCACGTTCTCGGCCACGCTGAGCGCGTTGAAGAGAGAGAAATGCTGGAACACCATCGCCACGCCCGCCGCACGCGCCGCCGACGGGTTCGCGGGGGCGAAGGGCGCGCCGCGCAAGCTCATGCTGCCGCTGTCGGGCTTGACCAGTCCGTAGATCATCTTGACGAGGGTCGACTTGCCCGCGCCGTTCTCGCCCAGCAGCGCGTGAACCTCACCCTCGCGGATATCGAAGGACACCGCGTCATTGGCGATCACGCCGGGATAGGCCTTGGTCACGTCTGAAATGGAGAGCAATGTCTGCGTCACGCGTTCCTTCCCCGGTGGCGGTATCACCTGCCCACCCATGACTAGCCCAGTCGCGCCGCCCGCGGCAATGCCTTGCAGGAGACGGGAGGCGCAATGATCGGGAAAGCAGAAGGACCGGCGACCGCCCCCTTGTCGATCACGGTTTCTTTAGCAGCCCGGCGCGTCCCTTGACCCGCCGCACCGTGGAAGCGCAAGCTCAGTGATGGGGGCGCAAGGCCCCCTTGAGCACGGGAAAATCCACCATGACTGAAGAAACGTTCAGGAAACTCGGACGAAGCTGGGGTCAGGGGATCTTGATCGGCATCTGCGTGGCCGTTCTCACGGCCGTGGTTTCGATCATGGCCAACCGCTCGGGCATGGCGCCCTTTCCGCAACCTCCGGCTCTGGCCTTCGCGGAAACGCTGGCCGGACGGGAATTGCCGATGCCGGTGGGGCTCTTGTTTCACACCGTCTATGTGACCGGCTGGTCCGCGCTTTTCCTGCGCTACTCGCCGTGGCAGGGCGCGGGCGCCATCGCCGTGTTGTCTCTGCTGCTGTGGGGCGGGGTGCTGCTGGTGTTCTTTCCCATTGTCGGTTGGGGCTTGTTCGGTCTCGGTATCGGACCGCAGATGGTCCCCGGATCGTTCGTGCCGCATTTCCTCTTCGGGCTGTTTCTCTGGGGGCTCGACCGGGTCTGGCCTAGGTGAACAGAGACGGCTTTCCGCCGTCCACATGCCGGGCTAGGATCGGGGCATGAGCAATGCCCCCCGATTCATCCACCTGCGCGTGCACAGCGAGTATTCGCTGCTCGAAGGGGCGGTGCGGCTAAAATCGCTCTTCGATGGTGGCACTGACCCGCGTGACAAAAACAAGCCGAAAGAACAACAACGACGGCTACCCGGCCTTTGCGAAAAGATGATGACGCCCGCCGTGGCCGTCACCGACACCAACAACATGTTCGCGGCGTTGGAGTTTTCCGTCACCGCGCAGGCCGCGGGGGTGCAGCCGATCATGGGCTGCCAGGTGGACCTCGCCTATCAGGAGCCGGTGCCGGGGGAGCGATCGAGGCTCCCCGCGCCGGTGGTTCTTCTGGCGCAGGACGAGCGCGGTTACGGCAACCTGCTGAAGCTCAATTCGTGTCTCTACCTGCGTGGCGATGGGCAGGTGGCGCATGTTACCCTCGATGAGATCGAAGCCCATGCCGAGGGTGTGATCTGCCTGACCGGTGGCCCGGATGGCCCGGTAGGTCGCCTGTTGCAGGGTGGGCAGCGCCCGGCGGCTGAACAGCTCTTGCAGCGGCTCAAGGCGGCGTTCGGTGACCGCCTTTATGTCGAGTTGCAGCGCCACCCCGGCGAGGACGGCGCGCCCGAGGCCGAGCGGCTGACCGAGCGGGGCCATGTCGAGATGGCCTATGCGTTGTACCTGCCATTGGTGGCCACCAACGATGTCTATTTCCCCAAGGCGGACATGTACGAGGCACATGATGCGCTCCTGTGCGTGGCTGACGGGGCCTATGTCGATCAGAACGCGCCGCGCCGCCGCCTGACGCCGCAGCATTACTTCAAGAGCCAGGACGAAATGGCCGCGCTCTTTGCCGATCTGCCCGAGGCGCTGGAGAATACTGTCGAGATCGCCCGGCGCTGTGCCTTTGGCTGCTACAAGCGCGATCCGATCCTGCCGCGTTTTGCCGATGACGAGGTAGACGAGCTTCGCCGTCAGGCGCGCGAGGGGCTGGAAAAGCGGCTCGCCGTCATTCCCCACGCCGCCCCCGTGGAAGAGTACGAGAAACGGTTGGAGTTCGAGCTTGGCATCATCGAGGGGATGGGCTTTCCCGGCTATTTCCTGATCGTTGCCGATTTCATCAAATGGGCCAAGGGACGGGATATCCCGGTGGGCCCCGGGCGCGGCTCGGGGGCGGGGAGCCTGGTGGCCTATGCGCTTACCATCACCGATCTCGACCCGCTGCGCTACAAGCTGCTGTTCGAGCGGTTCTTGAACCCCGAGCGCGTCTCGATGCCGGATTTCGACATCGACTTCTGTATGGACCGCCGCGAGGAGGTGATCGCCTACGTGCAGCAGAAATACGGGCGCGACAAGGTAGGGCAGATCATCACCTTCGGCGCGCTTCTGTCCAAGGCGGCGGTGCGCGACATCGGCCGCGTCCTGCAGATGCCTTACGGGCAGGTCGATCGCCTCTCCAAGATGATCCCGGTCGAGGGGGTCAAGCCCGTCTCGATCGAGAAGGCGCTCGCCGACGAGCCGCGCCTGCGCGAGGCAGCGCAGGCCGAGGAGGTGGTGGACCGGTTGCTGACCTATGGCCAGCAGGTCGAGGGGCTGTTGCGCAATGCCTCGACCCATGCCGCGGGCGTGGTGATCGGCGACCGCCCGCTCGACGAGCTTGTCCCACTCTACCAGGATCCGCGGTCGGATATGCCGGCCACGCAGTTCAACATGAAATGGGTAGAGCAGGCGGGGTTGGTCAAGTTCGACTTTTTGGGCCTGAAAACCCTGACCGTCATCCAGAACGCCATCGAGCAGATCCACGCCGAGGGGCGCGACCTTCACATCGCCGCCGATGGCAGCACCATCTATCAGCCCTTCGAGGGGGCCGAGAACGATATCGGGCAAATCCCGCTCGATGACCCCAAGACCTACGAGCTTTACTCCCGCGCCCGCACGGTGGCGGTGTTCCAAGTGGAAAGCTCGGGCATGATGGACGCGCTCAAGCGCATGAAGCCCACCTGTATCGAGGATATCGTGGCGCTCGTCGCGCTCTATCGGCCTGGCCCGATGGAGAACATCCCGAAATATTGCGAGGTCAAGAACGAGCTGAGTGCGCGCGATTACCTGCACCCCTCGGTCGATCACATCCTCGACGAGACGCAGGGCATCATCGTCTACCAGGAGCAGGTGATGCAGATCGCGCAGGAAATGGCGGGCTATTCGCTCGGTGGTGCAGACCTCCTGCGCCGGGCGATGGGCAAGAAGATCCAGGAGGCGATGGATGCCGAGCGGCCCAAGTTCATCGAGGGCGCCAAGGCCAACGGTGTCGATGATGCAAAGGCGCTCGAAGTCTGGAACTTGCTCGACAAGTTCGCCAATTACGGCTTCAACAAATCCCACGCCGCCGCCTATGCGGTGGTCAGCTATCAGACCGCTTGGCTCAAGGCCAATCACCCGGTGGAGTTCATGGCGGGTGTCATGAATTGCGACATCCATCTCACCGACAAGCTCGCGGTCTATTTCGAGGAGGTGAAGAAGGGACTCGCGCTCGACTGGGCCGCGCCCTGCGTGAACCGGTCGGCGGCAGATTTCGTGGTGCGCGGGGGTGTGCTGCATTACGCGCTCGGCGCGCTCAAGAACGTGGGTGTCGAGGCGATGAAGCTCATCGTGGTGGGGCGGGGTGAACGGCCCTTTGCCACGCTTTACGATTTCGCCCGGCGGGTCGATCTCAAGCGGATTGGCAAACGGTCGCTGGAAATGCTGGCGCGGGCGGGCGCCTTCGATGCGCTGGACCGCAACCGCCGCCGCGTGTTCGAGAGCATTGACGCGCTGATGAACTATTCGGCGGCGATACATGAGCAGAAGAATTCGAACCAGGTCTCGCTCTTCGGCGATGCCGGGGAGGACTTGCCCGAGCCCCGCCTCGCACCGGTGGAGGATTGGCTGCCCGCCGAGCGGCTGACCGAGGAATTCAAGGCCGTGGGTTTCTATCTCTCGGGCCATCCGCTCGACGACTACATGGCCGTGCTCAAGCGGCAGGAGGTCAAGACGCTCGACGAGGTGATGGCGCGCGCAGAGCGGGGTCCGTTCCTTGCCAAGATGGCCGGGGTGGTGGCCGGGCGGCAGGAGCGGAAATCGGCGCGCGGCAACCGCTTTGCCTTTGCCCAGCTCAGCGATCCGACCGGTAGCTACGAGGTCACGCTGTTTTCAGAGGTGCTGGAGAAATCCCGCGATTTTCTCGAGGCCGGCGCGCAGGTGGTGATCACCGCCGAGGCGACGATGGAGGCGGACCAGTTGAAGCTGTTGTGCCGAACGGTGCAGCCTGTTGACGGCATGGTGGCCGATGCCGGGGCGGTCGGGCTGTGCGTTTTTGTCGATCAGGTCGAGGCAATCGGCTCGGTTGCGGCGGTGCTGGACGGCGCGGCGAAATCTGTGCGAGGGGCGCGGCCCGGTCCGATCCGGTTCCGGCTCCTTGGCGCAGGGCTGCCCGGCGAGGTGGAGATCGACAGCGGCGCGGAATACCCCGTCAACCCGCAGATCAAGGGCGCAATCCGAAGCCTGACCGGCGTGGTCATGGTCGAGGAGATATAGCCCGGTGCGCTTAAGCTGATTTTAACCGGCGCGGGGCAAGGCTCGGTCATGCGGTGGATCGCGCTTGTCCTCATGGCCATGCTGGCCGCCTGTTCGCATCCCTCCCCGGCGTTCTGGGGCGTGGCCCCGGTGCGTGTCAGCGTCGGGCAGAGCACCTTTGACGTGCGGATCGTGGGGCGGCACGCGCAGGCGATCCGGCTAAGCCGGGAATGGGCACCGCGCACGATCTCGGTCGCACCGCGTGCCGCCGTCGCCATCGCAGAAGTCAGCGGCTGCGCGGTTCCCCGGCTCTGGGGCGATCAGGCGATGCTGGAGGCGGCGCTTGTCTGCGGGCCGGCTGCCTCCGCGCAGCGCGGCGTGCCGGGCGTGCATGAGTGCCGCGTGGTGCCGACGCGCAGGCGGTGGACCGAAGTGGCCTGCACCCTGCGAGCGGAGGATTAGCCGAGCGATTTTTCCATGAAGATCGAGCTGGCTGCATCCGGGTAGTCGCCGAATGGTCCGCGCCGCACGAAGCCGTGGCGCGCATAGAGCCGTAGTGCCGAGCCGAGCCGGTCGCCGGTTTCGAGCCGCAGGAAGGGCAGGCCATTTGCCCGCGCCTCGGCCTCGATCCGAGCGAGCAGCGCCTCGGCCACGCCTTGCCCGCGCGCCTCCTCGGCCACGAACATGGATTTCACCTCGCCATAGCCCTCGTGCAGGGCAAGCGCGCCGGTGCCGAGCGTCTCGTCGCCCCGCTTCGCCACGAAGAAGCGAATGTCGGGGGTGCAAAGCGCGTCTGTGTCGAGAAAGAAATTGTCCTCGGGGGGAAACAGCGCGCGCATGAGATCGTGCGATTGCCGCAGCAGCACTCCCACCGCCGCGTCGCGCGGGTCGCCAGGGGTAATGGTGAGGCCGGACGGGTCGTGCATGGCGCAGGTTTACGCCGAGCCTGCGCATCCTGCAAGCGGCCTGACAGCGGGAAAGCACGCAATATACTGTGGATAAGCGGTCAACCTTACCCATATCCTGTGTTTCCATGTTGACAGCCCCGCCCGTGGCCCAGCACACTTCCCTATCATCGGAATCATCCATCCCGGGGGCGCGCTGGCGTGCAGTTCTCCAAGCTCAGACTGACCGGTTTCAAGAGCTTCGTCGATCCCACAGACCTGGTGATCGCCGATGGGCTTACCGGTGTCGTGGGCCCCAATGGCTGTGGCAAGTCCAACCTGCTAGAGGCGCTGCGCTGGGCGATGGGAGAAAATCGCCCGACCGCGATGCGCGGCGACGGGATGGAGGACGTGATCTTCGCGGGCTCTGCGAGCCGCCCGGCGCGAAACTTTGCCGAGGTCGTGATCCATCTCGACAATTCCGACAGGCGCGCGCCGGCCGGTTTCAACGATGCCGATCACCTGGAGATCACCCGCCGGATCACCCGCGACGTGGGCTCGGCCTACAAGCTCAACGGCAAGGACGTGCGTGCGCGCGACGTGCAAATGCTGTTCGCCGATGCCTCGACCGGCGCGCATTCCCCCGCGCTCGTCAGGCAGGGGCAGATTGCCGAGCTGATCAACGCGCGCCCCAAGGCGCGGCGGCGTATCCTCGAGGAGGCGGCTGGGATTTCCGGCCTCTACCAGCGCCGCCACGAGGCGGAACTGAAGCTGCGCGGGGCCGAGACCAACCTCACCCGCGTCGATGACGTGATCGAGCAACTGGCCCAGCAGATTGCGCAATTGGCGCGGCAGGCGAAGCAGGCGGCGCGCTATCGCCAGATCGGCGAGGAACTGCGCCGCGCCGAGGGGCTGCTCCTGTGGCGGCGCTATTCGGAGGCTGACGAGGCCCACACGGCGGCCGAGGCGGCCCTGCGCGAGACCACGACCGAGGCTGCCCGTGCTGAAAGGGCGGCCCGCGAGGCGGCCCGCCTGCGCGCAGAGGCCGATGATGCCCTGCCCGCCCGGCGCGAGGAAGAGGCGGTCGCTGCCGCGATCCTCCAGCGGCTCGGTGTGCAGCGCGACACGATCGCGGAGCAGGAAAACACCGCGCGCGAACGGATCACCACGCTCGAGGCGCGTATCGCCCAGCTCGATCGGGACATGGAGCGCGAGGCGGGGCTCAACCGTGACGCGCAGGAGACCGTCGAGCGCCTCGAATGGGAGGCGGCAGAGCTTGCCAAGGCATCGGAGGGTCACGAAGCGCGCCTTGCCGCAGCAGCTGAGGAGGCGAGAGACGCGGCCCGCATCCTCGAGGCGCGCGAGGCGGATCTGAGCCGACTGACCGAGGACATGGCCCGCCTCTCGGCGCGGCACCAATCCGCGCAGCGCCTGATTGACGACAACCGCAAGACCCTGTTGCGTAGCGAGGCCGAGGCCGAACGCGCGCGCACCGCGCAACGTGAGGCGCGCACGGCCGAGCAGGAGGCGGTGGCTACCTACACCGCCGCGAAGGCGACCGAGGCGGAGGCGGAGGCCCGCGCGCAGGCGGCGGAGGCTGCGCTAGTGGACGCAGACGAGGCGCGCGCCGCGGCGCAGTCCCGCGAGGCCGAGGCCCGCGCCGCCCGGTCCGAGGCCGAAGGCGAGCTGGGCGCGTTGCGTGCCGAAGCGTCGGCGCTGGCGCGGCTCGTCGAGCGCGACACGGCCGAGGGTGGCCAGATCATGGACCTGTTGCAGGTGGCTCCCGGATACGAGAAGGCGCTGGGTGCCGCGCTCGCCGACGATCTGCACGCGCCCGAGGTGGAGGAGGACGGGCCTTCGGGCTGGCGCGACCTGCCCGGCTATTCTGCTGCGCAGCCGCTTCCCGAGGGGGTGACGGCGCTTGGCAATCACGTCACCGTGCCGATCGTGCTGGCGCGCCGGATCGCGCAAATCGGCCTTGTCGAGCCCGAGGACGGCCCGCGCCTTCAGCCCTTGCTGAAGCCAGGGCAGCGTCTGGTCAGCCGCGATGGCGATCTGTGGCGCTGGGATGGGTTCCGGACATGGGCCGAGGATGCCCCCTCTGCCGCAGCCCTGCGACTGGAGCAGCTCAACCGCCTCGAGGTTCTCAAGCAGCAACTTGAGCAGGCAGAGGCCCGGGCTGACGGGGCCGCGCGCGCACACGATGCGTTGCGCGCCGCGCTGACCGCGCGCACCGAGGAGGACCGCGCCGCACGCGAGGCGCGCCGCGCTGCCGATGCCGCCGTAACCGAGGCGAGCCGCGCGCTGAGCCGGGCCGAGGCCGACCGCAACCTCGCCGCCTCGCGGCTCGAATCGCTAGGCCTTGCCGCCGCGCGCCACGAGGAAGAAGCGGAGGCCGCCCGCGCCGCGCTCGCGGAGGCAGAAGCGGCGCTCGCGGAGCTTGGGGACCTGTCCTCGGCTCGGGCCGAACTGGAGGATATCAAGACCACGGTCGAGGCCTCGCGGATCACCATGATGACGCGGCGCACGGCAGCTGACGACCTGCGCCGCGAAGGCGAGCGGCGCACGGCTCGCGGACAGGAGATCGCCCGCGAGGTGAGCGGCTGGCGGCACCGGCTCGAGACCGCCGCGACGCGCGGGGCCGAGCTTGCTGAGCGCAAGGAGACCTCGGAGGCGGAGCTGGCCGAGGCGCGGACCACGCCCGAGACACTGGCCGCGAAACGCGCCGAGTTGAGCGCGGAGATCACCCGTGCCGAGGCACGCCGCGCCGCTGCGGCGGACTCGCTTTCCACTGCCGAAGCGCGCGCACGGCAGGCCGCCGCCGACGAGCGCGACGCCGAGCGCCATGCGTCAGAGGCGCGCGAGGCCCGTGCCCGCGCCGAGGCCCGGCGCGATGGCGCGCGCGAGGGCTGTGAACTGGCCGCGGAGCGGATCATGGAGGCGCTTGGCCTGACACCCGTGGCATTGCGCGAAACGCTCGATGTGGACCCGGCGGCGATGCCCGCCTCGGAGACGATCGAGGCCGACGTGGCGCGGCTCAAGCGGCAGCGCGACGCGCTTGGGGCGGTCAACCTGCGCGCCGAGGAGGATGCGCGCGAGGTCGAGGCCGAACACGCCTCGCTGACCGGGGAAAAGGCCGATCTGGAAGAGGCGATCAAGACCCTGCGCGGGGGCATCGCGAGCCTCAACCGCGAGGGGCGCGAACGGCTTTTGACCGCGTTCGAGCAGGTGAACTCCAACTTCACCCTGCTGTTCCGGCACCTCTTTGGCGGCGGCGAGGCCAATCTCGTGCTGGTCGAAAGCGACGATCCTCTGGAGGCGGGACTGGAGATCATGTGCCAGCCGCCGGGCAAGAAGCTCTCGACGCTGAGCCTGCTGTCGGGGGGCGAACAGACGCTGACGGCGCTGGCGCTGATCTTCGCGGTGTTCCTCGCCAACCCGGCGCCGATCTGCGTGCTCGACGAGGTGGACGCGCCGCTCGACGACGCCAATGTCACCCGGTTCTGCGACCTTCTCGACGAGATGTGCCGCCGCACCGAGACGCGGTTTCTCATCATCACGCATCACGCGGTGACGATGAGCCGGATGGACCGCCTCTTTGGCGTCACGATGGCCGAGCAGGGGGTAAGCCAGCTCGTGTCTGTCGATCTCAACAAGGCTGAGGCGATGGTGGCGTGAGCCTTGCAGCCATAACATCAATTTTAACCTTTCCTTCACGCTGCTTACAGACTGTAATGTTGCTGCAGTCCACAGCAGCAGAAGGAGGTGATCAGACTGAATGAAACCGATTTCCGAAAATGGATGGTTTTTCTGGCGGCGGGAACGCTGTTGGTTACAGTCATCCGGCTTTTGATGGGGCTCTGAGTCCCTGAAAAAGTAAAGACCCTGCGGAGTAGCCGCTCCGCAGGGTCACGTTTTCGGTGCTCAGACTGAAAACAACTTCCGAATAATCGGTATACTGCCCATTCCTTAGCGAAAAGTAAAGCTCTGGCCGCGCAAACGAAAACGCCGCCCCGAGGGGCGGCGCTGCTGGTTCGCGATACGCGCGACTTATCAGAAGCCGAGGCCCGCGTACTTGTTCTTGAACTTCGACACGCGCCCGCCAGCATCGGTTAGGCGGGTGCCTCCGCCGGTCCAGGCAGGATGCACGGACGGGTCGATGTCGAGCGACAGCGTCTCGCCCTCGGACCCGTAGGTGGAGCGCATCTGCACGACGGTGCCGTCGGTCAGCTTGACGTCGATGACGTGGTAATCGGGATGGATGTTTTTTTTCATCGTGCCAGTCCTTACGCCGACTTGCCCTTGAGGGGCTTGTAGTGGGTGTCTTCCGCGATCCGGGCGGATTTGCCCCGGCGCGAGCGCAGATAGTAGAGCTTGGCGCGGCGCACACGGCCGCGGCGCACAACCTCGATGTTCTCGATATTGGTCGAGTAGAGCGGGAACACGCGCTCCACCCCCTCGCCAAAGGAAATCTTGCGCACGGTGAACGAGCCGGCGACGCCCTTGCCGTTCTTGCGGCTGATGCAGACGCCTTCGAAATTCTGCACGCGGCTCCGGGTGCCTTCGGTCACCTTGTAGCCGACGCGAATCGTGTCGCCGGCCTTGAAATCGGGAATGGTCTTCCCGAGCGAGGCGATCTGTTCCGCCTCCAACTGAGCGATAATATCCATCGCTGCATCTCCTGGTTTGCTTGCGGTTTGGTCCGCAAAGATGTGTCGCGTCCTTGAGAGCTCTTGGTCTTCTTCCGGGTCCGCGGATGCGCCCGCCAGAGATCAGGTCGTCATTTCGTTTGTCGGCGTTCGCCGTGGCTGCCATGATCGGCCGAAGAAAGCCGAGCGAAAGGAAGCCACAGGAAACATGCCCGCAGCCGCCGAGGCGATTCCAGACCAGAGGCGTATAGGCGGGTTCGCGGCGGCGATCAACCCTTCGGTTCAGAATTCCACGCCGGCCTGTGCCTTGATGTTCTGCTCGCGGAACGGGTGCTTGATCTCGGTCATCTCGCTGACCAGATCGGCGATTTCGATCAGCGGCGCCTTGGCGCTGCGGCCGGTCAGCACGACATGGGTCATCGGAGGCTTTTCCTCGGCGAGGAAGCGCACCACGTCGTCGATGTCGAGATAGTCGTAGCGCAGCGCGATGTTGATCTCGTCCAGAAGCACCATGCGGTTTCTCTCGTCGCGGATCAGGTCCTTGGCCTTGTCCCATGCTGCCTGCGCCATCTCGGTGTCGCGGTCGCGGTCCTGCGTCTCCCAGGTGAAGCCTTCGCCCATGACGTGAAAGGCGCAGATATCGGAAAATCGCTCCTTGAGCACGTCGCGCTCGCCGCTCGGCATCGAGCCCTTGATGAACTGCACCACCGCACAGGGCATCCCGTGGCCGATGCAGCGCAAGATCATGCCAAAACCCGAGCTGCTCTTGCCCTTGCCGTTGCCAGTATGGACGATGATTAGCCCCTTCTCTCCCGTCTTGTGTTTCATCAGCCTGTCGCGGGCGGCCTTGATCCGCTTCATCTTTTCGGTATGGGCCTGTGGGTCGGTGGTCATCGGCGGCTCCTGTTCCTGCGTGTCAGACCTGACCTAGCCCGGTCGCGCCCGGTGCCGCAAGTCAGTCGCTTTCATCCGCGCGCGGGGAAAGATGTGCTTGCCACAGGTCGGGCCGGCGTTCGGCGGTGAGGCGCTCGGACATCTCGCACCGCCAGCGGGCCACGCGGCCGTGATCGCCCGAGGTGAGCACCTCGGGGATGGGGTGCCCCCGCCATTCGGCGGGGCGGGTGTAGTGGGGGTGTTCCAGAAGCCCCTCGGAAAAGCTCTCTTCCTCGGTCGATGCCTCGTTGCCGAGAACGCCGGGCAAAAGCCGCACGCAGGCGTCAATCACCGCCTGCGCGGCGATCTCTCCGCCGGTCATGACAAAATCGCCAAGGCTGATTTCCTCGATGTCGTAATGGTCGATAACCCGTTGATCCAGCCCCTCGAATCGCCCGCAGATGAGCGTGACGCCGGGGCCTGCCGCGAGCCTGCGCGCGCGGGCCTGCGTGAGCGGGGCTCCGCGGGGGCTGAGATAGATCAGGGGCTGGTCGGGCGGCGTGCCGGCCTGTGCCGTGTCGATGGCGCGGCCCATCACGTCGGCGCGCAGCACCATGCCCGCGCCGCCGCCTGCGGGGGTGTCATCGACGTTGCGGTGATGCCCTTCGCCGAAGTCGCGCAGGTCGATGGTATCGAGCGACCAAAGCCCCTCACGCAGCGCGCGGCCGGTCAGGCTCTCGCCGAGGATGCCGGGAAAAGCCTGCGGTAGCAGGGTGATGACGCGCGCGGTCCACACCCCGGCAAGCGTCGGGGCAGGCGTGATCAGGTCGCGGGGTTGCGCCGAGGGGCGGATGCTCTTGCGACCGTGGGATCGGGGGGTGTCGGTCATGGCGATCAGAATATCCCCTCGGGAGGGTCGGCAACGATCCGGCCAGCGGCGAGATCGACGGTCGGCACCGCGTCGCGGGTGAAGGGCAGAAGCACGGTGCGGCTCTCGCCCGGCACCTCGATCTCGAGCAGGTCCGAGGCCCCGTGGTTGAGCACCGCGCGCACGCGGCCCAGCAGCGCACCACCGCTGTCATGAACGGAAAGTCCAATGAGATCAGCGTGATAGAATTCGTCCTCGGGCAGGTCCGGCAGGCGCTCGCGCGGCACGTAGAGGCGCGTGCCGCGCAAGTGTTCGGCCTCATCCCGCGTCCTGACGCCCGACAGCCGCGCGGTGAGCGCACCCGACGTCTGTCCGGTCAGCGTGACCTCGAAGCTTTGCGCGCCGTCCTCCGTGGTGAGCGCGCCATAGGCGGCGATGTCGTCGGCTTGGGCGGTGAAGCTCTTGAGCCGCACCTCGCCATGGACACCGAACCCCCCGGCTATGGCGCCGACGCAGACCTTGTCGCTCATGGATGGACCCTTTCGTTGCGGGGCATCATCGTGACTCCACCGGGACATCCTGACGGCGGTCTTCCCATCCGGCAAGCTCGAGCTCGGCGGTGTCGCTGTCGGTCTCGGGCCAGCCGATGCAGAGATAGGCGACGAGGCGCCAATCTTGTGGAATATCAAGGTCTTGGGCAAGGCGATCGGGGTCGAGGATCGACACCCAGCCAAGGCCGAGACCGCGAGCACGGGCGGCGAGCCAGAATTGCGTGATCGCGCCCACCACCGAATAGCGGCGCGCTTCGGGCATGGTCTGCGCCCCGAGTCCGGCGCCCTTGTCCGTGCCCTCGTCGCAGAAAACGGCGAGCTGCACAGGGGCTTCCTGCATGCCCGAAAGTTTCAAGCCGCTGTAAAGGCGTGCCTTTTCCCCCGCGTAGCCGTCGAGCGCGGTTGCGTTGGCGGCGGTGAAGTTCGCCAGCGCGGCGGCGCGGGCGGCGTCGGATTGCACGCGGATCACGCGCCACGGCTCGCTCAACCCCACCGAGGGCGCGAGGGTGAAGGTGGCGAGGCAATCGCGCAGGATCGCCTCGTCCACCGGGCCGGTGCGAAAGCGGCGCACGTCGCGCCGCCAACGCATCAGCCGCAGCAGATCGGCCTGGAAGTCGATGGAAAACTCTGACATTCCAGTGCCTTACATATCTTACTCTTCCGCCGGTGCCTCGGCGGCGGCGGCGGCTTTCTCGGCCTTCTCGGCAGCGCGTTCCTGGGCCTTCTTGCCGGGCTGGGCCTTTTTCATGTTGGCGCGTTCGGCCTTTTCGCGGACGCCGGCGGCTTCGAGCATGCGGGCGATGCGGTCCGTGGGCTGCGCGCCCTTGTCGAGCCAGTGCTGGATGCGCTCGACATCCATCTTGACGCGATCCTCGCTGTCCTTGGGCAGGAGCGGGTTGTAGGTGCCCAGCTTCTCGATGAACCGGCCGTCGCGCGGCATGCGGCTGTCGGCCGCGACGATGCGGTAGAAGGGGCGTTTCTTGGAGCCACCACGGGCAAGGCGGATTTTCATGGCCATTTTTATTTCTCCTTTAATGGCAGGGGTTTGGTGAGGTGTAATCCCACCTTACGATTGCTGCTTTCGGTGATGACGGATCACCTCGGCGATGATGAAGTTGAGGAATTCGCGGGCGAATTCCGGGTCGAGATCAGCGGCGTTTGCCAGCTCTTCGAGCCGTTCGATCTGTGCGGCTTCGCGCGCGGGATCGGACGGGGGAAGGTCGTGCGCGGCCTTGAGCCGGCCCACGGCTTGGGTGTGTTTGAACCGCTCGGCGAGGGTGAAGACAAGGATCGCGTCGAGGCGGTCGATGCTCTCGCGGTGCTCGGCCAGAAGCTCGGCGGCGCGGGTGGTCGTGGCGTCAGGCATCACGGCCTCCATGCAAGGCGAACCGCACGGTTCGCGCGCCGAACCGCACGGTTCGGCCTGTGCGGCGGACGGTGGGGCAAGGATCAGTCAACGGGCATCCCCCTCGGTTTGAACAGCGGGTCGCAGTAATGGTTGATTTCCAGTTCGATGCCGTCGCGGATCTGCCCCGATGCGGCGGCACCGGGGGCGGGGTGGCGATAGACCGCGTCGGAGCCGTCGATGGTCGCGGCGTCGTGGTCCTTGGTGCAGCCCAAACGCTCGGCGAGGCGGATCGAGTCGAGGTTCTTGGGGTCGATATAGCTCACCGCGCCGTCCCAGCCCTGATGTTCGTAGAAATGGCGGCGCACGGCGTGGGTGGCCTCGAGCGCGTAGCCGCGCCCGGCCTTGTCGGGCCAGATGATCCAGGCGATCTCGCGCTCGGGCCATTTCGCGGGGAACCAGCCGCCGGTCATGCCGAGGGTCTCGTCGGTTGCCTTGTCGTGGATCATCCACATGCCGAAGCCGCGGATCGCCCAGTGGCCGATCTCGGCGGCGTAGAGCATCCACGCCTCGTAGCCGTTGAGAGGCCCGCCCATGAATCGCGAGCGGTAGGAGGCGAAGGTCGCCTTGAAATCGGGGTAATCGCCCACCTCTGGCCCGCGCAGCACGAGACGGCGGGTCTCGATCACCGGGATGTCGGGATAGTTGGTCATGCGTAAGCCTCGACCGAGCCATCGTCGTCGCGGCCCAAGGCGGCGTCGGGGCCGGGGTGGCGATAGAGGTAATCGTGGCCCATGTGGATGTTTTCGTATTCGCGCTCGAACCATGCGCCGAGGCGTTCGGCCAGCGCGATGGAGCGGGTGTTGCCGGGCACGATATTGGAGGTGAGCGTGGTCAGGCCGAGATCCTCGTAGGCATAACGGCGCGCGCGTTCGGCGGCCTCGTAGGCGATGCCGCGCCCCTCGAACCCGTCGAACACCACCCAGCCCAGTTCCGGTTCGGGCCAGCCTTCGGGATACCAGATGCCGGTGATGCCGGCGGGCTGGCCGGTCTCGCGGTCCTCTATCGTGAAATAGCCGTGGCCGTGGATGTGCCAGTGGCCCACGTTGAGCGCGAACCAGCGCCATGCGTCGCCGCGGTTGGGGGACGCGCCGAAGCCCGCTGCGCGCTCCTGATCGAGCAGGAAGGCGATCATCGGCTCGATGTCGCGCGGTTCCGGCCCGCGCAGGATCAGGCGGGGCGTGTCGAGCACGGGGGCGTTGGTGAGGGTCATGGGCGGGCCCCCGTTGAATCTGGATATTTTTGGCAAGATGAAGTCATGGGGCTATTTCTTCTTGCCGAAACCCGAGAGGCCGGGGGGCAGGCCCATGCCGCCGCCCATGCCGCCCATGCCGCCGGGCAGTTTGCCGCCCATGGCGCGGGCGGCTTCTTCCATCGCCTTGGGGTCGTTCATGTCGGGCATGCCGCCGCCCTTGCCCATCATGCCGCCAAGCGCCTGCTTGAGCATGCCCTTGCCGCCCTTCTTGCCGAGTTTCTTCATCATGTCGGCCATCTGGCGGTGCATTTTCAGCAGCTTGTTGAGGTCCGACACCTCTTGCCCGGCGCCCGCGGCGATGCGTTTCTTGCGGCTGGCCTGCAACAGGGCGGGGTTGGCGCGTTCCTTTTTCGTCATCGACTGGATGAGGGCGATTTGGCGGGTGATCATCTTGTCGTCGAAGCCGGATTCCTGCACCTGCTTGGCCATCTTGCCCATGCCGGGCATCATGCCCATCAGCCCTTCCATGCCGCCCATCTTCTGCATCTGTTCGAGCTGGCTGCGCAGGTCGTTCATGTTGAACTGACCCTTTTGCATCCGGCGCATCATGCGCTCGGCCTGTTCGGCCTCGAGCGTTTCCTGCGCCTTTTCCACGAGGCTGACGATGTCGCCCATGCCGAGGATGCGGCCGGCGATGCGCTCGGCCTCGAACGTCTCGATGGCGTCCATCTTCTCGCCCAGGCCGACGAAGCGGATGGGCTTGCCGGTGATGGCGCGCATGGAGAGGGCGGCACCGCCGCGCCCGTCACCGTCCATCCGGGTGAGGACGACGCCGGTCACGCCGATCTTGTCGTCGAACTCGGTGGCGACGTTGACGGCATCCTGACCGGTGAGGCCATCGACCACGAGGAGCGTCTCGCGCGGGTTTGCCACGTCGCGCACCGCCGCCGCCTGCGCGATGAGTTCGGCGTCGATGTGGAGGCGGCCTGCCGTATCCAGCATGTAGACGTCGTAGCCGCCCAAGGAGGCTTGGGTCTTGGCGCGTTTGGCGATGGCGACGGGGTCTTCGCCCTTGACGATGGGCAGGGTATCGACGCCGATCTGTTTGCCCAGAATGGCGAGCTGTTCCATCGCGGCGGGGCGGTTGGTGTCGAGCGACGCCATCAGCACGCGCTTGCCGTCGCGCTCTGTCAGGCGCTTGGCGAGCTTGGCGGTGGTGGTGGTCTTGCCCGAGCCCTGAAGGCCGACCATCAGGATCGGCGCGGGCGGGTTGTCGATCTTGAGGGCGCCGGGATCGCCCTCGCCGCGCAGCGTGTCGATGAGCGCGTCGTGGACGATCTTGACGACCTGCTGGCCGGGAGTGACGGATTTGGTGACCGCCTGGCCGGTGGCCTCTTTCTCAACCCGTTTGATGAAGTCGCGTGCCACCGGTAGCGAGACGTCGGCCTCGAGCAGGGCGACGCGCACCTCGCGCAGGGCGGTCTTGACGTCGTCTTCGGAGAGCGACCCCTGCCGGGTGAGCCGGTCGAGGACGCCGGAGAGGCGCTCGGACAGGTTTTCGAACATCGCTCGCGCTCCTTCGCGCCGGTTGCATGTCTGTCACCCGAGATAGGGGTGACGTCTCAAACGATAAATGCCCCCGTGGGCGCAATGCGCTGACGGGGGGCGATCCCGGGCATTCAGCCCAAGGGACCGGAAGCGGCAAGCCTCCGGGGATTGGGGGCGTTTACGCCGGGCGTGCGGGCGAGTCAAGGTGAAGCGCGGCGGTCAGGCCCACCCCGCGTTACCCTGCCTTTTCCACGTTCACCTGGTGCGGATAGGGGATCGAGATGCCGCCCGCGTCGAACGCCTCCTTGACCGCCTTGGTCATGTGGAATTTCAGATCCCAGTAATCGGCGGCGTCGCACCACAGCCGCACGCCGATATCGACGCTGCTGTCGCCGAGGTTCACCACCCGCGCCCATGGCTCGGGATCGTCATGCACGCGCCCGTCGGCGCGCGCGAGTTCGAGGATGATCCCGATCGCGCGATCCGCGTCGTCGCCGTAGTCGATGCCGAAGCCGAGATCGCAGCGCCGCGTGGCGTGGTGCGAGTAATTGGTGATGATCGCCCCCCACGCCTGTCCGTTGGGCACGATGATCTGCACGTTGTCGGGTGTCGAAAGCTCTGTGATGAAAAGGTTGAGATCGACCACCGTGCCGGAGGTGCCGCCGATATCGACGTATTGGCCCAGCTTGTAGGGGCGGAACAGGATCAGCATGAACCCTGCCGCCAGGTCGCTCAGTGTGCCCTGGAGCGCGAGGCCGATGGCGAGGGTCGCCGCGCCCAGAACCGCGACGAGGCTGGTGGCCTCGATGCCGAAGATGCCCAGCACCGCGATGAGCACCATGATCAGGATCACCCATTTCACGGTGGCGGCGGCGAAATTGCCGATGGTCTTGTCGATGCGGGGGCTGGCGGTGACGCGGCGGCGCACCGTCGCGCTGACCGCCCCGGCGACGATCCAGCCCACCACAAGGACCGCCAGCGCCTTGGCCGCGGCGATCACGAGCGGGGCATAGCCGCCCAGAGATGAAAGGATGTCCTGCATTTGGATCTCCGTCTGTACGAATGAACTGTCCACAGCCTTGCAGCAGGACCGCCGGTTTCGCAATGGCGCGGCCGTCGCCGGATGCGAGATCGTGCGTCTTGCGCCCGTCGCACCCGCCGTCTATCCCGCCCGCGTCTCCACCACCGCGCTCTTTTCCAGCGTGCGGTGCACCGGACAGCGGTCGGCAATTTCCATCAGGCGCGCGCGCTGATCCTCGTCGAGGTCGCCCTTCAGCCGGATCACCCGCAGGAAGCGGTCGGCCTTGGCCGTGCCGCGGCTGTCGGCGTCCTGCGCGTGGACCTTGTCGTGGCAGACATCGACGCTGACATGGTCGAGTGGCCAGCGCTTGCGGCGGGCATACATGCGGATGGTCATCGAGGTGCAGGCCCCGAGACCGGCGGCGAGAAAACCATAGGGTGACATGCCGCGATCGGTGCCGCCATAGGCCTCGGGCTCGTCTGCGAGCATGTGGTGTCGGGGCCCGGCGTTCACATCCTGAAGAAAGCCGTCCGGGTCCGCCTCGCTCACCCGCACGACGCCCTCGGGCGCGCCCGGCGGCGGGGCGGGGGTGCGCAGGTCGAGGTATCGCGCGGCCCACGCGGCGATCACCTCTGCGGCGTATTCGGCATCCGCCGGATCGGTCACCAAGTGATTGGCCCCGTCGAGGGTGACAAAGCTCTTGGGGTGCTTTGCCACCTTGAAGATTTCGGCGGCGTTCTCGATCCCCACCGCCGCGTCGCGCGGCGCGTGCATCACCAGCAGCGCACGGCCCAGACCTTCGATCCTGGGGGCCAGCCGTTCGGCGCGCACGTCCTCGACAAAGCCCTGCCCGATGCGGATCGCCCGCCCGCCAAGCGTGACCTCGGCCGCGCCCTCGGCCTCGATCCGGTCCAGCGCGCCGGCGAAATTATGGGTGACGTGGCCGGGATCGAACGGCGCGCCGATGGTGACGACCGCGCGCACGCTGTCGATAGCGCCCGCCGCTGCCAGCACCGCCGCGCCGCCAAGGCTGTGCCCGATCATCAGCCCCGGCGCCATGCCGCGCGCGGCCAGCGCCGCCGCTGCGAGTTCGAGATCGGCCACGTTCGAGGCAAATGACGTGTTCTCGAATTCGCCACCCGAATGGCCCAGCCCGGTGAAATCGAAACGCAGCACGGCGATGCCGGCACCGGCCAGCCGGGCCGCGATGCGGCGCGCGGCGGGAATGTCCTTGGAGCAGGTAAAGCAATGCGCGAAGAGGGCCGTGGCCAGATGCGGCCCCTCGGGCAGGTCAAGCCGCGCGGCAAGCTCGTGGCCGTCATGGCCCGCGAAGGTGAAGCGTTCGGTGGGCATGTTCCCGTCCCCTTTCAATTCCGTCGCCTAGAGACTAGGCGCGCCATGCCGCGGCTTCCAGCATCGGGCGCGGGTCGTCACGTGATGGTGAGGCTTCGTGGTTTTCGCATCGAATTGACCACATTATCCCGGCGCGCCGCCACCCGTCATTAACCCGGATCGCGCCATGTTGAAACGGGGCGCAACAGGAGGGTGAGAGATGACTTGGCGCGTGCGCACGAAAGGGGATGTGTGGCGATTCACCGTGGCGATCTCGGTGATCGTTTTGCTGGGCAGCCTGGGCCTGCGCTTCGGGATGCTGCCGCCCGATCTCGCGGCGCGCACGCTCGTTCCCGGGTCGGCGATGGCGTTGATGCTCGCCGCGCCGATCGCGTGGTTCGTGGGCCGCCGGATGCACGAGGTGCATCGCCTCGGCACGCGGCTGGAACACGCGATCAACCACGACCTGCTCACTGGCGTGCACACGCGCAGGGCGTTTTACGAGCGCACCGGACCGATGACCGTGGGGGCCTGCGCGGTGATCGTCACGGATATCGACAATTTCAAGGGGTTCAACGACCGTTACGGCCATTTCGCGGGCGACCAGGCGCTGCGCCAGTTCGCCGCCATGCTGACCGGGAATTGCCGCCATGCCGATATCGTCGCGCGGTTCGGCGGCGAGGAATTCGTGATCGTGCTGCGCGACGCGGGTGCCGATGAGGGGCTCGCCGTGGCCGAACGGCTCGCCGCGCGGGTCCGTGCCTCGGCGATCTACCACGGCGCGCATACCCTGCGCCTGACGGCGAGTTTCGGGGTTGCGGCGCTGCCGCCCGGTGGCGACATGGATACCGCGATCCAGCAGGCCGACCGCGCGCTCTACCGTGCCAAGCACGCCGGGCGCGACCGCGCCTTGCTCTACGATCCGGGCTGTGACGATGCGGCGATCCCGATGGGCACGGCGGCGGAATGAGGGCTGATGAAGGGAACACGGTACATAACGAAAACTGATGATTAGCATTATAAACATTCGTTTTCGTGATTGAATGCGCGGGCCTATCTATCCTCGTACCACGCTCAAGGAAAGGACAGCACAATGCCCCAGGATACCTGCCTCACCCCGGCCTCTCGCGCCCGCCCCGTTCCCCGCTTTACAGTGACACTTGGCCTTGTGGCGATGCTGATAGCGGTGATCGTCTCCGGTGAAACCCCGGAACCGCGCAACGTCGAGGGGGCCGAGCCCGCCTACGAGGACTGGCACGGCAATGTGCGCCGGTCGCGCTGACCGGCGTCAGTTGCCCATCAGCGCCGCATCGAACGGATAGCGCGTCAGGTTCTCAAAGCCGTCCTCGGTAATGAGAACCTGGTCCTCCAGCTTGATCGAGAAATCGCCGCCAACCTCGCCCACCAGCGCCTCGACGCAGAGCACCATGCCCGGTTCCAGCACGTAGTCGAAGGCCCCCTCGACCATCTTGTCGGGGTAGGCCACCAGCGGCCACTCGTCGCACAGCCCCACCCCGTGCATGAGGCAGCCGTATTTCTGCGCCTGGAATTTCTCGTCCAGGACGTGGGTATTGCGGCTCAGGTCCTGGATGTTCACGCCCGGCTTCAGCATCTCCATGTTGGTGCGGATATGCTCCACCGCGTGCTGCATGGCATAGACCATGTCCGGGCGCGGCCGCTGATCGCCGATCCACCAGCTGCGCGAGATGTCCACGCAGATGCCGTAGCTGCCGATCAGGTCGGTGTCGAAGCTGATGATCTCGTTTCGCTGGCATACCCGCGGCCCGCATTCCTGGAACCACGGGTTGCTGCGCGGTCCCGAGGCCAAGAGCCGCGTTTCGATCCACTCGCCGCCGCGGCGGATGTTCTCGGCGTGCAGCACGGCCCAGATGTCATCCTCGCAGGTCTTGCCGTCGCCCACATTGGCGCGGGCGAAATCCTCCATCGCGCGCACGGCCCGCTCGCAGGCATGGCTCGCGCAGCGCATGGCGCGGATCTCGTCGGGGCCCTTGACGCTGCGCGCCTTTTCGGTGACCTCCTCGCCCTCCATGATGGTGAGCCCTTGCGCCTCTAGCGCGCGCAGCCCGTGGATCATCGGCTTGTCCACGGCGAGCCGCGTGTTGCCGGGGGCGTGTTCGGCCAAGATCGTGCGGACGTCACCCGCGAACAGGTCGGCGGCCACGTCCACCTTGTCGCCCCGGTCGAAATAAAACAGGTCCGCGCCCGAGCGAACCTCGGCCACCAGCGGGTTGAACGAGGACAGGAACGGCGCGTTCTTGTAATCCCACATCACCATGTGGCCATCGGCACAGAGCAGCAGCGCGCGAAACGGGTTATGCGCGTTCCAGAGCTGCATGTTGGTGCTGTCGGTGGCGTAGCGGATGTTGAGGGGGTCGAACACCAGGAGGCCCGCGTAATCGCGGTCCACTATGTGCCGCGTGAGCCGCGCCCAGCGATAGCGGCGCATCGCCTGCAAGTCCGGCAGCTCCAGCCCCGCCGCCGCCCATTCGTCGAAGGCGAGCCGCGTCGGCCCGATCTCGATCCGGTCGGCATCGTTGGGGGTGTTGTCGCCAAGCGTGGTGCCGCGTGTCGGGTCGATCTTGCGGGTGTCGCGATAGTGGCGGTTCATCGGTTGGTCCTCCCTCCCGCCAGATTGGCAAGCGGCGGGCATTGCCCGCGCGCCGGATTGCGACGCGGGCCAATGTCGATTTTCGCCCTTCGTGACGCAGGGTCCGGCTTGCTCGGCAGAACTCGATTACCGCCTACGTGACCGGCAAGCTGCGGGTGGAGGGCAACGTGCAGCGCGCGCTCAAGGTGTCGGGCATCCTCACCGGGTCATGAGTCGCAGCATCCTTTGCCCGCCTGGACAGGCGGGCAGGGCACCGTGCCGTAGGAGCAGAACACGCAGCAATCGCCCGGTTGCGGGCGCAGCACCGCGCCGCAGGCGCTGCATTCGTGGAACCATTGGCAGGAGTCGGTGGGCATCTCCAGCTCCTCGGCGGCGCCGCAACGCGGGCAGGTCAGCCGCGAGGACAGGCTCATTTGCGGTTCTTGCGGCGCCATAGCGTAACCCCCGTGAAGATCAGAAATCCGGCCAGCAGCGGCAACAGCACCGCGTCGCGATAG
This sequence comes from Roseovarius sp. B-10, assembly GCF_056859295.1. Taxonomy (NCBI): domain Bacteria; kingdom Pseudomonadati; phylum Pseudomonadota; class Alphaproteobacteria; order Rhodobacterales; family Roseobacteraceae; genus Roseovarius; species Roseovarius sp. B-10. Next base: position 63,753 of record NZ_JBSXOE010000033.1, on the reverse strand, counting down.
AGAACGCCGATCAGTCCCGACAGGCCAAGCGCCCCGAGCACCCACGGCAGCAGCGGCGTCACGCAGCACAGCGCGGTGATCGTGGTCCCCCCAAATCCGAATGCCAGTCGCCAATCCGCCATGCCCATCGTCCTCGTGCCCGTTGTTCTCTGGCCAATCCGGTGTGCAGGCTACATCCTGTAGCCGCTACAGAATCAAGGGGGAGACGTTCACATGTCCACGATCGGCGAGGCCGCGCGCCGCAGCGGCGTGCATGTGGAGACCATCCGATATTACGAGCGCAGCGGCGTGGTGCCGCGCCCGGCACGCACCGCAAGCGGGCGTCGCGACTATTCCGAGGCCGATATCCGGCGGCTGGGTTTCATCCGGCGCTGCCGCGACATGGGCTTTCCCCTGACGGATGCACGCCGCCTCGCCGCGCTGACCGCGGATGCCCACGCCAACTGTCCCGATGCGCAGGCCGTTGCCGAGGCGCATCTCGGGGCGCTGCGCGCACGGATGGCAGAGCTTCGTGCGATAGAGGCGGAGCTTGCGGCGCTGGTGGAAAACTGCGCGCGGCGCGCGTGCCCTTGCCCGGTGCTGGAGAAGCTGGAGGAGGGGCCGGACAGGGGCCCGTGACAGGGCCGCGCGCTAACCGTCAGATGCGCAGGAAGGGCTGTGCCAGACGTGGAATCATCCCGCGGAACCGCAGCGGCGCATCGGTGGCGGCGAGGCAGATGCAATCCGCCCCGATATCGGCGACCGGCATGTGGTGGAGATCCTCGTCCGCGATTTCGATATCGCCGGGTCCGTAGCGGTCGGTTTCGTCCACGAAGGCGCCTTGCAGCACCAGCGTCAGTTCCGTGCCGCGGTGTCCATGATCGGGCACTGCCGCGCCCGCCGGGATGAACAGAAGCCGTGCCGTGGCGTCGCGCGAGGTGGGCAGGATTGCCTGTTTCACCCCCATGCCGATGGACCGCCAGCGCACATCGGCGAGGTCGCCGCCCACGTAATCGCAAAGCGGCGCGGGCAGCACGCCGCGCCTGCGCGGCGCGGGGGTGTTGACGACGGGCGCGCCGTTGCGGATGCGCGCCATTGTCTCGTCAAGGCTATCGGGGGCCATCGCCACGGTATCGGCCCGTTCCAGGACCGCGCCGCCAAGGCTCTCGTAGGCGCCGAGCCGCGCGCGGCAGTCGTCGCACATCGAGACATGCGTGGCCACGGCCAGGCTGAACGCTTCGGGCAATGCGCCCGCAGAATAAGCCATCAGCAGCTTGTCGGTCAGGTGGTGGTTGATGTCATGCATGGTCATGGTCGTCACTTCATTGCGTGGCGCAGACGGTCGAGCGCCAGTCTGATGCGGGATTTGATGGTGCCGAGCGGCAGGCCGGTCTCTGTGGCGATCTCGGAATGGGTGAGATCGCCGAAATAGGCCTTTTCGATCAGCACGCGCTGTTTCTCGGGCAGGGCGGCCAGCGCTTCGCCCAGTTGCTTGCTTTCCTGTTGCAGGGCCAGCGCGTCGGCCTGGTCGGGCTCTGGCTCGGGGCCCCAGGGCAGGTCTTCGGGCTCGGGGTGTCTTGTGCGGCGAAGCACGTCGATGCGCCGGTTTCGCGCGATGGTGAATATCCACGTTGCCACCGAGGCGCGGTTCGGATCGAACAGGTGCGCCTTGTGCCATAGCGTCGCCATCGTCTCTTGCGCGCATTCCTCGGCCAGCGTGGCATCGGCGCCCGAGCGCATGAGGAACGCCTTTACCCGCGGGGCGAAGTGGCCGAACAGGCGGGCGAAAGCCGCCTCGTCACGTGCGTCGCGCACCGCGATCATGGACGTCACCCAGGCGTCCTGGCCACTCGTCATCCGGTTCTTTGATACCACGCTGCTGTCCGCTCCATTGCGTCTGTCAGCGAGCGACATAGCACGCAGGCGCGCGGGCGGCGAGGGGGGAGCGGCGCGGTGGGCAGTCGCGGGGTGCGTTTCGGTGAACATGCCAATGTTACGCGCCGCGCACCGGGCCGGATCACTTTGCGGGGCTGACCACCGTTCCACGACCGTGTCGCACGCATTCTAATCCGGTGGCGGCCGTGCCGCGTAAACCATTTGATCATCGCAACGCTCAAGAGGGCCGCCCCGTCATGCTGAACCCCGCCCAGAAAAGAATCGCCGTCATCGGCGCCGGGATCACCGGCATGGGGGTGGCCGAGCGGCTGGCCTGTCGTCACGCGGTGACGCTCTACGAGAGCGAGCCGCGGCTTGGAGGGCATGCGCGCACGGTGATCGCAGGCAAGCGCGGCGATCAGCCGGTCGATACCGGCTTCATCGTGTTCAACTACGCCACCTATCCCGAGCTTACGGCCATGTTCGACCGGCTGGACGTGCCGGTGACGGAAAGCACCATGAGCTTTGGCGCGTCGTTCCGTGGCGGTGCGTTCGAGTACGGGCTGGAGGGCGCGCGCGCCTATTTTGCCCAAGGGGCGCGCGCCCTCGACCCGCGGCATTGGCTCATGCTGCGCGACATCTTTCGCTTTAACGCGCGCGCGCTGGCGGTGTCGGAGGATGGCAGCCTCAGCATCGGCGCGCTGATGGACCGGATGCGGCTGGGGCGGTGGTTTCGCGAGTATTACCTCACGCCGTTCTCGGGTGCGATCTGGTCCACCCCGGTGGAGAAGGTCCTCGATTTCCCGGCGCATGCGCTGGTGCGTTTCTTCAAGAACCACGGGCTGCTGGGCTATGACGAACAGCATCAGTGGTACACCGTCGCGGGCGGCTCGCGGGCCTATGTGGACCGGTTGGAGACGTCGATGCGGGCGCGAGGTGTTGCGCTGCGGCCCGGCACGCCGGTCCGGGGCGTGCGGCGCGATGCGCAAGGGGTGATGCTGCGCGCCGAGGGTGCGGAGTGGGAGCGGTTCGACGAGGTGGTATTTGCCACCCATTCCGACGACAGCCTGGCGCTGCTGTCCGATCCAAGCGCAGAGGAGCGCCGCAATCTCGGGGCCATCGCCTATCAGCCCAACGACATCACGTTGCACGCCGACACGAGCCTCATGCCGCGGCGCCGGGCGGTGTGGTCGTCGTGGAACTATACCGAGGGCCCGGCCAAGCGCGCGGGCCAGATCGACCTGACCTACTGGATGAACAGCCTGCAGCCGATCCCCGGGGACGATCCGCATTTCGTTACGCTCAACACCACGCGGCCGATCCGCGAAGAGCTGATCTATGACCAGGTGACGCTGCGCCACCCGGTCTATGACCTCGGTGCGCTGGCCGCGCAGGAGCGCGTGCGCGCGGGCAACGGTGCGCGGCATACGTGGTTCTGCGGTGCGTGGCTGCGCCATGGTTTTCACGAGGACGGGCTTGCCACCGGGCTCGACGTGGCCGACGCGATCCTCGCCCGCGATAGCGCGCCGGTCGCCGCAGATATTGCCGCCGAATGAGTATCGTCCGCCATATCGCGGGCCACACATGGCATGGGCGCAAGGGCGCGGTGGAGAATGCGTTTCGCTACCGGGTGGATTACCTCCTGCTGGATGCCGAGGCCGCCGCGCCGACCGCGCCCCGCCTGTTTGCGCGGGGCCGCGCGGGGGTGATGTCGCTGCATGACCGCGACCACGGTGGCCCGCCGGGCAAGGGGCGCGGCGCGGCATGGGTGCGCGAGGTGCTGGCCGCTCACGGTCTGCCCGTGCCCGCGCGGATCGAGCTTTTGGCGCAGCCGCGGGTGCTGGGCCATGTCTTCAACCCGGTCGCATTCTGGCTGTGCCACGACGAAGGCGGCGCGACCCGCTGCATCATCGCGGAGGTGACCAACACCTATGGCGATCGCCATTCCTACCTGTGCCACCGCGACGACCACGCGCCGATCACCGCCACGGACAGGCTGCGCGCGCGCAAGGTATTCCACGTCTCGCCGTTTCAGCCGGTCGAGGGGGAGTATGAATTCCGGTTTGATCTGCGCCCCGACCGCATCGGCATCTGGATCGACCTGACGGCGGGCAATGGCGGGGTGGTGGCCACGCTCACCGGCCCCGTGCGCCCGCTGAGCCTGCGGGGCATGGCGGGGGCGCTGCTGCGCCGCCCGTTCGGGTCGCGCCGGGTGCTGGCGCTGATCCATTGGCAGGCTCTGCGGCTGTGGTGGAAGGGGGCGCGGTTTCACGCACGCCCCGCGCCGCCCGCCGACGAGGTCAGTCGATGAGCCACGCCGCCACCTTGTCCGGTGCGGCCCCCGCCCCGCGCCTGCCTGGCTACGCGCTTTTTGCCGGGATGCTCGCGGCGGCGGGATTGCCGGTCTATATTCACGCGCCCAAGGTCTATGCCGACGCGCATGGCGTCTCGCTTGCGGCGCTGGGCACGGTCCTGTTCGCGCTGCGGCTGATCGACGTGGTGCAGGATCCGGCGCTTGGCTGGCTGGCGGCGCGCAGCGCGCGCTGGCGGGGGCTGGCGGTGAGCGTTGCCGCCGCGATGATCGCGGGCGGGATGCTGGGGCTTTTTGCCATCGCGCCGCCCGTCGCGCCGCTCGTCTGGTTCGCGCTGATGCTGACGCTGGTGTTCAGCGCGTTCAGCTTTCTGACCATCTGCATGTATGCCGAGGGCGTCGCTGCCGCTGACCGGCTGCCCGGCGCGGGGCATTTGCGGCTGGCGCGCTGGCGCGAGACCGGCGCGCTGCTGGGCATCTGTGCCGCGGCGACGGCGCCGACGCTGCTGGGCGGCTACGCGGGATTTGCGCTGGCCTTTGCCGCGCTGGTGGTGGTGGCCTGGCTGGCGATGGTCGGCCAATGGCAGGGCGGTGGAGCCGCCGCGCCCACCGGCTTTGGCACCGTGCTGCGCGACGCGCGCGCCCGGAGGCTGCTGGCGGTGGCGCTGGTCAATGCCGCGCCGGTGGCCGTCACCTCGACGCTGTTTCTGTTTTTCGTCGAAAGCCTCCTCGCCGCGCCGGGATGGGAGGGGTCCTATCTCGTGTTGTTCTTTCTCAGCGCCGCCTGTGCCGCGCCGCTCTGGGGTGCGCTGGCCGAGCGGTATGGTGCGAAACGGATGCTGCTCTGGGCGATGGGCGTCTCGATTGTCGCCTTTGGCTGGGCGGTCACGTTGGGCGCGGGCGATCTCGCGGCCTTTGCGGTGATTTGCGTGGTCTCGGGCGCGGCCACGGGGGCGGACATGACGCTGCTCCCCGCGCTTTTCGCCCGCCGCATGGCGGCCATCGCGCCGGGTGGGGCCGAGGGCTTTGGCCTCTGGGCCTTTGTGTCGAAATTCACGCTGGCGCTCGCCGCCGTGGCGGTGTTGCCCGCGCTGGAGGCGGGGGGCTTTCGTGCGGGTGGGGAGAACGACGCGCAGGCGCTGTGGCTGCTCGCGCTGATGTATGGCGGGCTGCCCTGCCTGCTGAAACTGGGGGCTATCGCGCTGCTCTTGCGCACGGACCTCGACGACGGGAAAGGATGACGGGATGGACGCGGTGGGACTGATTCTCCTCGGCGCGGTCGGGATGCTGGCGTTCATGGCGGTGGCCGCGCGATTTGCCGGGTTCGGCGCGCAGCGGCTCGGTGACTATGCCGCCTCTGCGCCGCGTCTCGACCTGCGCGAGCATCTCAATGGCCCGATCAAGTGCGAGGGCGTGATCTATGGCCCGCTGGGGCGGGTCGCGTCGCGGTTCGACGCCGATTTCGAGGCGGAATGGCACGATGGGCGTGGCGTCATGCGCGAGCATTTCCGCTATGACAGCGGCAACCGGCAGGATCGCGAATGGCAGCTCACGCTCAGCAATGACGGAACCATTCGCGCCGAGGCCGACGATCTCGTGGGCCCCGGCCACGGGCAGCAGACCGGCGCGGCGGCGCGGCTGAGCTATCGCATCCGCCTGCCGCGGGAGGCGGGTGGCCATGTGTTGAGCGTGACCGACTGGATGTATCTCACCCCCGGTGGCGTGATCGTGAACCGCAGCCAGTTCCGCAAGTTCGGGATCAAGGTGGCCGAGCTTGTCGCCACCATGCGCCGGGTGGAGCCATGACCGGCTGGCAGGGCAAGCGCTACTGGCTGGTGGGGGCGAGCGAGGGGCTCGGTGCGGCGCTGGCGCACAAGCTGAGCGCGGCGGGGGCGGAGGTGATCGTGTCCGCCCGCAACGAGGCGCGGCTCGGGGAGCTTGTCGCTGCACTGCCGGGACGTGCCCGCGCCGTGCCGGTGGACGTGCGCGACGATGCGAGCGTGGCACAGGCGGCTGAAGCCGTGGGCGAGTTCGACGGCCTGGTCTACCTGGCTGGCGTCTACTGGCCGATGCCCGCGACCGAATGGCGCGCGGAGGAGGCCACGGCGATGGCCGATGTGAATTTCACCGGCGCGGTGCGGGTTCTGGGCCATGTCGTGCCCGGCATGGTGGCGAAGGGCGCGGGGCACATCGTGCTGACCGGCTCGCTGTCGGGGTTTCGCGGCCTGCCCGGCGCCATCGGGTATGCGGCGTCGAAGGCCGGGGTGATGAGCCTCGCCGAATCGATGCGCGCCGATCTGTGGCGCAGTGGCGTGCGCGTGCAGCTTGCCAATCCCGGCTTTATCAGGACACGGCTCACCGACAAGAACGCGTTTCACATGCCGTTCATCATGTCGCCCGAGGCCGCCGCACAGGAAATGTTCGAGCTGATGTGCGACGCGGGCGCCTTTCAGCGCCATTTTCCCCGGCTTTTCAGCTACGTGTTTCGCCTGTCGCGATTCTTGCCGGACGGGCTCTATTATCGCCTGTTTGCGTGAGATCAAGGAAAGGGTCTCTGCGCGCGGGCAAATGTGTGGCATGATCGTGCGCGAGGAGGCCACCCATGCTGGACATCACCGTTTACAAGATTGCTCAGATCGTTCTGATGGCGCGCGAGCTTGGCCGTGCCGAGGGCGAGTTGCGTGCCTTCATCGACCGGCTGAGCGAGGAGGAGCAGGCCAGTCTCGTCGCGGTCATGTGGATCGGGCGCGGCAGCTTTGAGGCCGAGGAGATCGAGGAGGCCAAGCGCACCGCCTTTGAGGAGGCGACGACGCCTTGCGCCGATTACCTGATCGGCACGCCGCACCTGTCCGATCACCTCGAGAACGGGCTGGACGCGCTCGGCCTGTCGGCGGCGGCGGATGAGGACGACCTGATCCGCGGCGGCTAGCCGGGGGCTGCCCTCACCCCTCCTGGATGCTCTCAAGGTAGGCCATCAGCGCCGCGAGCGGGCGCGGTGTGGGCGTGAGCACCCCGTCGCCCACATCCACCGGCACTGTCTCGCCCTCCAGCAGCAGGCCGAATTCCGGCATGTCCTGCCCCGGCAGGCCGGTGCGGTCGTAGCCGTCGATCACCGACAGCACGTGACGGCGCGGGAAGGTGCCATCCTCGGAAAGTCGGGTCAGATCGGCGGGCGGGGGGGTCATCTGTGCGGCCCAGGGTCCGTCACCCTTTCCGGACGCGCCGTGGCACTGCGCGCAGTTCTCGGCATAAATCGCCGCGCCTTCGCCCGCATCGGGCATGGAAACGGCCTGAACGCAGGCGGCAACGCCCAGCACGGCGACAAGGAACAGGGGACGGGTCTGCATCGGGGGCCTCATTCGCGTTTGCATTCGAGGCTATCCGCGTCGCCCGCGTGGCGCAATGGTCCCGATCACGCGAGTTCGCCCGCCAGCGCCCGGTCGATCAGCGCCACCGTCTCCTCGATGCCATAGAGCGCGATGAATCCGCCGAAGCGCGGGCCCTGAGAGGCCCCCAAAAGCACCTCGTAGAGCGCCTTGAACCAGTCGCGGAGCGGGTCGAACCGGTCGCGCCCCACGGCGTAGACGATTGATTGCAGCGCCTCGTCATCCGTGGGCCCGTCATAGGCTAGCAGTTGATCGCGCAGATCGGTCAGCGCCTCACGCTCCAGATCGGTGGGCGCGCGATAGACCTTGGTAGGGGCGACGAAATCCTCGTAATAGCGCACCGCCCCGCCCGCCGCGGCATCGAGATCGGGATGCGTCGCGGCGCTTGCCTCGGGCGCGTAGCGGCGGATGAAGCCCCAGAGCGTCTCCTTGTCATGGGCGGCGGAAACCGAGGCAAGGTTGAGCAGCATCGAGAAGGGCACCACCATCCGGCTCTCGGGCACGTCGCCGTTGTGGATGTGATGGACCGGGTTGGCCGCCCGCTGCGCCGCGTCCTGACCGGCATAGGCGCGCAATTGCTGGTGATACTCGTCCATCGCCTTGGGGATCACGTCGAAATGCAGCCGTTTGGCGGTCTTGGGCTTTTGATACATGAAATAGCTGAGGGACTCGGTCGAGGCATAGCGCAGCCATTCATCAATGCTGATGCCATTGCCGGAGGATTTCGAGATCTTCTGCCCGCTCTCGTCGAGGAACAGCTCGTAGGTGAAATGCTCGGGCGGGCGCACGCCCAGCGCCCGGCAGATGCCGTCATAGATGGGCGTGTTGGTGGAATGGTCCTTGCCATACATTTCGAAGTCGACGCCCAGCGCCGCCCAGCGCGCGCCGAAATCGGGCTTCCACTGAAGCTTTACCCGGCCACCGGTGACGGGAAGCGTCCATTCGCGCCCCTGCTCGTCGTCGAAGGTGATCTCGCCCTTGGCGCCGTCCACATGCTTCATCGGGACGTAGAGCACGCGCCCCGTCTCGGGGTGGATGGGCAGGAAGATCGAATAAGTCTGCTGACGCTCTTCGCGCAGCGATTTCAACATGATCTTCATGATGTCGTCATAGCGCGCGGCGGCGCGCAGCAGCACCTCGTCGAACTGCCCGGAGCGGTAGAATTCCGTGGCGCTGACGAATTCATACTCGAACCCGAACGTATCGAGGAACCGCCGCAGCATGGCGTTGTTGTGCGCGCCAAAGCTTTCGTGCGTGCCGAACGGGTCGGGCACGGATGTCAGCGGCTTTTGCAGGTGCTCGGCCAGCATTTCGCGATCGGGCACGTTGCCCGGCACCTTGCGCATCCCGTCGAGATCGTCGGAAAAACAGATGAGCCGCGTGGGGATGTCGCTGATCGTCTCGAAGGCGCGGCGGATCATGGTGGTGCGCAGCACCTCGCCGAAGGTGCCGATATGCGGCAATCCGCTCGGGCCATAGCCGGTCTCGAACAGCACGTGCCCCTTTTCCGGCGGGGCCTTTTCGTAGCGTTTGAGCACGCGGCGCGCCTCTTCAAAAGGCCACGCCTTCGAATTCATCGCCGCTTCGCGCAGATCGGACATCGCTCAAACTCCGGTTTTGTCGCAGGCAATGGCCCGCGCGACCTTGCGGGTTCCTATTGCCGGGGCGCGAGACAGTCAATATTCTGCACCGCAACACGCGCCCCCTGAAAGGCCCCCCCATGTCAGACCCGATCCCACATTCGCTCTCGCCGCAGGATTGCCTCGTCGCCCTGATGATCGCGGTCTCTGCCTCCGACGAGAACATGCGAACCGCCGAACTCGTCAAGATCGAGAGCACGATCAACAACCTGCCCATCTTTGCCAGCTACGATCTCGACCGGCTGCGCGTGATGTCGCAGACGGTGTTCGACCTGTTCTCGGTCGAGGACGGGCTTGACGCGCTGTTTGGTCTCATGCGTGCCAACCTGCCCGAGGCGCTGAACGAGACCGCCTACGCGCTTGCCTGCGACGTTGCGGCGGCCGATGGCACGCTCAACGACCGTGAGTTGCGGCTGCTGGAGGAAATGCGCTACGAGCTCGATATCGATCGGCTGCACGCCGCCGCGATCGAGCGCGGCGCGCGCGCGCGCCACCTCACGATCTGAGTGCGGGACGGCGATTGCCACTCGCGCCGCCACCGCAACGCGCCTATAACGTCAGGTGCCACAGCCTGGAGGGACGCCGCCATGACAGGAGAGCTTTCGCCCATCGACAAGGCCAAGTTCGTCGCCGCCAAACGTTCGGTCGACTACATCGAGGACGGGATGCGCGTCGGGCTTGGCACCGGTTCTACTGCCGCGTGGATGGTGCGCTGCCTAGGCGAATTGGTGCGCGAGGACGGGCTCAAGATCAAGGGCGTGCCCACCTCCACCCGTACCGCCGAGCTTGCCCGCGAGGTGGGCATCGAGGTCATCAGCCTCGACGAGGCGAAATGGCTGGACGTGACCATCGACGGCGCGGATGAGTTCGATGCCAATCTCAACCTGATCAAGGGCGGCGGCGGGGCGCTGTTGCAGGAAAAGATCGTCGCCACCGCCAGCGACCAGATGATCGTGATCGCCGATGTGGGCAAGGAGGTCGAGCATCTCGGCGCCTTTCCGCTGCCGGTCGAGGTGATCCCGTTCGGTTGGCAAACCACGAAATCGTTGATCGAGGAACTGCTCATCAACATGGACGTGCTCGGGCGCGATGCGTCACTGCGGATGAATGGCGACCGTCCCTTCGTCACCGACGAGGGCAATTACATCGTCGATCTGCATCTTGCCCGCATCGGCCACCCGCACCGGCTTTCGATGGCGCTCAACCAGATGCCGGGGGTGGTCGAGAACGGTCTGTTCCTCGATATCTGCGACGTGGTGATTCTCGGCTTTGGCGATGGCCGGGTGGAAACGCGCGATATCAACGACGGCACCGTGGCCAAGGAACGGATAGATTTCGTCGAGAGCGAGAATCTCTTCGCCGATCTCGACGATTGAGCCCTGCCGCGGCTTGGCACGGCCCGCGCGAAGGATTAGATCGGCGCAATGGCAAAGAACCGCACACATGACGGCCCCGGACCCTCGCAGCGGCAACTCCGCGTCGGTGAACTCGTTCGCCGAACGCTCTCGGAGGTGCTGATGCGCGGCGACATCCACGACCCCGAACTGAACCGCCTGTCGATCACGGTGGGCGAGGTGCGCTGCTCACCCGATCTCAAGATCGCCACCGCCTTCGTGATGCCGCTGGGCGGCGAGGCGCAGGGCGAGGCAATCGAGTTCCTCGCACGCAACAAGGCCGAGCTGCGCCGCATCATCGGCCGCAAGGCGGGGCTCAAGTTTACCCCCGACCTGCGCTTTCGACTCGATGAGACCTTCGACCAGATGGACGAGACGCGCCGGCTCTTCGAGGATGAGAAGGTGCGCCGGGATGTTGAGGGGTAGGCCGGGGTCCCCGAGCTTGCGCCGGATCTGGTGCATCCTCTTGCGCGGAATCAAGGCGTGCCTGCACGCCGCCGCGCAGCTCCCGACCGCCCCCCGGGCGGGCGCTATTCAAGGTCTAACTCCGGACAACCGCCGGGATATTTGGCACAATAAAGTGCGCCGCTTCACCGTCGCAGCGCCCCCCCGCGGTCGGGCGCTGCGCAGCGCGATCCTCGCGCCCCTCCTCGTCGCTCTCGCCGCCCCTGCCGCTGCTGCGTCCTGCCGCGCGATCGAGGTCGAGGGCGCGGGCTACACGCTGTGCGAGGCCGACGCCGCGCGCGACGATATCCGCCTGTTTCTCAACGATCCCGGCAGCGATACGCTCCTCGGCAGCTTTGCCAATGTCGAGCGGCTGCTGGAGAATCAGGGCCAGCGCCTCGCCTTCGCGATGAACGGCGGCATGTATCATCCCGACCGCCGCCCCGTCGGGCTCCATGTCGAGGCGGGGCGCAAGATCGCCCCGCTCGTCACGCGCGCCGGACCCGGTAATTTCGGGATGCTGCCCAACGGTGTGTTCTGCCTGCGCGAGGACCGCGCCGACGTGATCGAATCGCGCGAATTCGCCCGCGAGGCCCCCGCCTGCCGCTTTGCCACCCAATCGGGGCCGATGCTGGTGATCGACGGAGCGCTGCACCCGCGCTTTATCGAGGACAGCGAAAGCCGCTTCATTCGCAACGGCGTCGGCACCTCCGCCGACGGGCGGCGCGCGTGGTTTCTCATCTCCGACGCGCCGGTGAATTTCCACCGCTTCGCCCGCGTCTTCCGCGACCATATCGGCGCGCGCCAAGCGCTCTATCTCGACGGCAAGGTGTCGCGGCTCCACGCGCCGGGGCTGAACCGCTCGGATCAGGGCCTTCTGCCGCTCGGCCCCATCCTCGGTGTCGTGGTTGACGAGGGGGTTCCGCTCGACTAGGCCCTTGCGCCTGATCGAGGGACAGGAACGGGACCGAAGGATGGCACGAAAGCCCAAGGGCCGCGACATTTCCGGATGGCTGGTGGTGGACAAGCCCGCGGGGCTGACCTCCACCGCCGTGGTGAACAAGGTGAAATGGGCGCTTGATGCGCGCAAGGCGGGCCATGCCGGCACGCTCGACCCGGAGGCGACCGGCGTGCTCGCCATCGCGCTGGGCGAGGCGACCAAGACCGTCCCTTATATCACCGACGCGCTCAAGGCCTATCGCTTTACCGTGCGGCTGGGGCAGGCCACCAATACCGACGACGCCGAGGGCGAGGTGACCGACGAGAGCGACGCGCGCCCCACGGACGCGCAGATCAAGGACGCGCTCGGTGCCTTCCTCGGAGAGATCATGCAGGTGCCGCCGCGCTTCTCGGCGGTCAAGATCGACGGTGAGCGCGCCTACAAGCGCGCCCGCGACGGCGAGGAGTTCGAGGTCGCGGCCCGACCGCTCTGGGTCGAGGAAATCGTGCTCGCCGACCGCCCCGATCCCGACCATGCCGTGATCGAGATGACCTGCGGCAAGGGTGGTTACGTGCGGTCCGTCGCCCGCGACCTGGGCCGCGCGCTTGGCTGTTTCGGCCACGTGGTGACGTTGCGCCGCACCTGGTCCGGCCCGTTCGATGCCGAGGACGGTGTCAGCATGGAGACCATAGAGGCGCTGGCGCGTGGACCCGATCTCGATGCGCATCTTCGTCCGCTCGAGGAGGGGCTCGCCGACCTGCCCATGGTCACCGCCACGCCAGAGGGTGCGGCGCGTCTGCGCAACGGCAATCCCGGCATGGTGATCGCCTCGGGCGTCGAGTATGGCGAGGAGTGCTGGGCCGCCGAGGACGGGCGCGCCATCGCCGTGGGCCGCTACAAGGCGGGCGAGCTGCACCCCTCGCGCGTGTTCAACCGATGACCGCCCCAGAGGACCGGCACGACCCGGGCGGCAAGGTACGTCTGCGCCTGCCCGAGGGCGTGCGCGGCGAGGCCGGTTTTTCCCCGTGCGGACGCTATCGCCAATCGCTCTCCCGCGACTGGACCGCGCCCGGAGAGGCGCCGCGCGCCGTTCTCTTCGTGGGCATGAACCCCTCGGTGGCGAGCGCCTCTGCCTCGGACCCCACCTGTCACCGCGAGCTGACCTTTGCCCGTGACTGGGGATATACCCGCTATCTCAAGGGCAACGTGCTCGATTGGCGCGCTACCTCGCCGCGAGACCTGCCCGCCGACCCGGACGAGGCGTGCAGCCCGGCCAACATCCCCGCGCTGGTGGCCATGGCGCAAGAGGCCGAACTGGTGGTCATGGCCTATGGCCGCCTGCACCCCCGCTACGCGGGCACCGTGCGCGCCGCCGTCGCCGCGCTTGCCGCCACCGGACGTCCGCTCAAATGCTTTGGCCTCAACAAGGACGGCTCGGCCAAGCACCCGCTCTACCTGCGCAAGGACGCAGCCCTTGCGGAGTTTCCACTGCCGGGTTGAGGGCGCGCAGGACCACGGCGTCCTGAGGGTGGGGCGCGTGGGCATGTCTGGCCTGTACCTGCCATTACATACAACGGTCGAGGAGCCGCGCAGCGCCCGACCGGGGGGCGGTCGGGCGCTGCGCGGCGGCGCGCAAGCGCGCCTCGATTCCGCGCATTTGCACCAAGCTGTGAGGGTCCGCTCAAGGCCAGAACCGCCCCTGATGAAACGCACCGCCAAACGACAAAGGGCCCCGCGAGGCGGGGCCCTTCACCGGCGCGGGGAAATCCCCGGCTATTCCGCGATGTTGAGTGCGACGAAGCGCGGCTCGCCCGCGCGGCGCACCAAGAGCAGAAGCGACTTGCGCCCCGCTTCGCGCGCCTCGGCAATGCGCGCGTCGAGATCGGAGATGCTCGCGACCTTCTGCTGGCCCGCCTCGGTGATGACATCGCCCGCGCGCAGGCCCTTTTCGTAGGCTTCGGACATTTCGTCCACCTCGGTGACCACGAGCCCGGTGGCAGTCGCGTCCAGCTCGAGTTGCGCGCGCAGTTCGTCGTCGAGCGGCTTGAGCGTCAGGCCCATCATGGATTTCTCCTGCGGGGCCTCGGGCTTGCCGGGTTGCGCAACGGGGATCGAGCCCTCGGCCACTTCGCGGCGACCGAGTGTTACCTTGAGCGTCTTGGTCTTGCCGTCTCGAAAGACGACGACGCGCACGGTCTTGCCCACGGCGGTGTTGCCCACCTGCCGCACGAGGCCGCGGGTGTCCTCGACGTCACGACCATCGAAGCTGAGGATCACGTCGCCCGCCTGCATCCCGGCTTCGGCGGCGGGGCCTTCGGGCACATCGGTGACCAGGGCGCCGGCGACCTTTTCGAGGCCCATCGCCTCGGCCACGTCCTCGGTCACGTCCTGGATGCGCACGCCCAGCCAGCCGCGCCGCGTCTCGCCGTATTCCTTGAGCTGATCGACCACGCGCTTGACCACGTTCGACGCCATCGAGAAGCCGATCCCGATGGAGCCGCCGGTGGGGCTGAGAATCGCGGTGTTCACGCCGACCACGTCGCCCGCCATGTTGAAGAGCGGACCGCCCGAATTGCCGCGGTTGATCGCCGCGTCGGTCTGGATGTAGTCGTCATAGGTGCCCGACAGCGCCCGGTTGCGCGCCGAGACAATCCCGGCAGAGAGCGAGAAACCCTGTCCGAGCGGGTTGCCCATCGCCAGCACCCAATCGCCCACGCGGGCGGTGTCGCTATCGCCGAACTTGACGAACGGGAGCGGCTTTTGAGGCTCTACCTTCAGGAGCGCGATGTCGGTCTTGGGATCGGTGCCGACCACCGTGGCCGAAAGTTTCTCGCCCGAGAAAAACTCGATGTCGATCTCGTCGGCCTTGTCGATGACGTGGTTGTTGGTGACCACGTAGCCATCTTCGGAAATCACGAAGCCCGAGCCCAGCGCCGAGGACCGTCGCGGGCGGTCCCCCTCTGGCATCTGCTCGCGGAACCGCTCGAAGAAATCCTCGAACGGCGAACCCTCGGGCACCATCGGCAGGGGCCCGGTGCCTTGCTCGACCGTGGTCGAGGTCGTGATGTTGACCACGGCGGGGCTGATTTCATCGGCCAGGTCGGCGAAACTCTCGGGCAGGGCGCGCGCGGCGACCCCCTGCGCCAGCAGCAGCGCCACGGTCAGCGCCATGAGCCACACGGCCCGCACGGCCCCGGTTGTGGATCGCGTAGCGGCAATGTTCGGGTTGGTCACGCCAAAATCTCCTCTGGTTCATGTCGTCGGGATCGCGCGCGATGGCCGCGCCGCTCCCGGTGGATGGATCAGATGTAAGTGCCGCCGCCCTTTTCGCCAAGGCTGTAACATTCGATCACAGAGATGTGACCGTACCCGCGCCGTGAATTCAAGCGCCCAGCGCCTTGGCCGCCCATACCAGCGCGAGCCCGCTTATCAGGGCCAGCAGCCCTATCAGGCGACGTGCCTCGGGGGGAAACGCCGCCAGCGCAACCAGCATCCGGTCAATGAGCGAAGGGGCCAGCGCATAGACCAGCCCCTCCACGATCAGCACCAGCCCGAGGGCCAGAAGCGCGGTTTCGATCATTCCTGCACGTTGCCCGAGCGCAGGTAATCGAAGAACTCGCTGTCGGGCGTCATCACCATCGAGGAATTGCTGCCCTGAAGCGCATTTTCATAGGCTTGGAGCGAGCGGTAGAAGGCAAAGAACTCGGTGTCCGCCCCGTATGCCTCGGCATAGACCGCGTTACGCTCGGCATCGGCCTCGCCGCGGATCACCTGTGCCTCGCGCTCGGCATCCGACACCGTTTCGGTCACCGTCCGGTCGGCCTGCGCGCGCACGCGCTGCGCCGCCTCGTTACCACGGGCGATCTCGTCGGCGGCTTCACGTTCACGCTCGGCGCGCATCCGGGCGAACGTGGCGTCGAGGTTCTGATCCGGCAGGTTGGTTTGCTTGAGCCGCACGTCGACGATTTCCAGCCCGAGACCCTCTGCGCTGGTGCGCGCCTGCGCACGGATGCGCTTGGCGAGCTCGCTGCGTTCCGGCGACAGGATCGAATCGGATGTCACCTGATCGGCACCCAGCACCTCGCGGATCTGCGCGTTGAGTACCGACACAAGCCGGTCCTCGGCCAAGGCCATGCCACCGATGCCGACCGCTTGCCGGAACTGCACCACGTCGCGGATGCGGTAGCGGGCAAAGGCATCGACGATGAGCCGGCGGTCGTCCGAGGGCGTTACCTCGATCGTGTCGGTATCGAGAGACAGGATGCGGTCGTCATAGCGCACCACCTCCTGGATGAAGGGGATCTTGAAGTTGAGTCCCGGATCGGCGTGAACAGCCTTGATCTGGCCGAATTGCAGCACCAGCACATTCTCGCGCTCGTCCACCACGAAGACGGACGAGAGCCCGAGGAAGCCAACCACCACGAGGAACGGGATGAGAAATTTGATCTTGCCCATGATCTCAGTTTCCTTCGCTTGTCGTGGTGTTGCGGCGCAACTCGTTCAGCGGCAGGTAGGGCACGACACTGCTGCCCCCCTCGCTTCCGACGATTGACTGGTCGAGGATCGTCTTGTCGATATCTCCCAGCACCTGTTCCATCCGCTCGAGATAGAGCCGCTTGCGCGTGACCTCGGGGGCCTTGGTATATTCCGTCAGGACCGAGGTGAAACGGCTCGCGTCACCGCGGGCCTCGTTAACCACGCGGGCCCGGTAGCCCTCGGCCTCGGCGAGGATCTGCGCGGCTTCACCGCGCGACTCCGCCAGCACGCGATTGGCATAGGCGTCGGCCTGCCGTTGCAGACGGTCGCGCTCCTGCTCGGCGGCTTGCACCTCGCGGAACGCGTCGATCACCTCGCGCGGCGGGTCGGCCTTGTCGAGGTTGACACGCACGATACGGATGCCGCTCTCGTACTCGTCCAGCGTCGCCTGGATGTTCTCCATCGCGCTGTCCGCGATGATCCCGCGATCGCGGTTGAGGATCGGCCCGAGGTTCGATGCGGCGATGATCTCGCGCATCACCGATTCCGACACCGCCTGCACCGTCAGTTGCGGATCGCGAATGTTGAACAGGAGCTTGGACGGGTCAGAGATGTTCCAGACCACCTGGAAATTGATGTCCACGATATTGGCATCGGTGGTCAGCATCAGCCCCTCGTTGCCGACATTGCTGCGCTGGCCGATATTCTCGGTCCGCTCCGAGGTGACGTTGACGATATCGTAGGTCACCACCGGCCACGGCGCGAAGTTGAGGCCGGGATTGCCGGTCGCGTAATATTCGCCGAGGAAAAGCTCGACCGACTGCTCCTCGGGCTTGACCGTGTAGACGCTGGCAAAAAGCCAGACTGCCACGGCACCCAGCACCGCGAGGCCAATGGTGCCGCGGCCGAATTGCGGGCCCTCGCCGCCGCCGCCGGCGCCGCCCCGGCCACCGCCACCGCGCCCGCCCATCAGGACACGGAGTTGATCCTGCCCCTTGCGCACAAGCTCGTCGATTTCGGGGAGTTGCCCGCCTTCGGGGGGGCGCCTGCCGCCGCTTGGCGGGCGACGGTCGTCATCGCCGCCGCGATCGCCGCCACCGCCCCACGGGCCGCCATTATTTCCAGCCATGCTAACCTTCCCTTGCTTTTCCGCCTTTGGCGGACCTCGTTCTTACCTGTGCGTGAACCCCAGAAAATCAAGCGGTTCGTGCAGGCGTTTTCATCGTTACGATCTCTTCCGACATGGTCGGGTGCACCGCTACGGTGCGATCGAAATCTTCCTTGGTCGCCCCCATCTTCACCGCGATCCCGGCCAATTGTATCATCTCGCCCGCACCGGGGGCTACGATATGACAGCCTAGCACGCGGCGCGTATCGGCGCAGACTACCAGCTTCATCAGCACCCGGGCGCCGCGCCCGGCAAAGCTCTCGCGCATGGGTTTGAACGAGGTGGCGTAGATCTCCACCGGCCCGCGCTCGCGGGCGTCCTCCTCGCTCAGGCCCACGGTGCCCATCTCGGGCTGGGTAAAGATCGCGGTGGGGATCAGGTCGTGGTCCACCGGCGTCGGGTTGCCGTTGAAGACGGTTTCCACAAAGGCCATGCCCTCGCGGATCGCCACAGGCGTGAGGTTGACCCGGTCGGTCACGTCGCCGATGGCGTAGATCGAGGGCACGCTTGTCTGGCTGTAGTCATCGACCACGATTTCGCCCTTGCGCCCAAGGTTCACCCCGGCCTCTTTCAACCCCATGTCCCCCGTGTTGGGGGCGCGCCCGGTGGCGAACATCACCTCCTCGAACGTGGCCTCGGTGCCGTTTGTGGCGGTCACACGGTAGCCGCCCTCGAAGCGCTGCATCGCCTCGATATTGGTGCCGAGGTGCAGGTTCACCCCAGACTGGATCATCTCGTCCGACACAAGGCCCCGTGCCTCGCCGTCAAATCCGCGGAGGATCTGTGCGCCGCGGTAGAACTGCGTCACCTCTACGCCGAGGCCGTTGAGGATACAGGCGAATTCGCAGGCGATATAACCACCGCCGATGACAAGGATGGATTTCGGCAGCCGCTCGAGGCGGAAGATGTCGTCGCTGACCAGCGCGTGCTCGGCGCCGGGCAGATCGGGCCGGACGGGGTGGCCGCCGGCGGCAATCAGGATGTGCCGCGCGCTGACCCGCGTGCCATCGGCCAGCTCGACCACATGTGGATCGGCGAGCCGCGCGCGCATGTCGAATGTTGTCACGCCATTATTACTCAGGATGCCGCGATAGACGCCTTCCAGCCGGTCGAGCTCGGCATCGAGCTTGGCACGGAACGTTGCCCAGTCAAAGCCGCCCGCGTGCACCGTCCAGCCATAGGCCTGCGCCTCGGCGATGGCTTCGGGGTATTCCGAGGCAAAGACCATCAGCTTCTTGGGCACGCAGCCGCGGATCACGCAGGTGCCGCCATAGCGGCTTTCCTCGGCGAGCGCCACGCGCGCGCCGCCCTGGGCCGCGACGCGCGCCGCGCGCACCCCGCCCGAACCGCCGCCAATCACGAAAAGGTCGTAGTCGAATGACATGCCAGTCGGCTCCCCACCTTGCTCCGCCGACATATCTCAGCAACGCGGCAATGTGAAACCCCCAATCGTGACGCGAAAAACAACGGGGCCGCGATCCTTTCGGAACGCGGCCCCGTTGCGATGGCTTTCGCTTTGCGGCTTCAGTGCAGCTTGGATTCGACCTCGCCGATCGCCGCGTCGATGAGCGCATCGCCGTCGGCGGCGCTCATCTGCTTGGCGATCACGTCGCGCGCGGCGGCGGTGGCCACGGCGATTGCCTGATCGCGCACGTCGCGCACGGCGCGCGCCTCGGCGCTGGCGATCTGGTCCTCGGCGGCCTGAAGCCGACGCGCGATCGAGCGCTTGATCTCTTCCTTGGCGTCGATGGCGGCCTGCTCGGCCTCTTCGCGGGCGTGCACGACGATGCGGTCCGCTTGCTCTTGCGCCTCTTTCTGCTTGCGCTCGTAGCTGGCCAGCACCTTTTGCGCCTCTTCGCGCAGCTGGCGGGCCTCGTCGAGATCGGACCTGATAGATGCCGCGCGCTCGTCAAGCTTTGCGCCCAGCAAGCCTGGCACCTTGAGGTAGATCAGCACCCCTATGAAGATCAGGAACGCGATCAGCACCACGAAATTGGTGTTGAACAGCGAGAAGAACGGGCCGGACGCCGCGAAGGCCGGGCTGGCGGCGAGCGTGGCGGCCACGGTCAGGGTCAGCTTGCGCATCGCACTCATCCTTTCATCCGGGCGTTGACCGCTGCGCTTACGCTGCGGCCGTCGGCCTTCTGGCCCATCGAGGCCACAAGCTCGGTGGTGACGTCCTTGGCCACCTCCTTGACGGCGTCGAGCGCGCCTTCGCGGATTTCGGCGATCTTCTTCTCGCCTTCGGCGGTCTTGGCCTTGATCTCGGCATCGGCCTCCTCGTTGGCGCGGTCGAGGTCTTTCTTGATCGACGCCTTGGTCT
The DNA here is from genome assembly GCF_056859295.1 of Roseovarius sp. B-10. Classification (NCBI taxonomy): domain Bacteria; kingdom Pseudomonadati; phylum Pseudomonadota; class Alphaproteobacteria; order Rhodobacterales; family Roseobacteraceae; genus Roseovarius; species Roseovarius sp. B-10. Next base: position 43,817 of record NZ_JBSXOE010000033.1, on the reverse strand, counting down.
CGGCGATGATCTTCTGCGCCTCGGCCTTGGCGTCGGCGAGCGCCTGCTTGTAGGCCTCTTCCGCCTCGGCTGCCTTGGACTTGAGATCCTCGGCGGCGGCGAGATCGTTGGTGATGGTGCCCTGCCGCTCTGCCAGCACCGCCGCGATGCGCGGAAGCGCGATACGCGACAGGATGAAGTAGAGCACGATCAGCGCGATGGCGAGCCAGAAGATCTGGTTGCCGAACCAGTCGCCGCAAAGCTGCGGCATTCCTTCGGCGTTACCGTTCTTGATACAGGTGCTTACGGCATCATGCGTTTCGGTTGCCATGACAGACGTCCTCCCTCAGGAACTTTCCGCGAATTCCGGGTGGCAGGCAAGCATGGCCGCCACCCGGCCGCAAGGATCGGGCCCTGAGCGATCAGACGGCGAACATCAGCAGAAGCGCGACGAGGAACGAGAAGATCCCGAGTGCTTCCGAGAACGCGATGCCGATGAACATGGTCGCGATCTGGCCGCCGGCTGCCGACGGGTTGCGCAGTGCGCCCGACAGGTAGTTGCCGACGACGTGGCCCACACCGACGGCGGCGCCGCCCATGCCGGTACATGCCAGGCCTGCACCGATGTAAGCACCCATTTGAACGATATCGCCTTCCATAGTGATCTCTCCTTACGCTGGAATTGGCATTGGTCTGTTGGTCGTCAGGCGGGCGAACCCGCCGCTTGTCTATGTCAGGGGCACGTGGCCCGGCTTAGTGATGCGGATGCAGCGCGTCGCGCAGATACACGCAGGTCAGGATCGTGAACACGTAGGCCTGGATGAAGGCCACCAGCACCTCGAGCGCGTAGATGGCTGAGATCGCGAGGATCGACAGCGGCGTGACAAGGATGCCCACCCCGACCGACAGCGCGATCATCGGCGCGAAGGCCGCAAACACCTTTATGACGGCGTGGCCGGCCATCATGTTGCCCATGAGACGAATGGAGTGGCTGACCGGGCGCACGAAGTAGGAAATCACCTCGATCAGCGCGAGGATCGGCCGCAGCGGCAGCGGCGCGGCGGTGATCCAGAACAGGCCCAGGAACCCCACGCCATGCTTGACGAAGCCAAGCACCGTCACCGTCAGGAAGACCAGAAGCGCCAGCACGACGGTCACCGCGAGGTGGCTCGTGGTGGTGAAGGCCATCGGCAGCAGCCCAATGAAATTGGAGAAGACGATGAACATGAACAGCGTCATGATGTAGGGGAAAAACGGAAGCGCGTCCTTGCCTGCCACGTCCTCGACCATCTTGCGGACGAAGTCATAGGCCAGCTCGGCGATGGATTGGGTGCGCCCCGGCACGATCGCGCGCTTTGACGTGCCCAGCACCAGCAGCGCAAACACCGCCGCGACGGCGATCGCCATCCACAGCGTCACGTTGGTCAGCGTGAACAGGCCCACGGCCCCGTCGCCGAACAGCGGCCGCACGATGAACTGATCCATCGGGTGGAACACCAGACCGCCGCTGTCGGCCCCTTGCGCTTCAGTCGCCATCCTTCGCCCCTTCGTCTCCGCCCGCGCTGGGCGCATTCATGTCCTTGGCGAGCTCCGCTGCGCTGCGCATCATCGTCTTGATGCCCGCCGCGAGGCCCAGCAATGTGAACACGACAAGGAATACCGGCAGCGTGCCGAACAGGCTGTCCAGCCCGTACCCCATGCCGAAGCCGATCAACAAACCGGCAACAAGCTCGATCACCATCCGCCAGCCATGCTGCGCCTGGCTGTAGTGATCTTCCTGATGAGGGCGCTTTGTCTTGTCGCCTCGCAGCTTGGCGATCCGTGCGTCGAGCTGCCTGAGCCGCTCGCTGTCGTCTGGATCGGACACCTGCGCCCCCTCTCGGAATCTGATGTAGGTGCTACGGTCAGAGAGAGCCGGAGTCAAGCGCGCGATCCGCGCAGGCGAAGTGTGTTCAACCTATTGATATATTTTGTATTTTTGGAAAGGTGAATATGGCGCCATTTCCCGGCGCGGCCGTCAGCCGCCCGTGGCGGGCGGCCGCGCCATGTTCAACCGAACGGTTGAGTTTCAACGCACCACGAAGACCGAGCACTTGGCGTGCTGAGCGATATAGCCGCCATGCGAGCTGAAAATATGCTCGAAAAAACCCGGCTCGTGGCTGGCCATGATGACGAGGTCCGCGCCGACCTTGTCGATCGCCTTCATCAGCTCTGCCGTAGTCTCCACCGCCGGGTCATGTGCCATCAGCGGGTCGGCCTTCACGGTCACGTCGTACTTCTCGCGCAGATCGTCCGCAAAGCCCTGGAGCCGGTCGCCGAATTCGTGCGGATTGTGCCCCAGCTCGCTAGGCAGCTCGCCACCCACGCTGACCACATCGATGCTCGCGCCGTAATGTTTGGCCATGTCACCGGCGACGTCGAGCGCCTTGGCAAGCGTGTCCTTATGAACCAGATCGACGGGAACCATGATTTTTGAGAACATGTACTTTCCTTTCGCGTTTCCTGTTTGGTCTGCGGACCGTAACTGCCTCAGCCTGACATTGCCTTGTCTCAGATCAAACCCCCTTTCCGGCCAAAATGCTGCGAAAAACGGCATGTTTTGCCCCGAACGGGCGGTGATGAGCGTTGACGCGAGCCGCCCCCTCGGGCTTAAGACCGGCATGGACAAGGCCCACGCCCTCGACATGGTCTTTGCCGCGCTCGCCGATCCCACGCGCCGCGCGATCCTCGCCATGTTGCTCGAGGACGACATGGCCGTGACCGACGTGGCCGAGCCCTTCGAGATGAGCCTCGCGGCGATTTCCAAGCATCTCGCGATCCTCACCCGCGCCGGGCTTATCAGCCAGGAGCGGCGCGGGCGCGTCAAGTGGTGCAAGCTGGAACCGGATGCACTGCGCGACGCCTCGATCTGGATGCAGGGCTTCGGCCAGTTCGAGGCGGTCCATCTCGACGCGTTCGAGCGGTTTCTCCGCGACGAGTTGCGCGATGACCCCTGATCCCCGCCGACTGCCCCCGGCGCGTATCGAAACGGTGAGCGGTGCCATCCTCATGCCGATGGCGCCGGGACGCGGCCATGCCTGCGGCGTGCTCGACGCCGAAGGCCGCGCGGTCCCGGCCGCGCGCACGCGCATCGGCCCGCGCCGTTTCACCGCCGATCCCCTTGCGCCTGCGGACATGCCGGATGTCTTGCCGGGGTGCTGGCTCTATGCAGGGGTGGGGCGGCACCATTTCGGGCACTTCCTGCTCGAGGCGCTGCCGCGTCTTTGGGCGCTCGACCATCCCGGCGCGCCGCGCCCCGACGGCATCGCGCTCGTCCCGATGGCGGGGCGCGATATCGCCGCCGTGCTCGCCCGTCGCCTCGGCCCGTTGCTCGATATCCTCGGGCAGGGGCTGCCGGTGCATCTGATCCAGAGGCCCACCCGTGTGGACGTGGCGCTCGTGCCCTCGCAGGGCTTTGGTCACCGCGAATGGAGCCACGGCACGCCGGAGGCCCGCGCCTACATGCGCCGCCATCTGTGTGCCGCCGTCGCCCCCGACGGTCCCGAGCGGCTCTATGTTTCGCGCCGCCGTCTCAAGAATCCTGCACAGCAGGTGCCCCACGAGCGGCGGATCGAGAAATGGATGTCACGGGGGGGCTACGGCATCGTGCATCCCGAGCGCCACAGCATCGTTGAGCAGATCGCGTGCTACCGCGGCGCGCGGGTGATCGTCGGTCCCGACGGTTCGGCCTTTCACCTCGCGCCGTTCGTGATGGACACGGAGGCGCGCGTGGGCCTCATCCAGCGCCGTACAAGGCAAACGTCGTTCGATGCCATCGTACGGCAGGTCGCCGGCTTTGCCGGGGTCACGCCATGGACTACCGCTGCGCTCGCCCGGCTGCGGGCGGCCACGGAGGACACCTCCGCCCTGCCGCCCGAGCTTTACCAACTGCGCCGCGAATTGCAGGCGGCGGGCTTTCTCTGAGCGGGGCGCTTGCGCTGCTTACCAGCCGCGCGCGCGCTCCTTGAGGAAGGCGAGGAACGTCTGCACCTTGGTGGTGCGGTGCAGATCCATGTGCGTCACGAGCCACAGCGGTGCCGCCCATTCGGGCCGCGGTGGCGTTACCCGCACCAGCTCCGGTACCTCTGCCGCCTGCAATACCGAGACAAAGCCGATCCCCGCCCCGGCGACGATCGCGTTGCGTTGCGCGTGTACGTCGCCCGAGCGGAACACGATATTGGCAGCGGGTACGGTTTGCCTGAGCCAGCGATGAAACGGCGCTCGCGCCTCGGGGTCGTCGGGTCCGACGAAACGGTGCCGCACGAAATCGTCGCAGCCCTCCGGCATCCCGTGCCGCGCCACGTAGCCCTCGCTGGCAAAGAGCGCGAAATCCTGTCGGAAGAACGGCTGTACCACGTTGTCGGGTTGATCCGGTGCGCTGCCCGCGCGAACCGCGACATGCGCCTCGCCGTATTCCAGCCGAAAGAGGCGGTCGCCGGTCAGGTATCGCACCACGAGATCAGGGTAGCCCTGCTGGAACTCTGCCAGTACCGGCGCGAGCAGGTGGCTCAGCCCGCCGATCGAGGTCACGACCAACTCGCCCGACACCTCGTTGCCGCGCCCCTTGATCCGGCCCGCCAGCTGGTGAAACTGATCGTCGGTCGCCTGCGCCACGCGCAGCAGGTCGTCGCCCGCCTCGGTGGGGGTATAGCCGCGCGCATGCCGCTGAAACAGCCGCACGCCGAGCCGCTCTTCGAGCGCGTCGATATGGCGGATGACTGTTGCATGGTGCACGCCGAGCACCTCTGCCGCGCCGCTTACCGTGCCGATCCGCGCCACGTGAAAGGCGGTGCGCACCTCGTCCCAGTTCTCCATTGCCCGATCTCCCGCCCGCTTTGCGCGCAGTATGCGGTGCGGCGCGCGGCGGCGCAATCCGGCTTGTTCCCGTCAGATGCGCCGGGGGTTGAAAGCCCGGAAACTCTCAAGTCGTCAGGCCCGGTGATACGGGCTGCCCGCGAGGATCGAGGCGGCGCGGTAGAGCTGTTCGGCGAGCATCACGCGGGCGAGCATATGCGGCCAGACCATGCGGCCGAATGAGAGCGCAAGATCGGTCCGCGCGCGCAGATCGGGGGCGAGCCCGTCGGCCCCGCCAATGAGAAAGGCCACGTCGGCGCGCCCGCTGTCGCGCCACCCGGCGAGCCTGTCGGCAAACTCTGGAGAGCCCATGACCTGCCCCCGCTCGTCAAGGGCCACCACCACGGCGCCGCGGGGGATCGCCCGGTCCAGCAGGGTGGCCTCGGCTTCGATGCCGCCGCCCTTGCGGTCCTCGACCTCGGTGACCGTGAGCGGCCCGAGCCCGAGGCCGCGCCCCGTCCGGTCGAAGCGGGTGGTGTAATCGTCGATCAGTGCGCGTTCCGGGCCGGTGCGCAACCGGCCCACCGCGCAGACATGCACGCGCATTCAGCTCTTGGCCGCTGCCTGCCCGGCGGGCTGCCACATCTTTTCGAGCTGGTAGAACTCGCGTACCTCGGGGCGAAACACGTGCACGATCACGTCGCCGGTGTCGATCAGCACCCAGTCGCCGGTTTCGCGCCCCTCGGTGCGGGCCGGCACGCCGTGCTCGCGCTTGAGCCGGTCGACCAGCTTTTCCGAGATCGCCGAGACCTGGCGCGAGGAGCGGCCCGAGGCAATCACCATGTAATCGCCGATTGCCGTCTTGCCGCGCAGATCAATCTGCACGACGTCTTCGGCCTTGTCATCGTCGAGGGACTTGAGAATGGCGGCCAGCTGCGTTTCGCTATCGGCCTGATGCGGCGGGGTCATATGGGCCGCCGGGGAATCAGCGGCAGGGGCCGCGTGAGACATGAGAGACAGGACATCGTCCTCCTTGGCTACGCACCGCTACGCCCCGGTGCCGGACATGGGATCAAGGTAGCAAGAGAAGTGCGACTTTTCAATGAAGCGCGCAGGCGAGCGGGGCAATCGCGCGGGAACGTGCGTGAAATTTACCCACCCCGTGGCCCGTCCTCGAGCATCCGCACCTCGCGCTGGGGGAAGGGGATGGAGATACCGTGCTCCTGGAACGCGTCCCACAGGGCCAGATAGACATTGCCGCGGATGTTGGTGAGGCCCTGCGTGGGATCGCGAATCCAGAAACGCAGGATGTAATCCACGCTGCTTTCGCCGAAGCCGGTGATGTGACACACCGTCGCCGGGGTGTCGAGAACGCGGTTCACGCCGCTGGCGGCCTCCGTGGCGATCTTGCGCACCTTGTGCGGATCGTCGCCGTAGGCGGTGCCGAAATGGATGTCGAGCCGCACGAATTCGTCGGAATGCGACCAGTTGACCACCTGTCCGGTGATCAGGTCCTCGTTGGGGATGAGGTATTCCCGCCCGTCGCGCGTGGTGATCGAGACGTAGCGCGCGCCCAAGCTATTGATCCAGCCGAAGGTCTCGCCGAGGCTGATGACATCGCCGGGCTTGATCGACTTGTCGAGCAGGATGATGACGCCCGATACGAGGTTGGACACCACCTTTTGCAGGCCGAAGCCGAGCCCCACGCCGATCGCGCCCGACAGCACCGCGAGCCCGGTCAGGTCGACCCCGACCGTGCGCAGCCCGATGAAGAACGCCGCGCCGTAAAGCAGCACTTGCAGGAACTTGACCACAAGCACCTGCATCGAGGGCGAGATGTCCTGGTTCTTGCGCACCTGCGCGGCGCTCGCCGTCGAGATGAAGCGCGCCAGCGCGAACAGCACGCCGATGACGATCACTGCCTGCACGAGGAGCCACACCGAGAGCCGCGTCTCGCCAAGCTCGAAGGCCAAGCCGTCGAGCAGCGTCTGTGCCTCGTCGGTGAGGTTCAGGATGATGAGCGTTGCCCATGTCCACCCGGCATAGCGCACCAGAGCCCGCAGGAAGCCGTTGGCGATGAGCCGGGTCAGGATGGTGATCGTGAGCCAGGCCAGTGCAAGTTCGGCGAAGATAGAGAGCATGTAGGATCGGCTGGGCCAGGTGGTGGCGCGCAGGATCCATACTGTGGGCCACATGAGCATGACGAAGAAGATGAGCCGAAGCCGCCGGTGCAGCATCACCAGCAGCCGCATCCGCCATTTTGGCCAGCCCTCGCGCCGCCGCATCCAGTCGTGACAAACCGGGCCGAGCAGGCGGTTGGCAAGATGCGCGGCGGCGAAGAGGACCACGGCGATACCGACCTGGTAGGCGTTCCACGGACGCAGAAGCCCGCGCAGGAACAGTTCTGCCTGCGCCCAGAGCCCGAGCGCGATGTCCTGAGTGAGGGTGACGGCGTCGCCTTCCATCCGCAGAGAGTGGCACGCGGCCCGCATCGCCACAAGCCAGCACTGGACAAGAGCCGGGAATCCGGGTCTTTTCCTGCCGGATACGGAGGAGCGCCATGACCACAGCCCTGATCACCCATCCCGATTGCCTGCACCACGAGACGCCGCAGGGCCATCCCGAGCAGGTGGCGCGGCTGGTACGGGTGCTGGCGGCGCTGGAAGGCAAGGCGGTGGTCCGCGTGACCGCGCCGCTGGTGGCCGAGGATGACCTGCTGCGGGTGCATCCCAAGAGTTATGTGGACAGCATCCGCGCCGCCGCTCCAGCCGAGGGGATCGCGCAGCTCGACGCCGATACCTGGATGTCGCCCGGCAGCCTCGCCGCCGCACATCGCGCTGCCGGGGGCGCGGTGCGGGCGGTCGATCTGGTGCTTGCGGGCGAGGCCGGCAACGCCTTTGTCGCCACGCGCCCGCCCGGCCACCATGCCGAGCGCGAGACGCCGATGGGGTTCTGCCTCTTTGGCAACGTGGCGGTGGCGGCGAAACACGCGCTCGACCATCACGGGCTGGCACGGGTGGCGGTGGTGGATTTCGACGTGCATCATGGCAACGGCACGCAGGACCTGCTGGAGGACGAGGCACGGGCGCTGTTCATCTCGTCGCACCAGTTCCCGCTCTGGCCCGGGACCGGCACGGCGGACGAGACCGGGCCGCATGACACGGTGATGAACCTGCCCATCGCACCGGGCACCGGCTCGGAGGAGTTCCGGCGGCTCTACGAGGACAAGGTTTTTCCCCGGATCGAGGCGTTCGCGCCGGAGTTGATCCTCGTCTCGGCCGGGTTCGACGCGCACGCCGACGACCCGCTGGCCGATTTGCGGCTGGAGACCGAGGATTTTGCCTGGATCACCGACCGGCTGTGCGATCTCGCCGACACGTTGTGCGGCGGGCGGCTGGTAAGCTGCCTGGAGGGCGGCTACGACCTCGACGCGCTGGCCGAGAGCGCCGCGGCGCATGTCGATCGGCTCATCGCGCGCGGGCTGGGCTGAGGGGGATGCGCGCCGGACTGATCCTGCTGTGCCTCGCCTATGTGCTGAGCCAGTTCTTTCGCGCCTTTCTCGCCGTTCTGAGCGGCCCGCTGGAGCGTGATCTGGGCGCGACACCCGACGACCTGGCGTTTGCCTCGGGGCTGTGGTTCCTCGTTTTTGCCGTGATGCAGCTGCCTGTCGGCTGGGCGCTGGACCGCGTGGGACCGCGGCGCACCGCCGCCGTGCTGTTGCTGGTCGGCGGGGGCGGGGGCGCGGCCCTCTTTGCCGTGGCCACGGAGCCGGTGCATGTGAGTATCGCGATGGCGCTGATCGGGGTGGGCTGCGCGCCGGTGCTGATGGCGTCCTACTACATCTTTGCGCGGCAGTTTCCGCCCGCCAAGTTCGCCACGCTTGCGGCGCTCATGCTGGGCGTGGGCTCGGTGGGCAACCTCGTGGCCTCGTACCCGATGGCGTGGGCCGCCGAAACGATGGGCTGGCGCGCGGCGCTGTGGGGGTTGGCGGTGATCTCGGCGGTGGCGGCGATGGGAATCGCGGCGCTGGTGCGCGACCCCGAGGCGGTCACGGGCGAGGCGCGCGGCTCGGTACTCGACCTTTTGCGGATGCCCGCGCTCTGGGCGATCCTGCCGCTGATGTTCGTGGCCTACGCCCCCTCGGCGGCGCTGCGCGGGCTGTGGGCGGGGCCCTACCTGCGCGACGTGTTCGCGCTCGATACCGGCGCGGTGGGGCAGGCGACGCTGGTGATGGGCGTGGCGATGATCGCCGGGACGCTGACCTATGGCCCGCTCGACCGGCTGGTGGGCAGCCGAAAATGGGTGATCTTCGGCGGCAACCTGCTGGCGGCGCTGGCGCTGGTGGCGCTGATCCTGTGGCCCGACCGAAGCCTTGGGCTGTCGGTGGCGTTATTGGCGGTGATCGGCTTTGCCGGGGCGTCCTTTCCGGTGATCGTGGCGCACGGGCGGGCGTTCATCCCGGCGCACCTGGCGGGGCGGGGGGTGACGCTGCTCAATCTCTTTGGCATCGGCGGGGTCGGTGTGGCGCAATTTATCACCGGGCCGCTCCATGCTAGCATGGCGGCGCAAGGGGCGCTGGCCGGTCACGTGGCGATCTTCGGGCTGTTTGCCGGGGCGCTGGCGCTGGGGCTGGTGAGCTATCTCTTCAGCCGCGACAGCATGGGCTGAGCAAACCGCTTTTATCCGCCCGCCATTGCCTGTATGACCCGCCCCGCAACCCCGCTCAGGAGGCTTGATAAACATGGGTTACAGAATCGCCGTCGTCGGCGCCACGGGCAACGTGGGCCGCGAAATGCTCAACATCCTCGCCGAACGCGAGTTTCCGGTGGACGAGATCGCCGCGCTCGCCTCGCGCCGGTCGCTCGGCACCGAGGTGAGCTTTGGCGACCGAACTCTGAAGACGCAGGACCTCGACGCCTTTGATTTCACCGGCTGGGATATCGCGCTGTTCGCCATCGGCTCGGACGCGACGAAGGTCCACGCGCCCAAGGCGGCCAAGTCTGGCTGCATCGTGATCGACAACTCGTCGCTCTATCGCTACGACCCGGACGTGCCGCTGGTGGTTCCGGAAGTGAACCCCGAGGCGGTCGAGGGTTATGCCAAGAAGAACATTATCGCCAACCCCAACTGCTCGACCGCGCAGATGGTGGTGGCGCTGAAGCCGCTGCACGATCGTGCGCGGATCAAGCGCGTCGTTGTCTCGACGTACCAGTCGGTTTCCGGCTCGGGCAAGGACGGCATCGACGAGCTGTGGGACCAGACCAAGGCGGTCTACAACCCGACGGATGATTACGAGGCCAAGGTCTATCCCAAGCAGATCGCCTTTAACGTCATTCCCCATATCGACGTGTTCCTCGAGGACGGCCAGACCAAGGAAGAGTGGAAGATGGTCGCCGAGACCAAGAAGATCGTCGATCCGAAGATCAAGGTCACCGCAACCTGCGTGCGGGTGCCGGTGTTCGTCGGTCACGCCGAGGCGATCAATATCGAGTTCGAGGATCATCTCGACGAGGCCGAGGCGCGCGATATCCTGCGCGAGGCGCCGGGGATCATGGTGATCGATAAGCGCGAGGATGGTGGCTACGTCACGCCGATCGAATGCGTTGGAGATTACGCCACCTTTATCAGCCGCATCCGGCAGGACCCCACCATCGACAACGGCATCAACCTGTGGTGCGTCAGCGACAACCTGCGCAAGGGCGCCGCGCTCAACGCCGTGCAGATCGCCGAGACGCTGGGACAACGGGTGCTGAAGAAGGGCTGACCTAAGAGCGAGGCAAGCCTGGCGGGCGCGTCCATTTGGGCGCGCCCGTTCGCGTTCGGATAGTGGCGTCGCTGGAACGTGACGCTTTTATGTCGTATACATGAACAGCGCGTAACAGTTTCACGAAATCCGGCATTCCCATGTCCGTCTTCCCTGTCTCCGATCGGTCTCAGCCGGGCTTTGCCGTCGCGGTCGAACGTGTCCTCTTGGGGCTTGTCGTTCTGGTCCTGCTGATAACGATCTACTATCACGCCACCGATCACGAGACATTCAAGTACTGGTTCGCCGCCGAGGATGGGCCGGTGGAATGGGGCACCTTTGTCTTTCTTTCCCTCGGCTGCGCGCTGCTCTTGCGCAAGGCGGGCCGCCTCTGGGCGCGGCGGGGGACCAGCGCGGCGCTGCTGATGGGGCTCTACGCGTTTCTCTTTCTCTTCGCGGCGGGCGAGGAAATCTCCTGGGGCCAGCGGGTTTTCGGGTGGGAAGCGGGCGAGTTCTTTACCGAGCGCAGCGAGCGGGCCGAGACCAACATCCACAACATGAAGATCGGCGCGTACAACCTCAACAAGGTGATCTTCGGCAGCACGCTGACGGCGATTCTGCTGCTCTACCTGCTGGTGTTGCCGCCGCTTTATTCGCGCTGGCCGCTCATCCGGGGGCTGGCAGGGCGCATGGTCATCCCCGTGCCGCGGCTCCATCATGCCGCGCTCGCGCTCATCGGATCGCTGGTGATGTTCTACGTCATCGACCTGCCCCGCAACTGGGAGGTGTACGAGTTGGTCTTTGCGCTCATCGCCGCGTCGATCTTTCTGCGCCCGCAAAACCCCGAGACGTTTCGCTGAACGTGGCTGACACCCCCTTGAAAAGAGACATGACATGACCAGATTGCCCGTTCTCGACCAAGTTTTGCTGGCGCTCGTCGTCGCCAATATCCTCGCGTTGATCGTCTTTCACTTCGTTCAGGCGGATGTCTTTCACACCGTCTATGCCGCCGAGGATGGGCCGGCGGAATGGACCACGGTGGTGCTGCTGTTTCTCTCCTTCACCGTGCTGGCGCGGCATGCGCTGCGCTTTGCCGGGGCGGGCGAGCGGCGGGCGGTGGTGACGATGGCGGTTGGTGCGGCCTTGTTCTTCTTTGCCGCGGGCGAGGAGATTTCCTGGGGGCAGCGGATTTTCGGCTGGCAGGCGCCCGAGATCATTACGGACAACAGCCACCGTGCCGAGACCAACCTGCACAACCTAAAGGTGGGGGACGTCAAACTCGTCAAGGTGCTGTTCGGCAACGTGCTTACGGTGGTGTTGTTGGGCTGGCTGGTGGGGCTGACGCTGCTCTATGCCCGTTCGACGCGGATCGCGGCATGGGCGGATCGCTGGGCCGTTCCGGTGGCGTGTCGTCGCCACGCGGCGCTGGTGCTGGCCGCGTCGGTGGTGATCGCGGTCGTGGACCTGCAACGCAAGTGGGAAATCTACGAAACCATCTTCAGCCTCGTGGCGCTGTCGATCTTTCTCTACCCGCAGAACGGTCATGTCTTTGCCCGCAAGTCGGACCCGGTGCCCGCGGACGCGACGACCGGGCCGCGCGACGCTTGATGCGCGGCGCGGCTTGGGATACCCGCCTGTCATCGTATCCCTGATGGAAGGCCCCGGCCATGTTTCGTCTGACTGAGCGCTCGAACCTGAGCCATGCCGATGTCGTGCTCTTTGGTCTCGGCTATGCCACGCTGATCTTTACCGTCGGTTATTACGTCACCGGTCTGCACGATGCGTTTCGCACGGGGTTTGCCATCGAGGACGGCCCGGTAGAATGGGGCACGGCGGTGTGCCTGCTGCTGTCGTCGCTGGTGCTGCTTCGCAACGCGTGGGTCTTGCGCGGGCGCGGTGCGCTGGCGGTGGCGATGACGGCTCTTTACGCGCTCGCCTTCTTCTTTGCCGCGGGAGAAGAGATATCCTGGGGTTACCGGCTGTTCGACTGGGAGGCGACGGAATTCTTTCGCGAGAACAACGCGCAGGGTGAGACCAATATCCACAACCTCGTGGTCGGTGATGTCAAGCTCGTCAAAACGCTGTTCGGCGGCGGTTTGTCGCTGGTGATCCTGCTCTACCTGCTGGTGTTGCCACTGGTCTATTCGCGGGTGGGTGCGCTGGCGCGTCTTGCGGACCGGCTTGCGATCCCGGTGGCGGATACGCGACACATGATCCTCGCGCTGGCGGCGACGGTGGTGATCGTGGCGGTGCAGATGATGACGAAGTGGGAGAGCTACGAGTTCGTGTTCAGCCTGCTGACGGTGTCGATCTTCCTGCGGCCACGCAACGCTGAAAAGGTCACGTAAGCGGGCAGGGCGTTCACTCCACCACGCGCACGCTGTCGCGCGCGTGGGCGAGCGCGGCCTGCCGCGGCCCGTGCAAACGTGAGACGAGCACGCCCTGCGCGGCCTCGTCGGCCAAGCCCAGAGCGTCGAGCGCGGCCTCGATATTGGCGGCGTTCTGGGCCAAGCGGGGGCGCTGGCCCATGTTGTGACGGCTGCCGCCCTCGGGCTCGGGGCGGGTAAGGCCGAAGTGGTCGGCCACGGCAGGCAGCGCGCCCTCGGTCTCGATATTCACGGCCATGAAATCACGCCGCCCTTCGAAATGCGTGAGCACCCAGGCGAACCAGTCGGCGCGGCGGTGCGCCTCGTTGATGAAATTCTGCACGCTGAACACCTTCTGGTGATGTGCGGCGATGCTTACGAGATAGGGGCGCAGGGGCCGGAAATTGAGGATGAAGCAGGCGTTGGGATAGGTCCGGTCGTAGGCCGCCACCGGGCGTACCTGCCCGAAATCAGAGAACGCGTCGAAACGACCGGTCTGCCAATCCCTGGAATCGTGAAAGCTGCGCAACCCGTTGGCCTCGAACAGCTTGTGCAGCGAGGTGGTGCCGCAGCGCGGGTGGCCGATCACGAAATACTTGACCGCTTGCCGGTCGCCCTTGGGCGTGAAGAGGAAATGCAGCCGCATCCGCGCGCGGATCACGGCAAAGGCCACATCGTTGAGGTCGGTGGTGCGGCGTCCGTCGGTCATCAGATGATCTCGTCCTCATCGAAGAGCGCGCCCACGTCGAGATGGGCGCTGATGCCCTCGGCGGCGGCCGCGGCGCGGGCTGTTTCGGCGACGTGAAAGAGCGCGTCGCCCTCGTAGACCACCGGCATGTTTGTGCGTCCGATCAGGATGCCGGTCTGGTCGCTGACGATCTCGCTCTCGATATCACCGAAGGCATTTGCGACCGCCCCCAGCACGGTGCCCGGCGCGACCGCATCCCCGAGCCCCACGAAGCCGCGAAACAGCCCGCCGCGCGGCGCGCGATACCACGACGAGGTGCGTGCGCGGACCGGTCGTGCCTTGGCCCGCGGCACGCCCTTGGCCGCGATCATGCCCAGCCGGCGCATTACCCGCAGCGTACCCGCCACCCCGGCGCGCGCCGCCGCCTCGTCGAAGCGCAACCCCTCGCCGCCCTCGTAGAGCAGGACGTCGACGCCCGCCTCCTCTGCGGCCATGCGCAACGAGCCGTCGCGCAGGCTGGATTCCATCATCACCGGTGCACCGAAGGCGGCACCGAGATCGGCCAGCCGCTCGTTATCGGGCGTGAGGCGGATCTGCGGCAGGTTGGAGCGGTGGATCGCCGCCGAGTGCAGGTCGATCCCGACGTCGGAGCGGCGTACCACCTCTTCCATGAAGATATGCGCCAGTTGCGAGGCCATCGACCCCGCCGACAGGCCCGGAAAGACGCGGTTGAGGTCGCGCCGGTCGGGCAGGTAGCGTGAATGGTTGAGAAATCCGAAGGTGTTGACGATCGGCACCGCCAGCAGCGTGCCTGCCATCGACCGCAGCGGCGTGGCGCGCAGCAGGCGGCGCACGATCTCGACCCCGATCACCTCGTCGCCGTGGATTGCCGCCGACACGAACAGAACCGGCCCCTTGCGCCGCCCGTGGATCACCTCGACCGAGAGATGCACCGGCGTGTGATTGGAAAGCTGGCTCACGGGGATGTCGACGCGGGCGCGGGTGCCCGGTGCGACCCGCTGGCCGCCGATCTCGAAATGGGTGCGCCGCGCCATGTGCCGCCTCTTTGCCGTGCGTGGTTCTATGGAGGCTTAGGCAATCGCGGTGCGGCTGTCCATGCCGTGCCCCGCTTGATCGCGTGCCGCCGCGCCGCTAAGCGGGGTTATGCAATCCCTCGTGCCTGCCCGATGCCCAGTCTGCCGCGCCGAGAGGCTCGCGGATTTCGGGCTGTTCGACGGCAAGGGATACTGGCGCTGCGACGCCTGCGGTGCGCGCGGGATGAACCCCGGCCATTACCCGGGCGCGGCGGCCGAGCGCGCCGAGTATGACCGGCACGAGAACGTGGTGGACGATCCGGGCTACCGCCGGTTCCTCGACCGGCTTGCGGCGCCGCTTCTTGCGCGGCTCGCGCCCGGCGCGCGGGGGCTCGATTACGGCTGCGGCCCAGGCCCGGCGCTGGCCGCTATGCTGCGCGAGGCGGGGCACGCTATGGCGCTCTTTGATCCCCTCTATGCCCCCGATCCCGCGCCGCTGGCCGATTCCTATGATTTCATCACCTGCACCGAGGTGGCCGAGCATTTCCACCGCCCTGCGGAGGAATTCGATCGGCTGGGTGCGATGCTGCGTCCGGGTGGTTGGCTGGCGGTGATGACCTGCTTCCAGACCGACGACGCGCGGTTCGCCGGCTGGCATTACCGCAAGGACCCCACCCATGTCGTGTTCTATCGCGCCGAAACCTTTGCCATCCTCGCCGCCGCGCGTGGCTGGTTGTGCGAGGTGCCGTGCAAGGACGTGGCGCTCTTGCGGGTGCCGGACCCATGACCACGATCCTGCACGAGGAACGGCTGTCGACGGTTGTCGCGGCGGTAGCGGAGACCGGTGCGCGCACCGTGCTCGACCTGGGCTGTGGCGATGGCGATCTGGTGCTGCGGCTGGCGGGCGTGGCGGGGATCGGGCGGGTCACCGGGATCGAGATCGACGCCGAACGCGTCCGGCGTGCGCAAACGCGGCTGGCCGGGTTGCCTGCGGGGGGCGCGCGGGTACAGCTGGCGTGTGCCTCGCTCACACGGTTCCATCCAAACCTGGCTGGCTATGACTGTGCCTGCCTCGTCGAGGTGATCGAGCACCTGCCGCAAGCCGATATCAACCGGCTGGAGCGTGCGCTGTTTGGCGGGATGCGGCCTGGCCACGTGATCGTGACCACGCCCAATGCCGAGTACAACCCCGTCCTCGGTGTGCCACCGCACCGCTTTCGCCACCCCGATCACCATTTCGAATGGGACCGGGCGCGCTTTGCCCGCTGGGGGCGGGGGGTGGCGGTGCGCAATGGCTATACGGTGACGTTTCGCGATATATGCGGCGCCCATCCCGACCTGGGCGGTGCGAGTCAGATGGCGGTGTTCCGGCGCGGGGATCAGTCCCCGTAGCGGGCGACGAAGCGGCGCAGGATGCGCTCGGGCGCGTGGACATCCGCGGCGCGGCACATGGCGATGAGGTCATCCGCTGTCTCGGGGGCGAAATAGCCTTTGTGTCGGTAGATGCGGATGCGCGTTTCGAAGCCGGCGGCGTCGGCCTCGGGGTGAAACTGCGTGGCATAGACGTTGCGCCCGTAACGCACCATCTGGAATGGGCAGGTGGGCGAGGCGACGAGATGAGTGCAGCCCGAGGGCAGCTCCTGCAGCGCCTCCTTGTGACCGACAAAGGCGCTGAAGCGGTCGGGCAGACCGGCCAGTAGCGGGTCGTCGGCGCCCTCGTCTGTGAGGGCGCATTCGGCGGTGCCAACCGGCTCGCCATGTGCGCGTTTGCTCACGTCGGCGCGCAGGTGCTTGCCGAGGATGCCGATGCCGTAGCAACAGCCGAGAAACGGCAGGTCGCCCCCGGTGATCGCGGGCATGAGCGACAGCACCTGATCCTCGATGCGCGCCTCGACGGGGGATTTCTCGTCGGGCGCGTCGCTCACGCAGCCGGGGCCGCCGCCGACGATCACCCCGGCATGGTCGGCAAGCCGCAGGTCGGCGGGCAGCGATTGCTGATCGAGGCGGATGCGGCGCACGCGATCGTTTGCCAACCCGCCCTTGCGCAGGATGGCGGCGAATTCGTCGTCGGCGGCTTCGGTCTCGGGGCGCAATTGCAGGACGAGAAAGGGCTTGGTCATCGGCGGCTCCGGCTGCTGCGACAGGCTTGCCCCGGGCGGGCGGTCCCGTCAAGCGCGCGCGGGCGCGGCTTGATTCCGCGGGTGAAAGGGATAGGGTGCGCGCGTGCCTGCAACAGCGAGGATCCCACCATGCCCCAACGTCTTCACCTTGTCTTCGGCGGCGAGCTGGTCGATCCGTCGCGCACCGAATTCCGCGATGTGAACGACCTGCACATCGTGGGAATTTTCCCCGATTACGCGAGCGCTCACGACGCCTGGAAGGCCGAGGCGCAGCGCACGGTGGACAACGCGCACACGCGCTATTTTATTGCCCATCTTCACCGGCTGCGCGACGAAGAGCGCGAAGCCTCGTCCACCGAAGAGCTTGGCTAGGCGGCCATGAGGCGTTCGCTGGGCCTTGCGGCCTATCTCGCGCTCGCGCGGCGCGGTGGACAGGCAGGTGCCGTGCCCGACAGCCCCCGGCCCGGTGGTCGTGTGGTCTGGGCCCATGCGGTGGACGTCGGGCGCGCGCGCGCGCTTGCGGGGCTGGCGCGGCAACTGGCGCAGCACCGGCCGGACATCTCGATGGTGATGACTGTGCCCGTCGACGGGGCGGGGACGGATCCGGAGGGGCGCGGGCTGCGCGGCCCGGCCATCCGCCAGCCGCTTCCGCCCGATACCATCCCGGCGGCGGAGGTCTTCCTCAACCATTGGCGGCCCGACCTGTGCCTGTGGAGCGGCGGCGACTTGCGACCGGCGCTGCTGATCTGCGCTGCGCGCGAGGGCGTGCCGCTGTGCCTCGTGGATGCCGAGGAGGCGCTGCTGGAGCGGTCGCGCTGGCCCTGGCTGCGCGACCTGCCGCGCGCGGTGCTGGCCGAATTCACCGAGATACACGCGCGCGACGAGGCGGCGGCGCGTCAGGCGCGGCGGATGGGTGCGGACCCGGCCCGCGTACACGTGACCGGCGTGCTTCAGGAGGAAGCGCTGGCGCTGCCCTATCGCGAGGACGATCACGAGACCCTCGCGCGGCTCATGCGCACGCGGCCCGTGTGGCTCGCGGCAATGGTGCAGCCAGACGAGATCGAAACCGTGCTGGGCGCACATCGCGAGGCGAGTCGCGCGGCGCATCGCTGTGTGCTGATCGTGGTGCCCGACGACCCCGAGCAGAGCGCCGGGATCGCGGAACGAATCGCGGCGCAGGGGTGGCGATACATCACCTGGTCCGAAGGTGCGCTGCCCGACGAGACGACGCAGGTGATCCTCGCCGACACAAGCGGCGAGATGGGGCTGTGGTACCGGCTGGCACCGATCTGTTTCATGGGCTCGTCGCTTGTCTCCGGTCATCACGGGCGCGATCCCGACGAACCCGCCGCGCATGGCTCGGCTATTCTCTACGGGCCGAATGTGGCGCGCTATCTGCACCGCTATTCGCGCTATGCCGAGGCCGGGGCCGCACGGATCGTTCGGGGCACCGACACGCTTGCCGTAGCGGTGCAGGCACTGCTGCCACCGGATCGTGCGGCGACCATGGCGCATGCGGCGTGGGAGGTGGCCTCTCGCGGGGCCGAGGTGACGGACCGGGTGGTGGAGATGGTGCTCGACACGCTCGACCGGCGCGCGGCGGCGGAAACATGAAGCCCCCCGCGTTCTGGGACGCGCCGCCCGACCGGCCCGGCCTGCGCGCGCGGCTTCTGGCACCGCTGGGCGCTCTTTATGCCCGTGCGACGGCGCGACGGCTGGCGCGGGGCGGCGGCTGGCAGGCGCCGGTGCCGGTGATCTGCGTGGGCAACATCAACGCGGGCGGCACCGGCAAGACGCCGACGGTGCAGGCGGTGGTGATGCGGCTGCGTGACCGGGGCCTCGCCCCGGCGATCCTGTCGCGCGGGCATGGCGGGCGGCTGGCCGGGCCGGTGCGTGTCGATCCGAAAACGCACAACGCCGGGGACGTGGGCGACGAGCCGCTGCTGGCGGCGGACTTCGCGCCTACGTGGGTGGCGCGAGATCGCGTGGCCGGCGCCCGTGCGATCTGTGCGGGGGGGCAGGCGGATTGCATCGTGATGGATGATGGGTTCCAGGATCCAGCGCTTGCCAAGGACATCTCGATCCTCGTAGTGGATGCCGCGCGCGGGTTCGGCAATGGGCGCTGCCTGCCCGCCGGGCCGTTGCGCGAGCCGGTGGCGGCGGGCATGGCGCGGGCCGACCTGGTCCTGTCGGTCGGGGATGCGGCGGCGCAGGAGGTATTTGCCAACCGATGGACAGGCGCCGTCACCGCGCCGCACATCCGCGCGCGGCTGGCGCCGTTGCAGACTGGTATGGACTGGACCGGTGCGCGGGTATTGGCCTTTGCGGGGATCGGTCATCCGGCCAAGTTCTTTGCGACGCTGCGCGCGCTTGGGGCCGAGACGGTGCGCGAGGTGGCGCTGTCCGATCATCAGCCGCTGACGCGGGCGCTGATGGCGCGGTTGCTGCGCGAGGCGGCGCAGAGCGGCGCGCAGCCCGTGACCACGGAAAAGGACGCGGTCCGTCTGCCTGCCGATCTGCGGCGGCAGGTGATGGTGGTGCCGGTGCGGCTCGATGTGGCGGATTGGGGGCCGTTCGACGCGGCGCTGGACCGGTGCGGGATCGGCGGCGCGGCACGCTGAGGCGCCGCGCCGCCCATGCCAGCGCTTATCCGGCCGCCAGCTTCTCGTCGATGATGGCCTTGAGCTCGTCATAGGGCATGTTGGAGTATTTCTGCCCGTCGATGATGAGCGTCGGGGTGGAATTCACCTCATGCGCCTCGGCGTTTTCCTGGTACCAGCCGACCAGCGCCTGCGCCTTGTCGCGGTCGTTGAGGCAGGTCTCGACCGCGTCGGGTGCGATCCCCGCCACCTTGCCGATGCGGCGCAGGTTGTCGGCGATGGTGGCCGGGTCGCCTTGCGTCCATTCGCGCTGCTGCTCGTAGAGCACGTCGGCGATGCCGAAGAATTTCTCCTCGCCGCCGCAGCGTGCGACCATCGACGCCCAGAGACCGAACCGGTCGAAATACACGTCGCGATAGACGAAACGCACCTTGCCGGTGTCGATATAGTCGGCCTTGAGCTGTTTGAACGGCCCCTTGTGGAAATTGGCGCAATGCGGGCAGGTGAAGGAGGCGTATTCCATCACCGTCACGCTGGCGTCCTCGGGGCCGAGGGCCATTTCGGTGATCTCGGGCGCGGTGGTCGTGGTGCTTTCCTCCTGTGCCTGTGCGGGCGAGATCAGGGTGGCAAGCGCGAGCACGCCCGCGGCGAAGAGATGTTTCATCCGGATGATCCTTTTGTTCGTGTCGGTCTGGTCAATACGTTGCGCGCGAGCCGTTCCAGCGCGGCGCGCAGATCCTTGTCGGCCACCGGGGCGGTCATGTCGTGCGCCCGGGCCGCCACCTCGGGCGGAGGGTCGGCGGGCGCGCGGGTCGGCTCGCGATGCGTAAAATCCGCCTGTCCCTCGGCAAAGCCGGTGGGCGATGTCTGCGTCAGGCGTATGCGCGAGATGGCGTTGTAGCCATAGACCGCGTTGATCCGTTCGCGCAGCGCTTCCTTCTGCATCTCGAGCATGGGGGCCTGTGCGCCTGTGGTGAGGATGGTGAGCGTGGCCCCCATCCCCTGCCGGGCATAGGACACCTCGACGGGGCGGGCGATGGCGGCGATCGTGTCGCCGGCGATCTCTGGCCAGTGGGTGAGCAGGCGCGACTGCGCAAAGCCGCGCTGTTCCGAGACGCGGCGGATGCTCGGCTGCAACAGCGCCGAGGTGCGTTTGAAGCCTCGTGATCCGCGCGCGGCTGCGGCCATGCTTGGCACCCTCCCTCGTGGCCCTAATCTATGTCATGTAACAAGGGATACCAGACCCGATTGCAGGCGAGGGGATAAACCGTGCGTGAATATGCCGATCCGGATGCCCTGCTGGCGTGGTATGACACCCATGCCCGCGACCTGCCATGGCGCGTGGGGCCGCGCGACCGGGCGGTCGGACTTTGGCCCGACCCTTACCGCGTGTGGCTGTCGGAGGTGATGCTGCAACAGACCACGGTGGCCGTCGTGCGCGACTATTTCGAGCGGTTCACTGCGTTGTGGCCCACCGTTGCCGATCTGGCAGCGGCAGACGACGCGCAGGTGATGGGGGAATGGGCGGGGCTGGGCTATTACGCCCGAGCGCGCAACCTGTTGAAATGCGCGCGCGCGGTGGTGGCCGATCACGGCGGGCGCTTTCCCGACAATCGAGAGGGTCTGATGAAGCTGCCCGGCATCGGCCCTTACACCGCCGCTGCAATCGCGGCCATTGCCTTTGATCGGGCAGAGGTGGTGGTGGATGGCAATGTCGAGCGGGTGATGGCGCGGCTGTGGGATATCCGCACGCCGCTGCCCGCCGCCAAGCCGGTGATTCGCGCCGCGGCTGCGCGGCTCACACCGGCGGACCGGCCCGGCGACTATGCGCAGGCGGTGATGGATCTGGGCGCGACGGTCTGCACGCCGCGCGCGCCCGCCTGCGGGGTCTGCCCGTGGATGGCGGCATGCGCGGGCCGCGCGACCGGCGTGGCCGCCGATCTGCCCGCGAAGGCCCCGAAGAAGGCCAAGCCGCTGCGGTTGGGCCATGCCTATGTCGCGCGGCGCAGCGATGGCGCGTGGTTGCTGGAGCGGCGGGCGGAAAGTGGTCTGCTGGGCGGGATGCTGGGTTGGCCGGGCAGCGACTGGGGTATGGATCCCGTCCCCGCCCCGCCGGTCGCTGCGTATTGGCGCGACATTGGTGTCGAGGCGCGGCACACCTTTACCCATTTCCATCTGCGGCTGCGTGTGCATGTCGCCGAAGTGGGGCACGAGGCTGCGCCTGAGCGCGGAGATTTCCTGCCGCCTGCGGCGTTTCGCCCCTCGGAGCTGCCCACCGTGATGCGAAAGGTATTTGACCTTGCGCGGGCGGCATTCGACACTGGGGAACAGTGACACGCGCAATCGCGAGGACAATCCCATGATACCCGCCGATCAGGTCGCCCGTCTCCAGCGTGCGTTGCCATTCTGGATGTCGTTCCTGCTTGTTCCCGTCGCGCTCCTTGGGGCGCTCCACGGTGGCTGGACGGTGATCCTGCTGCCAGTGGTTACGTGGTATTTCTTTACGCTGCTCGACGCGTTTCTCGGGCTCTATACCGAGAATGCGGATCCGGCGACGCCCGAGGACCGGCTGACCTGGTATCGCGCGATCACGCTCGCCTGGGTGCCGGTGCAGTTCGCGCTGCTCTACTGGATGATCTGGTATGTCACCGGGCCGGGGGATGCGCATCTCGGGGCGCTGGAGACGATCGTGCTGTTCTTCGGGGTCGGCGTGGTCACCGGCACAGTGGGGATCAATTACAGCCACGAATTGATGCACCAGAAGGATCGTGGCGAGCGGTTCCTCGGCGACGTGCTGCTGGCGATGGTGCTCTATTCGCATTTCCGGTCCGAGCATCTCCTGGTGCATCACCGCTATGTCGGCACGCCGCGCGACCCGGTGACGGCGCGCTATAACGAGGGGTTCCACCGGTTCTTTCCGCGGGTGCTGCGGCAATGCTGGCAATCGGCGTTCCGTGCGGAAGCCGAGAAGCTGGCGCGCAAGGGGCGCGGATGGACCGATGCGCGCAATCCGTTCTGGCGCTACTGGGCCATGCAGGGATTCATGCTGTTGCTGGCGGTTCTGATTGGTGGCGGTGTGGGGTTGCTACTGTTTCTATGGCAGGCCTTCATTGCCGTCTGGCAACTGGAACTGGTGAATTACATCGAGCATTACGGGCTCACACGAAAGCATCTGGGCGATGGCAAGTACGAGCATGTGCAGCCGCGCCACAGCTGGAACGCGGCGCACAAGGCATCGAACTGGCTGCTCATCAACTTGCAACGCCATTCCGACCACCACTACAAGCCTGACCGCCGGTTCCCGCTGTTGCAGAATTACGGAGCGGATGAGGCGCCTCAGCTCCCCCACGGCTACCCGATCATGACGATGGCGGCGATGGTGCCGCGGCTGTGGCGACGGATCATGAACCCGCGCGTGCGGCGCTGGCGGCAGATGTACTACCCCGAGATCACCGACTGGCGCGCCTATAACAAGGCGGCCAATCCGATGCCGCGCTGAACTGTCCGGCGGGATCGGCGGTCAGCAGCGTCGGGGTGGAGTAATTGCCCCAAGAAGAAATGGAGGCGTCCCAGAAAGAAGGCCCCCGCCGATCGGGCGGGGGCCTTGCCGTGTCAGAGCTGCGGAGCCGGTGTCACCCTTTGCGGTGCTTGATCGGTTTCCATATCCGCTTGTTGGTGAGGTAGAGCAGCACCGACAGCACGGTGAGGAAGATCACGCCCGTCAGGCCCGCGTCCTTGCGCGCCATCATCTTGGGCTCTGCCGTCCACATCAGGAAGGCGGCAACATCCTCGGCCTCCTGCTCCAGCGTCGCCGCGGTGCCGTCGTCGAATTCGACATCGTCGCCCCAGAGTGGCTGTGCCATGGAAATCCAGCTTCCGGGCACGGTCGGGTGGCCGTGCTCGTCCTTGCACTCATCGGGGTACCCGCCGGCGGTAAAGGCAGAGTTGTAGGAGCCAGGGAAGTCCTCGGGAGCACATTCCGGCGACTCGTGATAGCCGGTCATCAGCGAGTAGATGTACTCCGGTCCGCCCATGCCGTTGAAGAGCTGCGAGAGCCCGGTACCGTAGGGGCCGTGGAACCCGGCGCGCTTTTTTGCCATAAGCGACAGGTCCGGTGCGCTTTCCAGCTGCGACATCGGGAAATGATCCGTCGGCTTCGCGGTCCGGAAATCGTCGAGCTCGTCGTCATAGACCTCGAATTGCTCGGCATAGGCGCGCATCTGGTCGGCGGGCAGGTGCGGCCCGCCCTCGTCTGCAAGCGTACGCAGCGGCACGTATTGCAGCCCGTGGCAGGCCGAGCAGACCTGCGTGTAGACCTTGAGGCCACGCTGCAACTGCAACTGGTCGAACTTGCCGAAGGGCCCCTCGAAGGAGAAGGCCACATCCTCGATATGCCCCTCACCTCCGGCGGCGAATGCGCCGCCGGTCGAGAGGGACAGGGCCGCGAGGGCCGCAATGCCTGTTTTTCTGAACATTGTCATCCGTCCTTTCTCATTCGGCGGGCGTTTGGGCCTTGCCATAATGTGCATCGAAATCGTCTTCGATGGTGGCAGGCTGTGCCTCGGGTTTCTCGATTACGCCCAGAAGCGGCAGTATCACCAGGAAGTAGGCGAACCAGTAGGCCGCACCGATGAGCGAGATGATGGAATACGGCGGCTCTGCGGGCATCGCACCGGCCCACATCAGCACCACGAAATCGACGCAGAGCAGCGCGAACCACCATTTGAACATCGGCCGGTACCGTCCCGAGCGCACCGAGGAGGTATCGAGCCACGGCGCCAGCGCCATCACGATGATCGAGCCGAACATCGCCAGCACACCGAAGAACTTGGCATTGATGATCCCGCCGGTGATCCAGCTTGCGAACATCACCACCCAGACATCGCCGGTAAAGGCGCGCAGGATCGCGTAGAAGGGCAGGAAATACCATTCCGGCACGATATGCGCGGGCGTGAGAAGCGGGTTGGCCTCGATATAGTTGTCGGGATGCCCGAGGTAATTGGGCATGAACCCGACGATCGCGAAGAAGATCACCATGATCACCGCGAGGGCGAAAAGATCCTTGATCACGAAATAGGGCCAGAACGACACGGTGTCTTTCTGGGCCTCGGCCTTGGAGCCGCGGCGTACGTCCACCCCGGTGGGGTTGTTGTTGCCGGTGGTGTGGAACGCCCAGATATGCAGCGCCACCAGCGCCGCGATCACGAAGGGCAGCAGGTAGTGCAGCGAGAAGAAGCGGTTGAGCGTGGCATTGTCCACCGCCGGTCCGCCCAGAAGCCAGGTCTGGATCGCATCGCCGATGAAGGGAATCGCGCCGAAGAGGCCGGTGATCACCGTGGCCCCCCAGAACGACATCTGACCCCAGGGCAGAACGTAGCCCATGAAGGCGGTGCCCATCATCGCAAGGTAGATCAGCATGCCGATGATCCAGGTGACCTCGCGCGGGGCCTTGTAAGAGCCGTAGTAGAGCCCGCGGAAGATGTGCAGGTAGACCGCGACAAAGAACAGCGAGGCACCGTTCATGTGCAGGTAGCGGATGAAATGCCCGCCATTCACGTTGCGCATGATATGCTCGACCGAGGCAAAGGCCATGTCGACATGCGGCGTGTAATGCATCGCGAGGATGATGCCCGTGACGATCTGCAACACGAGGCAGAAGGTCAGGACGATGCCCCAGATCCACATCCAGTTGAGGTTCTTGGGGGTGGGAATCATGATGGTGTCATAGAGCAGCCCGACGATGGGCAGACGATTGTGCAGCCACTTCTCGCCGTTCGTCTTGGGCTCGTAATGATCGTGTGGAATTCCGGACATGTGCGCGTTTCCTTATCCCAGTTGGATCGTCGTATCGTCGACGAATTCGGCCACGGGAATCCAGAGGTTCTCGGGCGCGGGGCCTTTGCGGATACGTCCCGCGGTGTCGTAGTGAGAGCCGTGGCAGGGGCAGAACCAGCCGCCGAAGTCACCGGCACCATCGCCGATCGGCACGCAGCCCAGATGCGTGCAGACGCCGATCATCACCAGCCATTCGCCCGCCTCGTCGAGGGTGCGGTTCTGGTCGGAGGCGTCGAGCGACATGTCGTTGCGGTTCTGCGCGTTCTGGTCGGGCAGTTGCGACAATTCGACCGCGCGCGCCGCCTCGATCTCTTTCTCGCTGCGGCGGCGGATAAAGACCGGCTTGCCGAGGAACTTGACGCTGATCTGCGTGCCCGGATCGACCCCGCCCACATCGACGCGGATCGAGGACAGGGCCTGCACATCCGCCGACGGGTTCATCTGGTTGACCAGCGGCCAGATCGCCGCTCCTGTGGTGACGGCACCCGCCCCTGCTGTGGCGTAGTAGAGGAAATCCCTCCGGGTGCCTTCGTGATCTTCTGCGTGGGACACGAGGTTACTCCATTCTGTCAGTGGCGGTCACGGCCTCATGAGGTTTTGTCCGGGGACTCTCCCCGACCTTCACTCTGCGGCTATTTAGCGAGGCTTTGGCAAGGCGTCCAGCCTGCTGCGCCCCAAGATGTGATCGAAGCGCGCTTGTGTCGCGCTTGTCGGTGGGCATTTCCGGGTATAAGGACGCATTAGACGCGTATTCCCTCGTAGTGCAAGGTCCCGGACATGCTCGATTCTATCAAAGTCGCCGCCGCAGCGCTCATGCTGATGGCTACACCTGCCGCCGCCGAACTTGAGTTGAGCCTCTATCTTGGCACGCAGAGCGCCCACAGCGATAGCGACTCGGTGCGCCTGCCGGGGGCGGCCACGCCGGTGAGCCGCGACATCGACTGGCGGGTGAAGCCGTTCGACAACCCGCTCTATTACGGCGGTCGCGCCACGTGGTGGATGCAGAGCGATTTCGGCTTCGGCATCGAGGGCACCCATGCCAAGGCCATCGCCTCGGCCTCTGACCGTGCCGCACTGGGCGTCGACAAGCTCGAATTCACCGACGGGCACAACATCATCACCGCCAACGTGATGAAGCGCTTTCCCGGTGCCTTCGCCAAGACGCCGCGATTCACGCCTTATGTCGGGGCCGGGGTCGGCGTGGCCATCCCGCACGTGGACATCAAGGTGACCGGCGCCACGGGGCGCACCTTTGATTTCGAGGCCACGGGCCCCGCCCTGCGTGGCATCGCCGGGCTGAAATACGCGATTACCGACAAGTGGGCGCTCTTTGGCGAGTACCAGATCACGTGGTCCGACAACGACGCCACCATCGACCCGGACCCGACTGTTGCCGGGCAGAGCGCGGGCAAGCTCAAGACAGAGCTCGTGACCCATGCGGTGAACGTGGGAATCAGCTACAGCTTCTGAGGTATCGCCAGCGGGCCTTGCGACGGCACCGGTCAGGCGGGGGCCGTCGCTGTCATGCTTTCACGCTGCGCAAACGCGGTGAACCAGTCGGCCAGCGCCGGGTGCCCCTGCCGCCAGCCGCGCCCGTCATGGCGGAAATCGAGATATCCCAGCGCGCAGCCCGTGGCGATATGGCCCATGTCCAGCCGACCAGAGAGGTGGCTCATCCACCGCGCTTCGAGCGCTTCGAGCGCATCGAGCGCGCGGGCGATCTTGGCCCATTGCGCCTCGACCCAGGGGGCGTATTGCATGTCTTCGGGGCGAAAGCGGCCCTCGTAGGCCATCAGAACGGCAGCTTCCATGATGCCCTCGGCGGTGGCTTCGAGCGTCAGGACTTCCCACAGCCGCGCCTCGGGGTAGAGCCCGGCCCCCGCGAGGTTATCGAGATATCGGGTGATGACCCGGCTGTCATAGAGCGTGGCGCCGTCCTCGCGCATCAGCGCGGGGATCTTGCCCAAGGGGTTGGCCGAGGCGGCGCGCGGATCGGTCTCGATCGGGGTTGTCGCGAGGTTCACCACCTCGACCTGCTGGGCGAGCCCGGTCTCATGCAACAGCACGCGCACCTTGCGCACGAAAGGAGAGAGTGGGGAGGCGATGAGTTGCATGGTTCGGCCCTCTTGCAGGTGTCGCGCAGACGCTAGGCGCGCAGGGCCGGGGTGTAAAGCGCGGCTGGCCGCTAACGGGCCTGCCGTCGCAACAGTCTACAAGGAATGCTGCTCAACACCGGAACCGGCTTTTGAGCGGTATTCTCTAGATCGCCGAGCTGTGACCTTCGGCATTGACCTCGTAGGCGTCGAGCTGCCGTGCGATCATCCGGGTGAGCGGGCGTGCCTCCGGCGGGATGAACAGGCCGGTCTCGTCCAGCTTCAGATGACCGGCAAAGGCCCGATCAATCTCTGACAACAGGTTGTGCAGCGCGGCTGGGGTGATGGCGAAATCGCGCGTGATCTCCTCCGCATCGACGTGGAAATCGCACATCAGCATCTCGATCATCCGGCCGCGCATCCGATCCTCGGGCGAGAAGACATGACCGCGCGTGGTGGAAAACCGCCCCTCGCGAATCGCGCCGGTATGGGCCCCGGTGGCGGGTGCGTTCTGTGCGTATCCTTGCGGAAAGCGCGAGATCGAGGATGCGCCGAGACCGATCAGCACATCCGCCGTGTCATCGGTATAGCCTTGGAAATTGCGGCGCAGGCGTCCGGTCTTTTGTGCAATGCTCAGCCCGTCGTCCTTGGTGGCGAAATGGTCGATGCCGATCTCGTCATACCCGTCCCAGAGAAACAGCCGCCTGGCGGTGTCGAAGAGGGCAAGGCGTTCCTGCGGGGTGGGCAGAGCGTCCGAAGGGATCATCTGCTGGCGCTTGGCCATCCACGGCACATGCGCATAGCCGTAGAGCGCCACACGGTCAGGGTTGAGCGACAGGAGCTTCTGCACGCTCTCGGTGATTCGCGCCTTGGTCTGGTGCGGCAGACCGTAGAGAATGTCGGCATTGAGGCTCGCCACGCCCCTTGCACGGATTTCCTCGGTAGCCCAACGAGTGATGTCGTAGCTTTGCAGGCGACCGATGCTTTTCTGGATGTCCTCGTCGAAATCCTGCACTCCGATGGAGGCTCGGTTCATGCCTGCCGCGGCGAGCGCGTCGAGGCGCGGCCCGTCGATCTCGTTGGGGTCGATCTCGACCGAGAACTCTGTGGCCTCGGTGAACGGCGCGATCTCGCGAATCGCCCCCGCCAGCTCGGTCATCATCGACGGCTGCAAAAGCGTGGGCGTGCCACCGCCCCAGTGCAGCCGCGAGAGCCGCACACCATCGGGCAGCAGGCGGCCCAGCATGGCGATCTCGGTCTTGAGCGTCTCGAGATAGGCGATCACCGGCGCATCGCTCTGGGTGCCTTGCGTGCGACAAGCGCAGAACCAGCACAGCCTGCGGCAGAAGGGCACGTGCACGTAGAGCGATACCTCGGAGCCAGCCGGGATGGCGGCTATCCAGTCGGTGAAGTCACCAGACCCCACCGACCGGCTGAAATGCGGCGCGGTGGGGTAGCTGGTGTAGCGAGGCACCTTGGCATCAAAAAGACCCAGGCGGGCGAGTTCGGTTTGCGTATCCATGTGCCGACGTTTACAGTCCGAAAACGTAAACTCCTTGACCCAGATCAACCCTTGGATGGCAAAGTTGGCGATCAGCGAAAAAATCGCGCATTGCGCGCCAGTGGATTGCGGCGACTGCCCGATCCGACACCGCGCCGTCTGTGCACGGTGCGAGTCTGACGAGCTCGAGTTGCTCGAGCAGATCAAGTATTATCGCAACTTCGAAGCCGGGCAGACGGTTATCTGGTCCGGGGACCAGATGGATTTCGTCGCCTCCGTCGTTTCGGGGATCGCCACGCTCACGCAGACGATGGAGGACGGGCGCACGCAGATGGTGGGCCTGCTTCTGCCCAGCGATTTCGTGGGTCGCCCGGGGCGCGAGTGCGCCACCTATGACGTGGTGGCGACCACGGATATGGTGATGTGCTGTTTTCGTCGTAAACCGTTCGAACAAATGATGATTCGCACGCCCCACATCGCGCAGCGTCTGCTCGAAATGACGCTCGACGAGCTGGACGCGGCGCGCGAATGGATGCTGGTGCTGGGCCGCAAGACCGCACGGGAAAAGATCGCCTCGCTCATCGCGATCATCGCGCGGCGCGACGCCGCGCTCTCGATGCAGGGGATGCGCGGCCCGCTGGTCTTTGACCTGCCGCTCACCCGCGAGGCGATGGCCGATTACCTCGGCCTCACGCTGGAAACCGTCAGCCGCCAGGTCTCGGCGCTCAAGAAGGACGGGGTGATCTCGCTTGAGGGCAAGCGCCGGGTGACCATCCCTGACATGGGCCGCCTGCTGGAAGAGGCGGGCGACGACAGCGATGGCGGGCTGCTGGTCTGAGGTCATTGGTTCAGCCGGGGCCGAATCAGGGCCAAGAGATTGGTTAACAACCCAAAATGCCTGTCTGCATCGCGTCGGTAAATCGGCTGTATCGCGTCGGTATTTCTGTCGATGCCGTCGAGGTTAACAGATCGGTCGAAGCAGCCGCCTGCTCAGACCGGCCAGCGCCCCGATGACACCGATGGCGATCCCGGCGGGAAGGCTCAGGAGGCGGGCAGGGGTGGTTTCACAGGCGGGGGATGGTCGGAAAGGCGCGACGGGACCGGCCCCGCCTTTCCCGACCGAAGCCCGCTGGGTCAGTGCGCCATGAACACCGGCACCGTGGCCTGTTCCAGCATGTAGCGCGTGGCCCCGCCGAAGATTGCCTCGCGAAAGCGCGAATGGCCATAGGCCCCCATCACCACCATGTCGGCGTCCATGTCCGTCATGTGGCGCAAGAGCACATCCGAGACCCGCGGCAACGAGCGCGACAGCACGTCGATCTCGGTCTTGGCCCCGTGGCGCGAGAGATACTGCGCCAGAAGCCCGCCGGGATCGGAGCGGTTCGGCCCGTGCATGGGCGGGTCGATCACCACCACATGCACCGTCTCTGCCATGCGCAGGAGCGGCATCGCGGCCCGCGTGGCGGCGAGTGCCTCGGGGCTCTCGTTCCAGCCCAAAAGTATGCGCCGTGGGTTCGGTGTCGGGGCGCCCTTGGCGGGCGCGACGAGAACCGGCGTGCGCCCCTCGAAGAGTGCCGATTCGGTTACCGCCTCGAGTTCGGCACCGCGCCCCTCGCCATAGGGCTGCGGCAAAGTGACCAGATCCGAAAATCGCGCCCGCGCCGCGACATGGCGTCCGATATCGGCAAGCTGTGCCACGCCCATCTCGGCGGCCCAGCGAATCGTGCTCTTGTCGAGACGCGCGCGCACCAGCCGGTCGATCTCTTCGGCGTCTTCCTGGGCACGGCTGATTGTCTCCTGGAGCACAACCGCGCTTGCGCCGGCGTAGTAATAGCCTGTCTGGCTTCGGTCGACGCCCAGGCAGAGCGCATCGAGATGCGCGTCATTGGCTTCGGCCACGGCGATGGCATGGGTGAGGGTCTCATCGACCAGCGCCGGGTCGGTCAGTACCGTGAATAGGCTGTTATAGGTCATCGTGCATTTCCCTGAGTCCGCTTCGATATGACCACATTAGGGGCATGAGGGGCGGGACGCATTGACGCGGATCAAGCGCCGGTGCGTGCCGTTTTGACACAGATCAAGGTTTGTTGACTCGGGTGCTCCCATTAAGTGCACAGTCAAACGTGCGTGCGCCGGTCATGGCGACTCGCGCGGTCGAAGACGAAGGGACGCAACATGACGAATTACATCAAGCTGATTGCGCTTGGCCTGATAACGCTCTTCGCGTTGATCGCTGCCAATTACGCGCGTGATCTGGCCTACCTGATCAACGCGCTTACCGTGGCGCTGATCTCCGGCGGGCTGTTTCTGTGGGTGCTCAAGCACACCGACGAGCCGGAGGCGCGGGTCGATCTGTCCGGCGAATACATGGACGGCGTGGTGCGCGCCGGGGTCGTTGCGACCGCCCTTTGGGGCGTCGTCGGCTTTCTCGCGGGCACGTTCATCGCCTTTCAGCTCGCCTTTCCAGAGCTCAATTTCGAGTGGGCGCAGGGCTATGCCAATTTCGGGCGGCTGCGTCCGCTGCACACTTCGGCCGTGATCTTCGCCTTTGGCGGCAACGCGCTCATTGCCACGTCTTTCTACGTGGTGCAGCGCACCTCGGCGGCGCGGTTGTGGGGCGGCAACCTCGCGTGGTTCGTATTCTGGGGCTATCAGATCGTCATCGTTCTGGCCGCCACCGGCTACCTGCTGGGTGCCACCCAATCCAAGGAATACGCCGAGCCGGAATGGTACGTTGACTGGTGGCTGACCATCGTCTGGCTTGCCTATCTCGCCGTGTTCCTCGGCACGATCGTCAAGAGGAAAGAGCCGCATATCTACGTGGCCAACTGGTTCTACCTGTCGTTCATCATCACGGTGGCGATGCTGCACGTGGTCAACAATCTGTCGATCCCGGTCTCGATCTGGGGCTCCAAATCGGTTCAGGTGTTTGCGGGTGTGCAGGACGCGATGGTGCAGTGGTGGTATGGCCACAACGCCGTGGGCTTCTTCCTCACCGCCGGGTTCCTGGGGATGATGTACTACTTTGTCCCGAAACAGGCAGAACGCCCGGTGTTCAGCTACAAGCTGTCGATCATCCACTTCTGGGCACTTATCTTCATCTATATCTGGGCTGGTCCGCACCACCTGCACTACACGGCGCTGCCCGACTGGGCCTCGACGCTGGGCATGGTGTTCTCGATCGTGCTGTGGATGCCGTCCTGGGGCGGGATGATCAACGGCCTGATGACGCTCTCGGGCGCGTGGGACAAGCTGCGCACCGATCCGATCATCCGGATGATGGTGATCTCCATCGGCTTTTACGGCATGTCCACCTTCGAGGGGCCGATGATGTCCATCCGCGCGGTCAACTCGCTGTCGCACTATACCGACTGGACGATCGGGCACGTGCACTCGGGCGCGCTGGGCTGGAATGGCATGATCACCTTCGGCGCACTCTACTTCCTGGTGCCGAAACTGTGGAACCGTGAGCGGCTTTACAGTCTGAGCCTCGTGAGCTGGCACTTCTGGCTCGCCACGATCGGCATCATTCTCTACGCCGCCGCCATGTGGGTGACGGGGATCATGGAGGGCCTGATGTGGCGCGAGGTGGATGCGAACGGCTTCCTTGTGAACTCTTTCGCCGACACCGTGGCCGCGAAACTGCCGATGTATATCGTGCGCGGTCTGGGTGGGGTGCTCTACGTCACCGGTGCCGTGATCATGTGCTACAACCTCTGGATGACTGTGAAGCGTTCGCCGGCCGTTGAGGCCACGAACAGCACAGTCCCGGCTGAATAAGGAGGGCCGGAGAGATGGCAATTCTGGACAAACACGCAATCCTGGAAAAGAACGTCACGCTTCTGGCGATCTTTGCCTTCCTCGTGGTCACCATCGGGGGGATCGTGCAGATCGCCCCGCTGTTCTGGCTCGAGAACACCATCGAGGACGTGGAGGGCATGCGCCCCTACTCGCCGCTGGAACTGGCCGGGCGCGACATCTACGTCCGAGAGGGCTGTTACGTCTGCCACAGCCAGATGGTGCGCCCGATGCGCGACGAGGTCGAACGCTACGGCCATTACAGCCTCGCGGCGGAGTCGAAATACGACCACCCGTTCCAGTGGGGTTCCAAGCGCACGGGGCCTGACCTCGCGCGCGTCGGCGGGCGCTACTCGGACGCATGGCACGTCGATCACCTGCGCGATCCACAAGCGGTGGTGCCCGAATCGGTGATGCCGAAATACGGCTTCCTCGAGGATCGGCTGATCGACGGCGAACACGTCGCCGACCTGCTCGAGACACACAGCCTCGTGGGCGTGCCCTATACCGACGAGATGATCGAGAACGCGGTGGCAGACTTCCGGGCGCAGGCCGATCCGGACGCCGATACCGAGGGGCTGCTCGCGCGCTACCCCAAGGCGCAGGTGCGCAATTTCGACAGCCGCCCCGGCATCTCGGAGAGCGACGCGCTGATCGCCTACCTGCAGATGCTGGGCACGCTGGTCGATTTCTCGACCTTCACCCCCGTTGCAAGCCGCTGAGGAGGACAGAAGATGGAAACCTATTCCCTGCTGCGCCAATTCGCCGATAGCTGGATGTTGCTGGTGCTCTTTGCCTTCTTCATCGGGGTGGTGATCTGGGTGTTCCGCCCCGGCGCCACGAAGAAATACGAGAACCCGGCGAACATCCCCTTCCGGCACGAAGACAAACCGGCATCCGATCGCGATGCCGACGCCAAGGAGGCGTAAGACATGGCCAAGAAACCGACCGATAAACAGGAACCGGATACCACCGGCCACGAGTGGGACGGGATCAAGGAATACAACAATCCCCTTCCGCGCTGGTGGGTCTGGGTGTTCTACGCCACCATCATCTGGGGGATCTGGTACGTGATCGCCTATCCCGCATGGCCGCTCATCAACGAGGCGACGGCGGGCTACAAGGGCTGGTCCACCCGCGCCAACGTGGCCGCCGAGATCGAGGCCGCAAAAGAGGCCAATGCCGAGATCAATACCCGGCTGGCCTCGGTCGAACTCGAAGAAATCCCGACGGACGACGAGCTCAACAACTACGCCGTTTCTGCCGGGGCCGCGGTTTTTCGCACCTGGTGCGCGCAATGCCACGGCTCGGGCGCGGCGGGCGTGAAGGCGGGCGGCTATCCCAACCTGCTGGACAATGCCTGGCTCTGGGGTGGCACGCTGGACGATATTCACTACACCATCGCTCACGGTATCCGCAACGACGAGGACCCGGATGCGCGCTGGTCGCAGATGCCCGCCTTCGGTGACATCCTCGACAGCGAATCGATCGACCAGGTGGTGAATTACGTGATGTCGCTCTCGGGCGCGCCGCAGGACGCCACGGCCGCTGCGGCAGGCGAGGAGATATTCCTCGACAACTGCGCGGCCTGCCACGGCGACGCGGGTGGGGGCGACATCTACCAGGGTGCCCCGAACCTCGCCGACGCCATCTGGCTCTATGGTGGGGATTACGACACCATCCGCGAGACCGTGACCAATTCGCGCTTTGGCATCATGCCGCCGATGGGTGGGGCCGACCTCAGCGAGGCCGAGACGCGCGCCGTTGCCGTCTATGTCCACCAACTGGGCGGCGGTCAGTAAGCGCAAAGAGATACCCCGGGCCCGTTCCTGGGCCCGGGGTAAGGTGCCGGTCCTTCCGTCCTGTTCGCGCGTTTCCAGGGAGGGCCGGCACCGATAACGTCGGCTGAAGAGACGCCATGTCAACCTCGGGCCCCGTTTCGGGGCCCTTGTCATGTGCGGGTCAGACCCTGCGACGGGCGATGAGGTGGGCCTCCAGCTCTGCACTGTCGCGCAGGTCCGAGCGTTCCGCCAAGGGCCGGTGGGGCCGGTTTTGATGGCGGTGACGCGCACCGTTCGCGGTGTCGGTGCGAGTGGCGATATTGAAAGTATTTGCCAGAATTCCAAGCATGATCGTGTCCTTTCATCTGCTGCTGTTCTGCCATTTAATATGGGGAAACGTGGCTCCTCACGCGACTCTGGAAAATTTTCGACCCGTAAGGTAGGCTTACATCATGGATTGGCACACCCTTCCTTCTCTGACCGCGCTGCGCGCCTTTGCGGCCCTGGCAGAGACCGGCAGCACCGCCGCCGCTGGCGCGCGGCTAAACGTGAGCCACGCCGCCGTCAGCCAACAGGTCAGGCAGCTTGAGGCGCACCTGGGCGTGGCGCTTGTCGACCGGTCGGGGCGGCAGTCACGGTTGACGGCGGAGGGACGTGACCTTGCTGATGCGCTGAGCCTCGGGTTCGGGGCTATTGCCCGTGCGGTCGAGGCACTGACCGGTGCTGATGCCGAGCGCCCGCTGCAGATATCGACGACGCCGAGTTTTGCCGCGTACTGGCTCATGCCCTGCCTCAGCGAGTTCCGGCAGGCGCATCCGCAAATCGACCTGATGATCGACCCGACGCCGCGGCTCGTGGAGATGGAGCCGGGTGGCATCGACATCGCCGTGCGGTATGGCACGGGGCACTGGCCGGGGCTGGAGGCGGAGTTGCTGTTTCGCTCGCCCATCGTCGCCGTGGCTGCGCCGCACCTGGTCGAAGACAAGCGGATCGACTGCCCCGCTGACCTCGCCGATCTGCCTTGGTTGCAGGAATTCGGCACCAACGAGGCGAGCGACTGGCTGCGTCGGCGGGGCGTGGTCAAGGAACGTGCCGCCGGGCTGGTGCAGGTGCCGGGCAACCTGTTGCTCGACGGGTTGCGCAACGGGCAGGGCGTGGCGGTGACGGTGCGCGAATGGGTGCGTCAGGATATCACATCCGGTCGACTGCGGCTTTTGTTCGAGGATCAAGAGGAGGCGGGCTATCATGTTGTTACGCGCCCCGGCGTGCTGCGCCCGCCTGCAAAGGCTTTCGTTACGTGGCTACGGCGGCAGGCGCGAAAGACGGTGCCGCTCAAAGAGTTGTCCGTGAGCAAGACGCAAGCGAAATAGATCGATTCAGGAGTCAGGATTGATGCAGGTCAAAGTTACGGGCCCCGCATCCTGTCAAAAGACGATCAACAGATGCAAGATATCGGAGTGTCTCCGTGGCCGAGTCCCAGCCCAATGCCCCCCAATCCCTCTATGCCGCGCGTGAGCCGGTCTTTCCCAGGAAGGTGTACGGCAAGTTCCGCAACCTGAAATGGGTGATCATGGCCGTCACCCTCGGCATCTATTACCTCACCCCGTGGATTCGCTGGGACCGGGGACCGAGTCTTCCGGATCAGGCAGTTCTGCTCGATCTGGCTGAGCGGCGGTTCTTCTTCTTCTGGATCGAGATCTGGCCGCATGAATTCTACTTCGTTGCCGGCCTGCTGGTGATGGCTGGCCTGGGGCTGTTCCTGTTCACCTCGGCGCTTGGCCGGGTGTGGTGCGGCTATGCCTGCCCGCAGACCGTGTGGACCGATCTGTTTATCCTGGTGGAACGCTGGATCGAGGGTGATCGCAATGCGCGGCTGCGCCTGCACAGGCAGAAGAAATGGGATGTCCGCAAGGCGCGGCTGCGAGTGACCAAATGGATCACCTGGGCCTTGATCGCGGTGGCGACGGGGGGCGCGTGGGTGTTTTATTTCACGGATGCGCCGACGCTCCTGGTCGATTTGTTCACGCTTGACGCACACCCCATCGCCTATACCACCATCGCCGTTCTGACCGGCACGACCTTTTTCTTCGGCGGTTTCGCGCGCGAACAGATCTGCATCTATGCCTGCCCCTGGCCGCGCATTCAGGCCGCGATGATGGACGAGGACACGCTGACCGTGGGCTACCGTGAATGGCGGGGTGAGCCGCGCAAGCATTCCGAAAAGGTCAAGGCGGGCGAGCCGATGGGCGACTGCATCGACTGCATGGCCTGTGTCAATGTCTGCCCGGTGGGCATCGACATCCGCGACGGCCAGCAGCTTGAATGCATCACCTGCGCCCTGTGCATCGACGCCTGCGATGACGTGATGGCCAAGATCGGCAAGCCGCGCGGGCTTATCGACTACATGGCTTTTACCGACGAGGAGCGCGAGCGCGCGGGCCAGCCGCCCAAGCCGATCTGGAAGCACGTTTTCCGCCCGCGCACCATTCTATATACGGCGCTTTGGTCGCTGGTGGGGCTCGGTCTTGTCTTTGCGCTGTTCATCCGCTCCGACATCGACCTGACGGTGGCGCCGGTGCGCAACCCGACCTATGTCACCCTGTCGGATGGTGAAATCCGCAACATCTACGAGGTGCGCCTGCGCAACATGAAGCACGAGCCGACGCGCTTTAAATTCAGCGTGAAGGGTGATCCGACGCTGTTCATCACGCTGGAAGGAACGCCCTACACTTCGGTCGAGGTGGCACCCGACGAGATGAAGCTTCAGCGTGTCTACGTCACCGCACCGCCGAATTCGGCCCCGGCACAGGCCGAGAGTACCGATATCCGCATCTGGGTCGAGGATACCGGCAGCGGCACGCGCGATTACAAGGACACGGTCTTCAACGGACGGGGGCAATGATGGCGGAACGACAGATCACCGGGCGGCACGTGCTGATAGGCTTCGTGGCGGCCTTCAGCGTCATCATCGGGGTCAATCTCGTGCTGGCCTATTCGGCGGTGCGCACCTTTCCCGGGCTGGAGGTAAGAAACGGCTATATCGCCAGCCAGACCTTCAACGAGCGCAAGGCCGCGCAGGAGGCGCTGGGCTGGATACTGGCCGCCGAGGCGCAGGACGGGCTTTTGTCGCTGCGGTTCACCGACGAGAGCGGGCGGCCTGTAAGACCCGCGAGCGTCGAGGCGACGGTGGGCCGGGCAACCGAGGATCACGAGGATATCTCGGCCCGGCTTACTTATACCGGGCAGGCCTTCGAAGCACCGGTTATGCTGGGAGCAGGCAAGTGGATCCTTCGGCTGAGAGCCTATTCCGCCGACGGCACACTGTTCCAGCAACGCCGCGAGATCCTGATGGATCGGGGCTAGGGGATGACCGCCACGATGCGCCCTGCACCTTCGGCCTGTCCGGCCTGCGCCGCCGCCCCGGCGGCCGAGGCGCTGGCCGCGCGCGATCTGCCGGACGCGCGGATCGCCCTGTCGCTGCCGACGATCCATTGCGCGGCCTGCATCTCGAAGATCGAGAGCGCACTGGACGCGCACCCGCAGGTGCGTTCGGCGCGGGTCAACCTCACTCTCAAACGGGCCAGCATCGACGCCGCCCCCGGCGTGACGGCGGATGAGATGCGCGCGCTTGTCGAGCGGCTGGGCTACGAGGCGCACGAGCTTGACGCCGGTACGCTCAACGCCACCGCAACCGACAAGGCGGGTCGTGATCTCTTGATGCGGCTGGCGGTGGCGGGATTTGCCGCGATGAACGTCATGCTTTTGTCGATCTCGGTCTGGTCCGGGGCCGATGCCGCGACGCGCGACCTGTTTCACTGGATATCCGCCGCGATCACCCTGCCTGCCATCGCCTTTTCGGGCATGCCATTCTTTCGCAATGCATGGGCTGCGCTGCGGCAGGGGCGGCTCAACATGGACGTGCCGATCACGCTGGCGATCGTTCTGGCGGTGATCACCTCGCTGTGGGAGACCTCGCTTTCCGGCGAGCACGCCTATTTCGACGCGGCCATCGCGCTCACCTTCTTCCTGCTTGCCGGGCGCTATCTCGATCATCGCACCCGTGCCATCGCGCGCTCTGCTGCCGAGGAGCTGACCGCGCTCGAAGTACCACGCGCGACACGGTTGCACGATGGCGAGGAAGAGGTTGTCAGCGTCTCGGGGCTTGCGGCGGGCGATCTGATCCTCGTGCGCCCCGGCGGGCGGATGCCGGTGGATGGCGAGATCGTCGGCGGCACGTCGGAGATCGACCGCTCCCTCCTGACAGGAGAGACGCGGCCTGTTTTCGCGGGTGAGGGGCAGGCGGTGAGCGCCGGAGAGGTGAACCTCACCGGCCCGCTCACCATCCGTGCCACCGCCGTTGGTGCCGAGACATCGCTGCACCGCATGGCCGACCTGGTGGCGATCGCGGAATCGGGGCGCTCGCGCTACACCTCGCTCGCTGATCGCGCGGCCAAGCTCTATGCGCCCGGGGTGCATATCCTGGCGGGCCTGAGTTTCCTCGGCTGGTATCTCTATACGTGGGATTTGCGCACCGCGCTCAACATTGCCGCAGCCGTGCTCATCATCACATGTCCCTGCGCGCTGGGCCTTGCCGTTCCGGCGGTGACGACGGCGGCGTCGGGGCGGCTTTTCCGGCGCGGCATGCTCATCAAGCACGAAACCGCGCTGGAGCGGTTGGCGCAGGTGGACACGGTGGTGTTCGACAAGACCGGCACGCTGACCGCCGGTACCCCGCGACTCGAGGCACCGGGGGCGGTCCCGCCGGAGGCGATGTCGGTGGCGCGCGCGCTGGCCGAGGGCTCGTCGCACCCGCTGGCCCGCGCGATCGCCGAGGCCGCGCGCGAGGCAGGTGTCGCGGCGGCGAAGGTGAGCGACGTGACAGAGGTGCCGGGCTACGGCACCAAGGGCCGCTACGAGGGCCGCGAGGTGCGGCTCGGGCGGGCAAGCTGGACCGGGGCCAAGCCGCGGACGCAAACCGCGAGTTTCCTCGATATGGGCGGGGGCGGACCGGTGGCGTTTCCATTCACCGACGCGCTGCGCCCCGGTGCGCAAGAGGCGGTCGCGGCGCTGGTGGCCGATGGCAAGCGGGTGATCCTGATGTCGGGCGATACCGAACCGGCGGTTGCGGCCCTCGCGGATCGGCTCGGGATCAAGGAATGGACGGCCGAGGCGCTGCCCGCCGACAAGGCGGCGCGCGTCGAGGCGCTGGGCGCCGAGGGCGGGCATGTGCTGATGGTGGGTGACGGGCTCAACGACACCGCTGCGCTCGCCGCCGCGCATGTCTCGATCTCGCCCGCATCGGCGCTCGATGCCGCGCGGGTCGCGTCGGATATCGTGCTGCTGGGCAATGACCTGTCGCCCATCGGTGCGGCCTGTGTGACGGCGCGCTCGGCGACGCGGCGCATCCGCGAAAACTTCAGGATTGCGACGGTTTACAACATCGTCGCCGTGCCGCTGGCGGTGGCCGGACTCGCCACGCCACTGATCGCGGCCTTGGCCATGTCGGCGAGTTCGATTACCGTGTCGCTGAACGCGCTGCGATTGAGGTGAGCGATGAACGTGCTGGCCTATCTCATCCCGATTTCACTGATCCTTGGCGGTCTGGGGCTGGTGTTCTTCATCTACACGGTGCGGTCCAACCAGTATGACGACCCCGAGGGCGATGCCCGGCGCATCCTGACGGATGACTGGGACGAACACCCCAAGCCCTGACCACCGAGGATCGCGCCGCGGACGGCCTCGCCGCGCACCATCCGTCCGGCAGGCTGACCGGCGCGGCGACGTGGACAAGCATGCCCGATCCGGACTAAACGGTGAGGCATTTCGTCAGCCCCGGCGCGTGGCCGCCATCCGGGGACCGTGGCGAGCCAGTCGGGCGGGCCGGGGAGACCGTTATGGGGTATGTGACACAGATTCTCGAGGTCCTCTCGCTCGTCTTCGTGTTCCTTCTGGGGACGGCGGCGCTGGTGGTGCTGCTCTTCTACGTCATAGACCGTATGCAGACCGGCGACGCGATTCGGCGGAACTACCCGGTAATCGGGCGGTTCCGGGGGCTGTTCACCAAACTGGGCGAATTCTTTCGTCAGTATTTCTTTGCGATGGATCGTGAGGAAATGCCCTTCAACCGTGCGCAACGAGATTGGGTGGCGCATGCGACCAAGCACAAGGGCAATACCATCGCCTTTGGCTCGACCCGCAATCTCAACGTGCCCGGCACGCCCATATTCGTGCCGGCGGTGTTCCCGCCGCTCGACAACCAGTTTGCCACCACCGCACCGATGGAGATCGGGCCGGGCGCGGCGATTCCCTTCAAGGCGAAGTCGATCTTCAACATTTCCGGCATGAGCTATGGCGCGATCTCGCGCCCCGCCGTCGAGGCGCTGAGCCGGGGGGCGGCACGGGCGGGCATCTGGCTCAATACCGGTGAGGGCGGGGTCAGCCCCTATCACCTGACCGGCGGGTGCGACCTTGTCTACCAGATCGGCACCGCGAAATACGGCGTGCGCGACGCCGGGGGGCAACTCTCCGATGACAGGTTGCGCGAGGTTTCGGACAACCCGTGCATCAAGATGTTCGAGATCAAGCTGGCGCAGGGCGCCAAACCCGGCAAGGGCGGCATCCTGCCCGGTGCCAAGGTCAATGGCGAGATCGCGCGCATCCGCGGCATTGCCGAGGGGCAGGACAGCATTTCGCCCAACCGGCACGCAGAGATCGACGATTTCGGCGACCTTCTGGACATGATTTGCCACATCCGCCGCGTCACCGGCCGGCCCGTCGGCTTCAAGACGGTAATCGGCACGTCGCAGGCATGGGAGCCATTCTTCGAGCTGGTGGCTGCGCGCGGGGCAGAGTGCGCGCCGGATTTCATTACCATAGACGGCGGCGAGGGGGGAACCGGGGCCGCCCCGATGCCGCTGATGGACCTTGTGGGCATGCCGCTGCGCGACGCGCTGCCGCGCATGGTGGATCTGCGCGACCGTTACGGTCTCAAGGACCGAATCCGCATGATTGCCAGCGGCAAGCTGGTCAATCCCGGCGACGTGGCCTGGGCGCTCTGCGCCGGGGCCGATTTCGTGACCTCGGCGCGCGGCTTCATGTTCAGCCTCGGCTGCATCCAGGCGCTCAAGTGCAACCGTAACACCTGCCCCACAGGCATCACCACCCACGATCCGTATCTTCAGCGCGGCCTCGTGGTCGAGGACAAGTATGCCAAGGTTGCAAACTATGCCAAGTCCATCATCAATGAGGTCGAGACCATCGCCCATTCCGTCGGCGTGGCCGAACCACGGCAGATGCGGCGGCGGCACGTGCGGCTGGTGCAGGCCAACGGCACCTCGATCCGCTTCAACGAGATCCGCCCGAGTTACAGCCCGGACGCGCCATCGTGATCGCCACCGGTGAAACCCGCGGCTGGTTTGGCGCGTGTCTGCCCCTATATGCCGTTTAACGGATAAGGAGGACGTAATGGCCTATCGCTGGAAGAATGACCTGCGCGAGTGTGACGTGACACCGGAGCCCGTTTGGCTCGACCGACGGGCCGTGATCGCCGGGGCGGCGGGGCTCGGTCTTCTCGGAGCCAGCGGTGCCGCGCGGGCCGAGACACTCGAGCCCAACGACTGGGAGGACATCACCTCCTACAACAATTACTATGAGTTCGGCACCGACAAGGGCGACCCGGCGCGCCATGCGCACCGGCTGACCATCGAGCCGTGGAACGTGCGTATCGACGGGTTGGTGGACCGCCCTGGCGACTATGCCTTCGAGGACATCATGGCGAAGATGACGGTGGAGGAGCGCCTCTACCGTTTCCGCTGCGTCGAGGCATGGTCAATGGTGGTGCCGTGGAACGGGTTCGAGCTCGCCGACCTGCTGGCGATGGCGGGCGTGCAGTCAGGCGCGAAATACGTGGCCTTCGAGACGGTGCTGCGCGAGGACGAGATGCCCGGCGTGGCCTACCCGGTGCTCGACTGGCCCTATGTCGAGGGGCTGCGGCTCGATGAGGCGATGCATCCGCTCACCATCATGGCGACGGGCATATATGGCCGCGACATCCCAAAGCAGAACGGCGCGCCGCTGCGTCTTGTGGTGCCTTGGAAATACGGCTTCAAGTCGATCAAGTCGGTGGTGCGCATCACGCTGACCGACAGTGAGCCGCCGACAAGCTGGAACAAGGCCAACCCGCGCGAATACGGCTTCTACTCCAACGTCAACCCGGAGGTGGACCACCCACGCTGGAGCCAGGCCACAGAGCGGCGAATCGGCGGCGGGCTGTTCTCGTCGCGCACCCCGACGCTCATGTTCAACGGCTATGGCGACGAGGTGGCCAGCCTTTACAAGGGCATGGACCTCAAGAAGCACTTCTGATGTGGGCTGACCGGATCAACGGCCCGGCGCGCCGCGTTCCGGTCTGGGCGCTGTGGGTCATCGGTCTCGCGCCGGCGGTTTGGTTCTTCTACCTCGGGCTGACCGGCGGGCTCGGTGCCGAGCCGATCAAGGCGCTGGAGCGTGAACTGGGCCTGGTGGCGCTTCAGTTGCTGGTGGCGACGCTCGCGATTACGCCGTTGCGGCGGCACCTCGGCATCAATCTCATACGCTTTCGCCGGGCGCTCGGGCTTCTGGCGTTCGCTTATGTGAGCCTGCATCTCGCGGTCTGGCTCCTGCTCGACGTACAGGATGCCGCCCGCATCTGGGCCGATATCGTCAAGCGTCCGTTCGTGACCGTGGGCTTTACCGCTTTCCTGCTGATGATTCCGCTGGCGCTGACGTCGAATGACCTGTCGCTGCGCCGCCTCGGCCCGCGCTGGCGGAGGCTGCATCGGCTGACCTATGCGGTGGTTGTCCTCGGGGCGGTGCATTTCATCTGGCTCTCCAAGGGTTTTCAGTTCGAGCCGCTGATCTATCTCGGGACGATTCTCGGCCTGCTGGCGCTACGGCTCCGGCGCTCGCGGGGGGCGCAGCGCGTCTGAGTCGGCCGAACGCGGGCCTTTCTGGGGGTAACCCTGTGGATAACCGTCGAGCCGGGCTCGGGGGAGCGAGAGCGTCGGAAACAAAGTTGCGCAAGAGCACTCAAAAGC
This sequence comes from Roseovarius sp. B-10, assembly GCF_056859295.1. Taxonomy (NCBI): domain Bacteria; kingdom Pseudomonadati; phylum Pseudomonadota; class Alphaproteobacteria; order Rhodobacterales; family Roseobacteraceae; genus Roseovarius; species Roseovarius sp. B-10. The sequence goes on along the minus strand of NZ_JBSXOE010000033.1, from coordinate 372 downwards.
GACGCAAGAGACCCGTAACCCACTCATTTCGCGCGAAATAGGGGCGGATGAAGAAAAAATGACGAAAGGCGAAAAAGGGGGTTGCGGGTCTCGGGCGCTATCCGTAAACAGCCCCTCACCGGCGGCGCTGAGGCGCATGTCGGTGGGCCGACCGGACTGACGAAGCAGCCGCTTCCGAAGAAAGCGAGGCAAAAACACCGAGGTGGGATCGGCGGGTTGGGCCAGGAAAATGGCGCACTCTGGTTGGTTTTGTCTCGTGCTCTTTGACATGATTGATATCTGAAGAGATATGTGGGCGGTTTGGTCTGTTTCGACGGACGGACGTCTGTATATCAACGCCGGTAGGGTCCTTGTGATCCGATGACCGGTGTC